>JACZRH010000084.1 GCA_022574815.1 Planctomycetota bacterium | reverse complement strand
GTCTGCTCCGGACCGCCGATCTGTTTGGCCAGCCCAAAGTCAAGCACCTTGGGGTTGCCGTCCGCGTCCACGACGATGTTGGCCGGCTTAAGGTCGCGGTGAATCACGCCCTTGTTGTGCGCGTACTGCACCGCCTCGCAGACCGTGGCGAAGAGCTTCAGCGCCGCCTCCAGCGGCAGCTTCTGCTCGCGCACGTAGCGCGTCAGCGACACGCCGCGAATGTAGTCCATCACGCAGAATTGCCGCCCGTCGTGCGTGAGGCCGGAATAGTAGATCGCGACGATGTTCGGATGTTTGAGGCTGGCGACCAGCTCGATCTCGCGCTCGAAACGCCGCCGTGCGGAGGCCGAGGCGTAAGGCCCCTCCAGCAGCACCTTGATGGCGACCTTGCGCTTGGTGGCCTTCTCGATCGCCTGATAGACGACCCCTTGCCCGCCGTGGCTCAGCTCGCGAATGACCTCGTAGCCGGCGAAGGCGTCGGCCGTTCCCGTGGCCGCGCTAACCAGCGCCTGGGCCACGCCGCCGCCCTCGGCCTGTAAAAGGGTCTCATTTTCCTGTGCATCGTGTTCGAGTAGAGACTCGACCTCGCGCCTCAGGTCCACGTCCGCGCCACAAGCCTCGGCAAGAAATCCGGATCGCTCTGGCGCGGGCAGGTTACAAGCCCGCTGGAAGAGCTTCATGGCCCGCTCGAATCGCTCGCTCTCGGTCACGCCGACGCTCCTTCCCCCAACTCCCGCCGCAGCCAAGCCCGCGCGCTGCGCCAGTCCTTCTTAACGGTCCGGGGTGAAACGTCCTCGAGTTCCGCGATTCCCTCGACCGTCAGCCCGCCGAAAAAACGCAGCTCCACCATGCGCGCGTAGCGCTGGTTCAGCGCGGCCAGTTTGGTCAACGCGTCGTCCAGCGCGACCAGATCGAGCACCCTGGCGCCCGAAGGCGTCTCGATCCCCGACACGCTGAGGTCGACCAGATGGCCGGCCCGCTTGGAGGCGCGTTTGGTCCGAGCGTGATTGCTGAGAATCTGCCGCATGGCCGTCGCGGCCACGGCACAGAAGTGGGCCTGGCTGCTCCACGGGCTGCCGGACCCGACCAGCTTCAGGTAAGCCTCATGCACCAAGGCGGTGGGCTGCAACGTGTGATTGGCCCGTTGGCCGCGAAACTGTCCGCCGGCGATGGCGCGCAACTGGTCGTACACCAGCGGCAGCAACTCGGCGACCGCTGCCGAGTCGCCGTCCGATACGCGCGTCAGCAACAGCGTAGCCGGTCCCGCGGCGGGCTGGAGTTGCTCGTTTTCTTCGCTCTTGACCGGCATGTTCGCAATCATAACAGAATTTGATACTGATCGTAAGTCATTTTTCCGTCAGTGGTTATAGGCCGCGAAAACTTCGTCCGCTTTTTCGCTTCCCCGTGCGCTCGTTTTCCGTGTGTACGGAGGGTGAGGACGGTCGTCGATGGTCGGCAGGCCGTTCTCGAGCTGGTTGATGGAAGGCGGTCGTGGGCCGCCTCCTGGAACTCTGTGGAACTTTATCGAAAGGATTGTACGATGCGATTTTCCAAACTACTGATGGCTGTCACTGTGGTCGCTCCAACCTTGGCGCTCGGTCTGCCCGCAAGCGTCCGCGCAGACACTATCTTTGACAATTTAGGTTCAGGGTTCAACCCGTCGGGTGGTGGGGGTATAAATGGGTCGGTCCGTAGGCATGCAATGCGCTTTACGGTCTCGGCGGGTTCAAACCTGGGATTCACGCTGACCTCGGTCGAACTCCCGCTTTTCAGGACTTCTAGTACATTCGACCAGATAGATCTTTGCGTTTATTCAGACAACGCGGGCGAGCCCGGCGCAGCCTTGGAAACGGTCACAATCTCCGGTATCACAAATACTGCAATGTTGTTTACCGCGTCGTTTTCGGGTGGGACGTTCCTGGCGGACGGCACAACGTACTGGGTCGTCGCCCAACATCTGGCTGGGAGCTTCGGTTGGAATTTTAGTAACGACCAATCAGGAGACACTTCGCGCATCGCATTCTTTGGTGGGTGGCGCACCGGCAGCGTTAACATGGGCTTCACCGTAAACGGCACTCCCGTTGCCGGCCCTGTCGGCCTGACACAAGATCTTATCGTCGATGTTGTAGACCTGAACCTGGTGAACGGCATTGCGAACAGTCTGGACGCCAAGCTGGATTCCGTCGTGCGGGCGCTGGACGACCTGAACGAGAACAATGACGTGGCGGCCTGCAACGCGCTCGAAGCGTTCATCAACGCCGTCGAGGCCCAAAGCGGAAACCACATTTCCGTAGACGATGCCGTCGCGCTCATCGAAGACACGCAGCAGATCATAGCGCTGCTAGGCTGTTCGCCGTGACAGCAGCGAAGTTGGTGTGAGTGCGGATGTCTCGCCGTTCTTACCATGTTCCCCGCCGACGCTCCTTCGGCGGGGAACATGATGCGCCGATCCCGGGCCCGGCGGCGCGAGCAAAAGCACGCGGGCGCGCTATGCGGCAGTGCTCGACAAGTTTCTTCCATTCGCCAAGGCGGCTGGGGTTGATTCGTGGAACCGTGTCACGAAACAGATCCTCACGCGTTACCTCACGAAACTCCGTCACGACGAATATGGCGATGCGACCCTCTATTTGGAGGGCCTACTCGTCAAGCAGCTGATGAAGTGGCTGATGGGCGAACAGCTAATTCCCCGAGAGTGCCTTTTCTCGCTCGCGCTGCGGAAACCCACGGGGACGAGTACCCATTGCTTTACCCCGGAAGAGATCGCGGCCATCGAAAGGCACTGCCGTTGCCGTCCGGCATTGATCTGGCTGGCCGACGTGGTTGTCGCGCTCAGTCGAACCGGCTTGCGTGTTCGCGAATTGTCCAACCTTCGCTGGAGCGACGTCGATTTCGAGAACAACGTCGTTCGCGTCCGAAACGACGCGCGGCGGCGCGGCGGATTGGACCACGATCTCCGCAGAACGAAGAACCGGAAAGATCGGATTGTTCCCCTGAACGCAGAACTCAGGACCATTCTTGAACGATTGCCGCGCGGTCGTGCCGGATACGCTTTCGGCGGCCCGCGAGACGGGCGGCTCAAGCCCGATACGGTTCGCGTGATTCTCCAAACCCGCGTGCTTGCGCCGTTGGCCGAGCGCTTTCCGGCGCCGGTAGGTGCGCGGGGCTTTCCACACGGGACGGTCCACGGATTTCGGCACGCGTTCATCTCGCAATGCGCGAGCCAAGGAATTCCGGAGGCGACCGTGATGGCCTGGGTCGGTCACGCAAGCAGCCGAATAACGCGGCTCTATTTTTCGCTGTCCGATCGAGAAGGACAACGTCAGATGAGCAGATTGAGATTCGCGGACAACGCCGCCGGCAACGGAGCCGGTGATCGTTCGTCCGCATCAACCAAGGAGGCGCCCCAAGCCGAGGGCGATCATTCGTGAGGATCCGGTTCGAGTCGAATGCAAACCGGTCAATCCGTCGGCCACGCTCCGCTTCAAAGCGTGGGTCACGGCTGCTTGAGCGGCTGATTGGCACAATTCCTGTCACGATCAATTGTGTCAATCAAATCGCGTCACGTAAGCCGTTGGTATCCCGTGACTTACGAGACGCGCGTTGGGTCAAACGGAGAGGGGGGGATTCGAACCCCCGGTACGGTCACCCGCACACTGGTTTTCGAAACCAGCACCTTCAGCCACTCGGTCACCTCTCCAAATCATTCTGACAAAAATCGGTTCAGTCGCTTTGGGAGCCTCGTACTGTGGCCCGTCCTCGAAAATATGTTCGCGTCAACGGCCGCGTAATCGACGGCGTCAGTTTTCACAAGGCGACGAACCGCTGTGACATCTACGACGTTCGCGGAAAAAGTCTATTTCCACACGCGGGAGGAAGCAAGCGCTGCATACCGTCGCTCGCAGCGCGACCCGGTAGCCATCGCCTCGGAAAAGGCGGCCTACGCGGTTCGCCGCGCAGCGTTCCGGAGGCCTGAGTTCTTTGCCCAGCTGGCCGAAATGTTCGGTGCGCCGGAGTTTGGCCAACGCCACCGAGCCGCGTCCCCCGCCCGTTCGACACGGTCCCGCGCGCCTCGAATTGCCACGGATGGAGTTTTCGGTATGCACAGGCTCCGAATTCGTCTTCCGGCGCTCGCAGATCCATGCGGACGAGCGCCAGTCCGGTCCAGGGACACTTGGCTGGCCGTAGAATTCCAGCGGTGACGTCCGGGCGACCGGGGCGCCGGGCACGGGTTCCGGCGCCGCATCGGTCATCCGCCGCACCGCCGACCACTTCTTTAGGAGACGAGCCGATGTCCGCAAGAGCACACAAGTCGAATGAACAGCCGGTCCGCACCATTGTCACGCGAGCGGCGACCGCGTGTTTCGGAACAGTCCTCCTGGCAGCGCACTTCGGCTGCGGGGTGGGGACACCGGGCTCCTTCGACGCGAATGTGGCCGGAGTGACGCCGGGCGGTACGCAGGACATCGCCGAGGCCCGCTCGCAGATTCGCGACGGTGCCCTGCCGGATCCGAACGCGATTACGGTCGAGGGGTTTCTCTCGGAGCACGACATCCCGTTGGCAGCGCCCGAGGGCGCACCCGAGATTTACGCGAGTTTCGCCGTCGCATACCGGCAGCCGTTCAACGAGCCGGCCGCCGGCGTCGACCTGTTCGTCGCGCTGGGCACGACCGTCGATCTGGCCGAATTCCAGCGCCGCCCTCTCAATTTGAGCGTCGTCGTGGACCGCAGCGGCTCGATGGGCGCCGCCGCGTCGGCGACCGATCGCCGCTCGAAGTTGGAAGCCGTCCAGCAGGCGCTGCACTCGCTGCTGGACCGGCTGCGCGATGACGACCGCCTGTCGCTCGTGTCGTTCAATGAGTTTGTGACGGTCGATCTCCCGCCCACGTCTGCCGCCGAGCGCGACGCGATTCGCGATCGCATCAACCGCTTGAAAGCCGCGGGCAACACGCACCTGTTCGAGGCGCTGCGCGTCGGCTTCGAGCAGGTGGCCGGCTCGGCCAGCCAAACGCACGACAACCGCGTGATCCTATTCACCGACGCGCGGCCCACCGTCGGTCCGTTCAGCTCGCCCGAGTTTGTCGAGATGATCCGCGCGCAGGCCTCGCTCGGCATCGGCTGCACGATCATGGGCGTCGGCGTCGATTTCGGCACCGAACTGGGCAACGACCTGGCGAACGTCCGGCTGGCCAACTCGTTCTTCCTCTCCGACGCCGAGCGCATCGCGCGCATCTTCGAGGACGAATTCGATTTCTTCGTCACGCCCGCCGCCTTCGATCTCGATCTCCAGATCAACGTTCCCGACGGCATCGGCATTCGCGACGTGTACGGCGTGCCGGACTACATTCCGGGGAGCCGCGGGGCGCGCGTGCACGTGCCGACGCTTTTCTTCAGCGCTCGCGAGGGCGGCGTAATCGTGGTGCGGCTCACGTTCCGCGAGCCGCCGACCTTTGAAGAGGACGTGACGGTCGGGCACCTGTCGATGTCGTACACGCTCGCCAGCGGCGAACAACGGGCGATGTCCGGCGACATCGTTCTACCGGCCGGGCTGTCGCCGGAGGGCGATCCGCCGTTTTTCAGCGAGGAATCGGCGCGGCGGGCTGCGGTGCTGCTCGACACGGTGTTGGTCTTGCGCGAAGCGACCAAGGCCGGGCGCGACGGCCGGCAAAGCGACGCGACGGCGTTGCTGCGGGAGTTTCTGACGCACTTTGACGAGGCCACGCTCGGCATGTCCGACCGCACCGACGCGACCTCGCGCGGCCTGTCCGACGAGCGCGGCCTGCTCGAGACGCTGCTCGGCTCGATCGAGTCCGGGCTCTTTACCATCCCGAGCGACGATGCCCCAGCCTATTATCCGGTTCCGTACAATCCCTTTTTTCCGTGGATATGGTTCTGATTGGGTGATCGGCATCGGCGTTGAGCCCTACGGCGCGACTCGAAGGACATCGCCAAGCAAATAAAGAAGCTGGGCTATAAGAGCAAGTCGGCCAACACGGACAAAATGACAAGCACCGCCTTGTCACAATTGAACGCCGATGGAGCGCTGAAGCGTGTCGCTCCTGGCGTGAATGAGATGCCGACCTAGCAAGGCGAAAGCGGAGGCAGGCGCCCCGTTGATTCGCAAGGGTTGTAAGTGGACTCCTTTGAATCCATCGTACAAACGATCTTCGAGCATAAGGGGTATTGGGTCAAGACCGGATTCAAAGTTGAACTTACGAAAGAAGAAAAACGCAAGATAGGTCGTCCATCGTCTCCGAGATGGGAACTCGATGTTCTTGCTTACAAAGGCCGCAGCAATGAACTATTAGTTATTGAGTGCAAATCCTACCTTGATAGCACCGGGGTCAAAGCCGACGGCCTAAGAGATGTGAAACCAAATGATAGATACAAGCTCTTCAACGAAGAGACGCTTCGGGAAATTGTGTTTGCTCGTCTTGTAGCTCAGGTGGCGGAGTCTGGCTCATGCCGGACGAATACATCAGTAAAGTTGTGCCTTGCGGCAGGCCGAGTCGCAACGGACAAAGACAGGGAAGAGATATCGGATTATTTCAAGTCGAAGGGCTGGGGTTTTTACTCGGACGAGTGGATAAAGAACGAGTTGGTAAAGCTGTCGGATTCCGGTTATCAAGACGAAGTGGCGATAGTGGCCACAAAGCTGCTAACCAAAGGACGAAAGCCTGTCGCTCGTGGCGTATCAGAGAGGCCGAGTTAGAAAACGTCGAATTGAATGAGGGTGACCGCTAACAATCCTTGCGGCGGATGCTCCCTGTTCTTGCGTCGCCGCACCAAAGCCTCAGGTCGCCGCGAGCCCCATCGCATCTTTCGGAGCGGGACAGCTACTCCTCGACGGGTTCGATTCGTAAGCGCCGTGCGGCGGCTCATTCGAGGTTAAAGTTGCTCTGGAACCCGGCGAACGGCCAGCCCGTTTGGGTGCGTAGCCACTGCCGTGAACGCCGCTCGCCGAACTTCCCGACCGGAATCAGCGCTCCGGGCGTCAGGTAGCAGTCGGCCTGGTACGCATCACAACGCGTCAGGAACTGCGTCTGCGCAAAAGCCGGCGTGTATCCCATCTTGCGCAGTGAATCCATGTCGAAGGCCGTGTGCGTCCGCGAGCGCGTGGAGCGGGCCGAGCCGTCCGTGAACAACACGTTGCTGGTCATCACGGCCTTGTGCCAGCCGCGCAGCGGAAGACCGTCCGGATCGTCGCCCTGCCGCTGGCGCAGGAAATTCATGAACATCGGCTCGGAGATGATCGGCAGCCGACTGGTGGGCGCCAGTGTGGAGAGCCGGTGCCCGACCGGGTACGGCGAGAGAATACCGCCGCGACGACGGCGTAAGCCAGGTTATTTCGCTCGGCTGGCGCGTTTGCGTTGCGACTCGGTCAGATGGCGCTTACGCAGGCGGATGGCGTCGGGCGTTACCTCGACCAGCTCATCGTCCTCGATGAATTCCAACGCGATCTCGAGCGTGATCTCGCGCGGCGTCTTGAGGACCACCGTTTTGTCGGCGCTGGCGGCCCGGATGTTCGTGAGCTTCTTGCCGCGGCAAACGTTGACGACGATGTCGTCGTCGCGGCAGTGCTCGCCGACGATCTGGCCTTCGTAGACGCGCTGCGTGGGCGAGACGAACATCGCGCCGCGGCTGGCGAGGTTGTCCAGCGCATACGCGGTCACCGGGCCGGCCTCGCTCGCGAGCAGGACGCCGTTGGCGCGGTGCGGGATGGCGCCGCGAATGAACTCGTACTCGTAGAAATTGTGGTGCATGACGATCGTGCCCTGTGTCGCGGTCATCAGCCGATTGCGCAAGCCGATCAAGCCCCGCGCGGGAACGGTGAATTCCAGATGTGTGTGTTCGCTGCGGGTTTCCATCCGGTTGCAAATCGCGCGGCGTTGGCCCATTAGCTCCATGACCGGGCCGACGTGGCGTGTGGGGACCTCGACCGAGCAAAGCTCGATGGGCTCGGTCTTTTTTCCGTCGAGCTCGCGAAAGATGACCTTGGGCTTTCCGACCGCCAACTCGAACCCTTCGCGCCGCATGTTTTCGATCAGGATCGACAGGTGCAGGACGCCGCGGCCCGATACGTGAAATTCTTCGGGCGTGGGCCCCGGTTCGACGCGCA
Organism: Planctomycetota bacterium; assembly: GCA_022574815.1. GTDB lineage: Bacteria > Planctomycetota > Phycisphaerae > UBA1845 > Fen-1342 > JACZRH01. Next base: position 7,486 of record JACZRH010000084.1, on the reverse strand, counting down.
GCGCGACGTTGCGCTGCAACTCTTTGTCGAGCCGCTCGCGGATGTGGCCGCTGGTCAGGAACTTGCCGGATTGGCCGGTGAAAGGCGAGTCGTTCACGCGAAAGGTCATGTGCAGCGTGGGTTCGTCGATCCGCACGATCGGCAGCGGCTTGGGGTCGTCGGGGTCGGCAACGGTGTTGCCGATGTCGACCGAGTCGAGGCCGACCACGGCGCAGATGTCCCCCGCCGCCACCGAATCGGTCTTGCAGCGGCCCAAGCCGTCGAAGACGAACAGCTCGCCGACCTTCTGGTTCGCGCGGGTCCCGTCGCGACGAATGACGGTCACGTTTTGCGCGGTGCGGATTTCGCCGGCGAAGACGCGCCCGATTCCGATGCGGCCGACGTAGTCGTTGTAGTCGATCGTGGTGATGAGCATCTGTAGCGGGGCCGCCCGGTCCCCCTCGGGCGGCGGGACGCACCGCAGGATCGTATCGAACAGCACGAAAATGTTGTCCGGCCGGCTCGCCGGATCGAGCGTGGCGTAGCCCTCGGTGGCCGAGGTATAAACGGTCGGGAAGTCGAGAGCGTTCTCGTCGGCGCCGAGCTCGATGAACAAGTCGATCACCTCGTCGAGCACGTCGGCGGGCCGCGCTTCGGCCCGGTCGATCTTGTTGATAACGACGATCGGCCGCAGTCCGAACTCGAAGGCCTTGCGCAGCACGAAGGTCGTCTGTGGCATGGGCCCCTCGAACGCATCGACCAGCAGTAGGCACCCATCGGCCATCTTGAGCACGCGCTCGACCTCGCCGCCGAAGTCGGCGTGGCCGGGCGTGTCGATGAGGTTGATTTTCATGTTCTTGTATCGAATCGCGATGTTCTTCGAGAGGATCGTGATGCCGCGCTCTTTCTCGAGCTCGTTGGAGTCGAGGATGCGTTCGCCCTTGAGCTGGGCGGCGCGGAATTGCCCGCACTGGCGCAGCATTTGGTCGACCAGGGTGGTCTTGCCGTGATCAACGTGCGCGATGATGGCGACGTTGCGGATTTCGCGGTGGGTCGTTTCGTTCGAGACTGTCATAGTCACTGACAGCCTACCGCACGCCCGGGACTCAAGGCAAGGTCGGCGCCCGCGAGCCCCCACGTGAACCGTTTTCCCACGGCGGCGCGGCCGGGCTGTGTCCAGTGCCGCTCGGGCCACGCGACCCGGCGTATTCAGAGGTTTTCGAGGATGTACCGAAGACGCATCTCGCGCAGATGGGCGCCGCCGCGGCCGATGCCGTGCCGGTCCTTGGGGTACACCATCAGGTCGAACTGCTTTTTGTGCTTTTGCAGCTCGAATATGAACTGGAGCGTGTTCTGGAAGTGTACGTTGTCGTCCAGCGCCCCATGCACGACGAGCAGCCGGCCGTGCAGATCCTTGGCGCCCTGGACCACCGACGTGCCGTCATACCCCTCGGGGTTGTTCTCGGGCGTGCGCATGTAACGCTCGGTGTAGATCGTGTCGTAGTTGCGCCAGTCGGTGACGGGCGCGCTAGCGACGCCGAGGCTGAACACGTCGCTGTGCGTCAACGCGTACGCGGTCATGAAGCCGCCGTAGCTGTGCCCGTGGATGCCGACGCGCTCGGGGTCGGCGTAGCCCTGCTCGACGAGCCAGCGGATGCCGTCTTCGAGATCGGAAAGCTCGAGCACGCCGAGCTGCTGATAGGCCTGCCACGCCGAGACGGCGCCCTCGCCGCTGGCCGAGCGCGGGTCGCAAACCCAGTAGATGTACCCCTTCTGGGCCAGGTATTGGTTGAGCATCGCGCCGTTGCCGCCCCACCTGTTGCGCACCGACGGGGCGTGCGGCCCGCCGTAGGTGTAGCTCCAGACCGGATAGCGCCGGCCCGCTTCGTAGTCGTGGGGCAGAATCAGCATCGCGTTGAGCAGGTGCCCGTCGCGGGCGGGGATCCGCAGGAATTGCGGCGTGCTGAGCCTGTAATCCGCGAGTTCCTCGATCTCGTTCTCGCTGATGACGCGTACCAGGCTCGCGTCGCTGCGGCGCAGGTGGACCTTAGCCGGCGTGGAGACGTTGCTGAACGTGTCGATGAAATAGCGCAACTGCGGATCGAACTGCGTGCGGTGCGTGAAGCCCGGCTCGGTCAGGCGCTCGACCGATCCGCCGTCGAGCTTGACGCGGTAGGCGTGGCTCTCGAGCGTGGTATCACGCGTGCCGGAGAAATAGACCCATCCCGTTTTGGGATCGACGCCGTGCAGTCGGCGCACTTCCCATGACCCCTCCGTGAGGCGGCGGTTGAGCTTTCCGTCGCGGGTGTAGTGATAGAGGTGCCGGTAGCCGTCGCGCTCGCTGAACCAGAGGAACGAGCCGTCGTTCAGCCAGTCGGGCTGGCCGAGCACGTTCACCCACGCGGGGGAGGCCTCATGGATCAGCGTGCTCGATTCGCCGCTGCGCGGGTCGGCGGCGTTGAGATCGAGCCACTGCTGCTCGCGGTTCTGCACCTGGTAGATCAGTCTTCCGTCGGGGGCCCACGCGACGCGGACGATCAGGAACTCGATCTCGCCGTACTTCGACAGGTCGACCCAGACGGTCTCGCCGCCGGTCGCGGGGATGACGCCGAGCCGCACGGTCGGGTTCGGATCGCCGGACTTGGGGTAATTGGTGCGCTCGACTTTCGAGTGCTGCGGGGTCTGGTCGGCGATGCTGAAAGACGGAACCTGCGACTCGTCGAGTTGCAGGTATGCGACGTAGGCATCGTCGTCGCGCCACCAGTGCGCCCCGTACCGCCCGCGGCCGTAGACCTCTTCCTGATAGACCCAGTCGAGCACGCCGTTGAGCAGCGTCTCGTTTCCGTCGGCGGTGAGCTGCCCCTGCCGGCCGGTCTGTGTATCGATCGTGAAGAGGTTGTTGTCGCGGACGAAGCTGACGAATCCGGTGGTCGGGCTGAGCTGGCGGTTGCCGAAGTCGCCCGGTTGTTCGGTGATGCGAGTGAGCTGCTCGTCGGCGAAGCGATACAAGTAGAGCCGGCGCTGGTGGGAGACGAGAACGACGGAGCGGTCCTTGTTGAACGTCCCCGGGCGGCGTGCGAGCCGCCCGGCGGCGGACTCGTCAAAGTCGTCGTGCGCCTCCAGCACGGCCTGCAACGCTTCGTGATCGTACGCCGGCTCGGCCTCGTCGGTCTCGGCGTTGACGCGCTGCAAGACTCCGTCGCGCCGGTGCAGGAAGTGCGTGCCGTCGTCGAGCCAGGTCATGCGGGACGCGACGGTTCCGCGAAAGTTGACGCGGCCCTCGGGGCCGTAGATGGCTTCGAGCGTAATGGGTTTGGACCCGTCGGTCAGTAGCGGCCGTAGTTGCTGCGACGGGGCGGTCGCGGCCCAGGCCGTCTGCAGCGGGAGTACGAGCGCTAGCGCGATGAGCTGGGAGAGTGCCGCGCGGCTGCATCGGGGAGGGAAAAGGCGGCGTCCACTTCGGGGAATCTGCATAGTGCGCTCCGTTGAGAGAGAACGACGGCTCGGCGACCTGAGTTCTACGAGCGGCGGATGGGATGGGTCAAGAGGCCCGACCCGCGCGTTGGCGTTGGTCCGCTAGGGCCGCACGACGCGCCGCACACTGTTGGGCGCGATCGGGCCGCTGGGGTCCAGCAGCGTCGGAGTTCGCGACGCGGCCGGATTGAGGGTGAACGCTTCCACGATGTCCGCCTCGCCGCTGTTGTCGCGGGACTCGATCAGGATGATGCGCTCGATCGAGCGGATGCCGAGCACGTCGTGCAGATTGTCGAGGTCGAAAAGGAGCGCGTTGGCGACGACATCCAGGCCGGGCGGGACTTGCAGCGAGTCGATGTCGGCCCCTTGCAGGCCGCCGGTGAAGCTCAGGAACACGAACTCTCCCCGGACGACGGGGGAACCCGGCTCGGTGTCGCGCACTTCGACGACAACGCCGAAGTCATCGGTTGCACCGGTCTCGATGTTGCCGAAGAACCGAACATTGGTATCGATCAGCGCGAACTCGAAGGTGCGCGAGGTCGTGACATTCGCAAGTCCGCTGCGCACGTCGGCCGGGAATCCGCGCTCATCCACAAAGTGTACGATCTCCGACAGGCGAAAGCTTCCGTCGTACGTCTTGACGTCGGGAATATTGAAGCTAATAGCATTGACGGCCGTCTGGGCCGCGTTGAAGCTGTCATCGTAGGTGTCGGCGCCGCTTTGCATTTCGGCCGATTGCAGGATCGTCTGCACCAGGTCGAGCCGGCCCGCCGGCCCCGGCCGGTTGATGTACTCGCTCGGATCGGCGGGGAACTCCTCGACCATGGGCAGCATCGTGAGCGAATCGCTCAGGTTGGTCGCCGGGTTGCGAAGGGCCTCGCCGTTGCCGAGCGTGTCCTTGACCCGCGTCCCGAGATTGGCGGCGACGAAGGCCCCCAGGTCGGTGGTCAGAAACTCATTGGTGACGCCCGCGTCGCGCGGGATCCCCTGAACGGCCATGAAGACCGTGGTCTGGAAAGGCTGCCCGTTGGCGTCTTGGCCCCGGGTCGGCGACAGGACCGTCGCCGTCAGCATCACGGCCTGCACCGGATTGAGCACGGCCGGCGCGCCGGCTTTCGTGTTGGAAGCCGAAACGGTCGCGGTCGTCGTAGCGCTCTGCCCGTGGGCTGCGTTCGGCCGGACCGTAATGGCGACGGAAGGCAGACCCAGCGTTTGCCCGCGGACGTTCGTCACCGGGGCGGCCGTCGCGAAGGTGGCGGCAGCGGGGTTGCTCGACCCGCCTGGGGTCGCGGCGATGTCGATGCCGAAATCGCCGCCGCTATTCGCGGCGAGAAGGCCCGGCCGGCCGGTCGTTCCGGGCAGCACGCCGAAGGTCTGCTCCCCGGAAAGCGCGACACTCAGCTCCGGAGCCGAGGTCGTCAGCGCGGCGCGGCCCGGCGTCGGGAAAAAGGGGCCGTCGTTGCGGATGTGGCGGTAGGCGTTGAGCGCGTCGCTGACCGGGTCGTCATCGGACGGGTCGCCGTTCTCGGTGGTCTTGGCGATGTCGACGAACAAGCGTGCGTAGCCGTTTGCAATGCCCAGCGTTAGACGAATCTTGCTGCGCTCCGGCACTTGGGCGCACAACAGGCTGAACGCCCCGCCCAGCGGGAGCACGGTCTCGAGATCGATGTCGTTGCCCGTGGGCGGGTGGTAAGGCTGCTCAAGCACGTCAAACATGTTGTGGTCGTTCACGGCGAACGCATCGAACAGCGCGCTGGTCATCAGCACGGCCCCGCTGGGCAAATTGGGATTCGCGCTGCCGCCGGCGGGCACGTGTCGGTCGTCGTACAACTCGACGTACCCCGGCGAGTCGCGATCGACCAGCAGGTAGACGCCCGAGCCGTTTTGAATGACTCCGCTGCGCGTCTCGCAGGGCAGGTCGATCAGCGACTCGGCGTCGAGCACGGGAAAGTTGGTCGTGCCGCCGAAGTGGTGCCCGTTGATCGCGATGAAGGTGTAGCCGCTGGCGCCGAGGATGCCGCCGTTGACGAGCCCGACGCGCGCGCTCGGGGTACCGGCCAGACCCGTCGGAGGATCGCCGACGTAGTCAACCCAGCCCAAGACGACCACGCCACTGGCCGGCCGCGGAATGGCGCCGGGCGTGATGCCGTTGCTCAGGTCGAGGTCGAACATGGGCAGATCAAAGCGGTAATTCACCAGCCCGAGTCCGGAACTGGTGAAGTCGCCTTCGACTTCGTAGAAGGTCAGCCGCAGCGCGTCCTTGTTGATCGTCGGATCGAGGTTCCCCATGGGCGGCAGGTAGATTTCGATGTATTCCTGATCGAAGTTGCTCGGGTCGCGCCCGACGGGCCCGTCGTTGGCCCCCGGTGGGTCCGTGTACACCTCCGTGATGATCGGGTGATCGGGAATGCCGGCGGTCGCCGCGGGCATCGCCCCGACGGCCGAAATGAACCCCAAGAGAACCCCAAAACCCATTCGATTCATTGGTCTGCTCCTAAGAGTGCTCCCGCTCGCGCTGGCGACGGGCATCAAACCCCGAGCCGCCCCATTCACGGGGCGCCTGGAAGTGCTCCCGCCCGGCCTGCGACGCGCTTCGCGGTCGGCCCGCGCCGGCGATCATTCCACATAACCAAGCTCACGCAGTCGTTGAACGACCGTTGAATCAATCTCCACCTCGCGCGCCGGGCCGTCGTCGATCGCCGCGATGGCCCGCGACCACCAAGCATCCATTTCGGCGATCATGCGCTCGCGTGCTTCGCGGCAAACGGGCTCGTCCGCGAGGTTGATCTGCTCGTCCTTGTCGTCGCCGACGTGGTAGAGCTCGTGCCGCACCGTGTGCGGCACCGACCCCAGCAACTCGTGCGGCCGCCGCCGCAGCGCGTCCGGATCCTCCTGCCGCTCAAACGTGTAGCGGCGGTGCAGCCGCCAGTCGCCGACGCGAATGGCCTGACTGTAGCGTCGGCCGATGCGGATTTCGCTGACGACCGGGCTGAGGGTGTGCGGCGCGTCCAGCAGGTTGGCAGCGCCGTCCTCCTGCTCGATGCCCGCGACGTGCGCGACCGTGTCACTCAGGTCCACCAGACTCACCGGCGTTCTGATGCGCCGGCCGACGGGTCCGCCGGGCAGGGATGCGATCAGCGGCACGTGCGTCAGTTCGTTGTACAGCGCTTGCCCGTGGCCGATCTTCCCGTGCTCGAGAAACTCCTCGCCGTGGTCGGCGGTCACGAAGAGCGCGGTTTCCTCGCGCACGCCGCGCTGTTCGAGCAGATTCAGCAGCACCTTGAGTTTGCCGTCGAGCCGCCGCACGGCACCGTCGTACATCTGGATCATCTGCTGCAACTGCTCGTCGGGCAGCTCGTCGCCGCCGCGTGAGATGGCGCGGCGCAGCCGGCCGAAGTCGCGCGCGCTGTGATCGCGGAAGTAGTTGGTGTCGCGATTCCCGCCGAAGAGCGCGACGTGCCGGCGGCGGGGCTTGTATGGCCAATGGGCCTCGAGAAAGTGCAGGTAGGCGAAGACGGGCCGGCCGTCGTCTTCCGCGAGCCACTGCGCGAAGTGCTCGAGCAGCCGATCGGCTTTGCCGGCCTGCGGCATGTAGCGATCGAACCCGTGTTGCAACCCGCTGAATTCGCCGAGCTGGGCATTGTTGATGAACGCGGCGCAGCGCCAGCCGCCCGCGCTCAGGCGTTCGGCCAGCGTCGGGTGCTTCCCGTTGAAGGTGTCCGTCGTCACGGTGGTATCAACCGCATAGCCGCCCGACATGTCCGTATCTACAAGAAGCCGGTACGAAATCGGCAGAGATGTATCATCCGAGTCAGTCCACCGGAACGTAATCTGAACTTCGTTCGTTTCCGCGCCTTCTGAAGGACTGGTCAATGAAAACGAATCCGGCGGAACCGTCTCCGCGTATCCGATTACAAGGAATGAGTCGCCGCCTGTCGTGGCGGCTGTATTGCCCACGTTGTCCGTCACGCTCAACACCGCGCACGCAGGACCCTCATCGAGTCCGTTGGCGATTGCGTCCAACGGCTGTCCC
>JACZRH010000083.1 GCA_022574815.1 Planctomycetota bacterium | reverse complement strand
GCGCTTCACCGCTCGCGAGCGCGGCGGTTTGAATGGCAGGTCTTATGAGACATTGCGCGCGAGCTGGGCACATCCTGCGCACGCGGGTCAGACTTGCGCGTCAAGGACACCGTACGGCCTACGCGGGGCAGGCCGGCGTGGCATGATCTCGAACGGTCTGTTAGCCGGTCTGAAACGCGCGCAGCGTGCGCCCGTACTCGATCGCGCGGCGAACGACCTCGTCCAGCCCCTCGCGAACGGTAAGCTGATCGCCGTTCAGCAGCGTGATCATCGTGTCCGGGACCTCCTCGATCGTCTTGATCTGCTCGGCGTTGAGCACGAAGGCGCGGTCGTTGAGGCGGGTCAGCCGAATCATCGCGGTCGCTCCCGTCGTTCTAGCGGGCGATCAACATCAGTTGGTCGAGCAGGTCGGACGTGACGCTGATGATGCGGCTCGACGCCTGAAAGCCGGTGCTCGACATAATCAGTCCAATAAACTCACGGGACAAGTCCACATTGGACAGCTCCAGCGCGCCGGCCAGGATGCGGCCCGCACCGAACTGGCCCGGTGCCATGATCGCCGGCGTGCCTGCGTTCGGCCCGACGACGTAGGTGTTGTCCGGCTCCGAAAGCAACCCCTGCGGATTCGCGAAGACAGCCACCGCTATCTGACCGAGCGTCCGCGTCATGCCGTTGCTGAAGATCCCGGTAACGATGCCGTCCTTGCCCACCGAGTAGTTCGCGAGCGTCCCGGGCGGCACGCCGTCCTGCTCGGCGAGAATCACATTGGAGGTCTGCGTCGAAAGGCCGTGAATGCCGGCCAGGTCGAGCGTGAAGGTCAGGGGGGTCGTGGCGCCGGTCCCGCTGCGATTGATCGTGAACTGGTTGCCGCTGGCGCTGACGAAATTGCCCTCGGTGTCGAACGCCACCGTGCCGGTTCCGAGCGGCCGCGCCCCGTCGACGTTGTCCGCCGACTCGGCGTAGAACCGCCAGACCGGTCCGGTGTCGGGCGTCGCGTCCAGCGTGAAGGTCACGTTGACCGTCAGCGGGCTGCCGAGTGAGTCGTACACCGTGAAGGCCGTGTAGGACCCGGAGCCGTTCGCGTCGGCGGTCTGCGTGAACTGGAACGGCAGCGCCGTGTTGGCGTTGTTGCTGGAGATGTCGGTGGTGTCGATCTCGAGCGCGTTTTGCAACCCGGCGTTTCCGCGGACGACCAACGTACCGTTCTCGACCACGATGCCGGGATTTCCGGGCACGCCGCTCGCGCGCTGAATGCCGAGCACGCCTTCGAGCCAGTTGGCGAAATCGCCGAGCGTGTTGCCGGTCGTCCCGACGATGAAATCCTGCGCCGGGACCTCGCGGTCACCTTTGGTCAAGCGCGAGACCGTGATCCTGTCGCCGACGGCGAAGAGCGGCGTTCCGGCGGCGGCGGCGGGGCGAACATCGGTCAACGCAGTACCCGCGGTCACTGCCGCCCCGCCGGCATCGACCAGGTCCTGCGAAACATGGACCGTCCCTTCGGTGGCCGGCGTTCCGTCGGCGCTCAGGTCGCCGTCGAGCGATACGATCGACGTCGGTGTCGCCAGGCTGAGCGTCCCCAACGGTATCTGGAGCTGCTCCAGCACGCCGGGAATCACCGAAAACGTCCCGTCCACGCCGAAGCCCATCACCGCAGCGCCGTCGGCCGTCACCAGCCGATTGCCGGCGTCGAGCGTGAACGCGCCGTCGCGCGTGTACACCTGTTTGCCGTCCGCCGTTCGCAGGACAAAGAAGCCGTTTCCTTCAATCGCCAGGTCGCTCGACACGCCGGTGGTCTCGACCGAGCCCGGCGCGAAGTCCTTGTCGGTCGAGCCGATCACGGCCCCGAGCCCGAACTGCATCGGGTTCGTGCCGCCGCTGGTCGCGCTCGGGCCGGACCCGAGCGAGAGTGTGCGCGAGAATTGCGACTGAAACAGCGTGCGTGAACTCTTGAACGAAGTCGTGTTCACGTTGGCGATGTTGTGGCCGATCGTCTCGATCCGCTGCTGGTTGACGTTGATCCCGCTCAAACCCGTGTAGAGAGCTGTCGTCAAACCCATGAATCCAACCTCATGTCGGCCTCAAGCGGCCGGGGTCCGGGGTCTAAAGTCGAATCGAACTGTCGAGCGAGAGCCAATTGCGCGGGGCAGCGCCCCTGGCCTTGGCCGCCGCCTTCGACTTGGCGGTGGCTTCCGAGATTTCCGAGCCGGCTTCCGGCGGCGGGTCGCGTGCCTCGCTCTCGGTCACGTCGAGCGTCGTGACGCGCTGCACGCTGGAGACCGGGACGGCGTCGCCGGTATCGAGCTCGAGCACCGCGTCGCCGTCGCTGTCAAAGCGGACGCCGACGACGATTCCGCTGACCTCCGTTGCCACACCGTCGGCGCCCGTGACGAGGGCGGTAACGAACTTTCCGATCATGTCGGCGGCGCCGAGCAGTCGTTGCTGGCGGTTCATCTGGTCGAGCGTGTCGGTGAGCCGGCTCGACAGCTCGATGCTGCGAATCTGCGAGACCTGACCGATCATGTCGGCGGTCTTGGTCGGCGCGAAGGGGTCCTGCTGCTGCATTTCGGCGACGAGGATCTTGAAGAAGTCCTCGCTGCTGAGATTGTTGAGTCCTCGGGGCGGCGCGGTCGAAACCGCGCTGGTCGTCAAGCCGACTGCGAGCGTTTCCATGGCAATTCCTCGACTCCACTCGGGACGGACGCCCCGGGCCGGGCCGGATGCATGATCGGCGATCCTCGCCGCCTCACGCCAGGATGTTCACCAGCGACTCCGCCGCCGGTTCCAGGTTTGCAGAGCCCGCTTCGTGTTCGAGCGGGCCGTCGGTGTGGGACTCCGTTCCGCGCTCGCGCCCGCCTCCGGCGGACTCCGGCGATTCGCCGGCCGATCGGTCGTCGCCGGCGTCTCGCGGGTCGGGTTGCGCCGTCGGATCGTCCGGCGCCGTGCTTTCGGGCGAGGCCTCTTGCGGTCCGCCGGCCGCGGGCGGCGGGCGAACCTCGATGCGTTCGAGCCGCAATCCCGCCAGCTCGAGCCCTTCCCGTAGCGACTGCACGTGGTCGAGTAGCAAACGGTGTGCCAGCGCGGTCTGCGTCTCGACCCGCAACGAAAGCTCCTGGTTCCGCAAGTCCATGTGCAGCCGCAACGTACCGAGCCGGGCCGGCTCGAGGCGAATCGTCGCGGTCGAGCGCTGCTTGCCGATTTGCTTGCGGATCGAGCGCAGGATTCGCTCGACGTTCGCGTCATTCTTGCCGGATTCTGCCTCGCGCGCCGGGCGCGCCGTGGCCTTGGTCGCGGGGCGCGGCGCCGTCTGGCTGCGCGACGCGGGAACCGCCGTCGCGACGCTTTCCACCGGCCGGGCCGATGCGGCGCCGGCGGCTCGGGCGACCTGCAGCGACTGTGAAACGGCGTTCCGCCCGGTGCTCGATCGATCGGATGCCGATTCGGGGATCGCGCCGGCGGTTTGCACGGCGGGCTTCGCCGTGGACTCCGCCGCGGAAGGCTCGGGCCGAGAAGCGTCCGCGGCAGGCGCGAGCTTGACCGCGGGGCGCTGCGGGTCGGCGGACGCGGGAGCTTTCGAGGCCGCTGCGCGATCCGGCGGAGAACTTGAATTCGGTTTGGATTCTTGCGACGCCGCGGCCTTCGGCGTCCCGGGTTGCGGCTTACCTTCCGGAGCCGGCTTCGGTGTCGAGTCGGTGCCGCGCGGCCCGGCCCCACTGCGACGCGACGACGCGTCGGCCAGCGCGCGACGAAACACCCGCCGGTCCTGGGCCACGTTGTCGCGCCTTTCGAGGTTGGCCTGGCGCCGCCGCCACGCGCGGCTGGATGGGTCCAGCCTGCGCTCAGCGTCTTGGACTACCTGGACCGGATCCCTGGCGGCGCCCACGGCGGTCGGCGAGCCGTCCAACTCCTCGCGCGCCAGTCGGCGGCGATCTTCATCCTCACGTTGTTGACGGAGGGACAGCTCGTTGGGAGCGAGCCCCGCGGCGTTGGGCAACACCGCGAGTAAAAGTCGGTCGGACGCGCCGGCGGTCACACCGTGGGCGACGGCCGGTTGCAAACTCGTCTGCATGACGACCCCTAATTCGAGGCATCGCCCGCAGTCCTCCCTGACCTCGGGGCGTTCGGATTCGTGCTTTGCAAGCGCAACTGCTCCAACAGTTCGTGCGCTAGTTGTTGCTCCTCGGGCGTCTTGAACTGCTCGAGGATACGCGTGACCTTTGACGGCTCCATCTCACGAAGCAGCCGCACCGCGTCGGCCTTGTGCTTCTGCCACGTCAGGACCACGTGGCCCTTCGCGAGCTTCGGCGACAGCTTCGAGACGATCTTCAGTTCCCGTTGAAAGCCCTCGTCCTGCGCGGCCTCGTTCATCTTGCGGACGCGCTCGTCCCACGCCGTTTTCGACGCCTCGATCTGCTCCTGCACCGACAAGGCGTGCTGCAGCATCTGGTCGGCCAGGGCGCGGCGCGCGTCGGCGTCGGCCCCCGCGCGTGCGAGCACGGCCCGGCGAAGCCGGTCGCGCTGCCGCGTCTGCTGAATCTCCTGGGCCGAGGGTGCGTTCCGGACCGGCGTGTCCGACTCGGCGGGTTGGTCGGCTTCGGTCTGTTTCCCGTCTGACTGGGGCGACTCCCGCGGCTCGTCGCGCAGGATGGCGGCGATCCGTTCGGTGCGCTCGGCGTCGAGCTTACCCGAGCCGAAGAGGTACGCCACGAAGCCCCCGCCGGCCAGCAAGGTGGCGAGCGCGACGATGGCGGCGGAGTTGTACAACTTGCCCAACAAGAGTTACTCCGGTCGCGCGGCCGGGGTCAGGCCGAGCGTTGCTCGCACAGAGGCGCGAGAATCGACGCGCGGGGCCGGCCGGTCCGCTTCGTGTGCGAACACGTGCAACTGCTGTGCCAGCTCGTCCGCGTCCGCCAGATCTCGTTTGTCGAGCCGCTTGACGTGCTCGCGGTAGCGCCGCTCGCGCAACTTCTGGATCATGCGGGTCTGCTTGCGGGCTTGGCGGTATTCGGCCTGCAATAGCTCCAATTCCTCGGCCCAACGGGCCTTCTGGGCCTGCCGATGGACGATCGAGGAGCGCAGCACGGTGATCCAGGCCCGCGCGCTGCGGACCGTTTCCGGATCGAGCCGCCCACGCTGCTGGCTTTCAAGGAGCTTGCGCTGTTGCAGCAGGATTTCATCGGCGGCCTGCTCGTTCGTGCGGTCGAGCCGCGCAATCTCGGCGCATTTCGATGCGACTTTGCGCTTCACCTCGCGCTCGCGCAGCTCCCGCACCTTCAGAAGCGTCTCCAGCCGAAATCGAAAACGTCGGGCCAATCCCGATCCTCCGCTTCTATGCGCTCGCGGCCGTTTCGGGCACGCCGCCGCTCGTGGTCTGCGCCGCGCGCATCGCGCCGGCGGCCTGCTCGGCCTTTTCCAATGCGTCGTCCACCGCCAGCAGCGCCGCGAGGCTCTGCTCGCTGGTCGACGACTCCGCCCGATCTTGGGTCAAGAAGGCGTTCAGCGCCTCACGCGTGTTGACCGCAACGTCGTAGGTCGGGTTCGCGCCCGGCACGTACGCGCCGATGCTGACCAAGTCCTCGATGTCGTTCCAAACTGCCAACACCCGCCGAATGCGTTTCGCGGCGCGCTGCTGCCGCTCGTCGGTCACGTCATCCGCGACGCGACTGATGCTGTTGAGCACGTCCACCGCCGGGTAGTGCCCGCGGTTCGCCAAGGAGCGCGACAGCCAGATGTGCCCGTCGAGAAGTCCGCGGACGGCGTCGGCGAGCGGCTCGTCGATGTCGTCGCCTTCGACCAGGACGGAATAGATACCGGTGATGCTGCCGCGCGCCGTGCGGCCCGCCCGCTCCAGCAGCCGCGGGAGCAGCGCGTAGACGCTGGGCGGATAGCCCTTGGCGGTCGGCGGTTCGCCGGCCGCCAGCCCCAATTGACGCTGCGCCATCGCCACGCGCGTCAGCGAGTCCATCAGTAGCAGCACGTTGAGGCCCGCGTCGCGAAAGTACTCCGCAATCGCCAAAGCGTGCAGGCACGCCCGCACGCGCAACGCCGCCGCCTCGTCCGACGTACACACCACGACGACGCTGCGGGCCAGACCCTCCTCGCCGAGGTCCTTGTCGAGAAAGTCCCGCACCTCGCGGCCGCGCTCCCCGACCAGCACCACCACGTTCACGTCCGCCTGCGTATAACGGCAGATCATCCCGAGCAGCACGCTCTTGCCGACGCCGGTCCCCGCGAAAATGCCCAGCCGCTGCCCGCGGCCGGCCGTCAGCAGTCCATCGATCGAGCGGATGCCCAGAGCGAGCGGCGTGTCGACCGGTCTGCGCTCCAGCGGCGCCGGACCGTCGCGGTGCAGCGGGTAGCGCAAATTCAGCAAGGGCCTCGGCCGCCCGTCGATGGGGTCGCCCTGACTGTTGATCACGCGCCCCAGCAGGTCAAAGCCGACCGGCACGCGCGGCGGTCCGGAGCGACACTCGACCGGATCGCCGGGGGCGATGCCGTTCGTTTCGCTGAAGACGGTCAACAGTGTCTCGTTCGCGCGCAGCCCGACGACTTCGCCCGTGATGATTCCATCGTGTCGCGTTCGGACGGTGCAGCGCGACCCGATCGGCACGCGAAACCCGCTGACACTTACCGTGAGGCCGCGCACCGACTCCACCCGGCCGCAGACCCCCTCGCAGATCAGCCCGGTCACCTCGCTCGCCACCGCTGCTAACACGTCCGCACCGGGATCGGCGTCGCCGCCCGCATGTTCGTGCGCGCCCATTACTTCTTCCCGCGCTCGACGTCCGAAACATCGGCGGTGGTGCAGATCTGCTCGGCGATGCGGTCGAGCTGGGCGTCGATGGATGCATCCAGCGACCCTTCCCGCGTACGCAGCACGCAGTCGCCGCGGCCCAGCGTCTCGTCGGCGACGATCTCGACGTGTGTGAGGCCCTCGATGTTGCGTAAGAGTTCCGGGGTCTGGCCGCGCAGCGCCTCGTAGTCGGCCGGGTGAAGGTTCAAGATCGGGTCGGCGGCGGGTCCGACGCGCTCGAGCAGGTGCCGGGCGTTGGCGCGGACCGCCTCCGAGTTTTGGCCGATTGAGATCTTGCAGACCCGCCTCGCGATGGACATCGCCAGCTCGATCAGGCCCGACTCGGCCCGCGCCAGCAGCCGGCGCTTGTTGTGGTCGAACTCGGCCAGGCCGGTCGCCAGGGCGCCCAGCAGGGCTTCGATTCGCGCGCGCGTTTCGGCGAACACGGCCTCGCGCGCCTCGGTTCGAATCTGGGCCAGTCCCGCGGCGCGGCCCTTCTCGACGCCGCGCTGAAAGCCGTCGTCCATGCGTTGCAGGATGACCTGTTGGGCGCGGCGTTCGGCCTCGTTGACGATCCGCTCGGCCTGCTTGCGGGCGCGCGCGGTCGTAGCGCGGGCGCGCGCCTCGATGTCCTGAAACGAGAACGCCGCCCCGCCGGCGAGTTCCTCGGTTTGAATCAGTCCGGCCAAGCCGCAGGTCTCCCTTCAGGCCCGATCATTCGATCAGCTCCCCTTCGCCGCCCTTCCCGCTGATGAACAGCTCGCCGGCGTCCTCGAGCCGGCGGACGATATCGACCACTTTCTGCTGGGCGTTCTCGACGTCGCTGACGCGGACCGGCCCCATGAACTCCATCTCCTCCTTGATCAACTGTGCCGCGCGTTCGGACATGTTCTTGTAGATCTTCTCCTTCAATTCATCGCTCGCGGTGCGCAGCGACAAGCCCAGCTCGGCGTTGTCGATCTCCTTCAGGACCGATTGGATGCCCTTGTCGTTGACCCGCAAAATGTCCTCGAAGACGAACATCAGCCGCCGGATCGACTCGACCAGCTCCGGGTCCTGCTCCTCGAGGCTCTCCATGATCGCCTTTTCCGTCCCGCGTCCGGCGAGGTTGAGAATCTCGGCGACCGCCTGCACGCCGCCGACCCGCTCGAAGCGCTCGGTTGCCAGCCCGGCCAGGCGGTTCTCGAGCCCGCGCTCGACCTCCTTGATGACCTCCGGACTGGTCTGGTCCATGGTGGCGACGCGCTGCACGACCTCGAGCTGCCGCTCCTTGTCCAGCGCGACCAGGATCTCGCTGGCAGTCACCGGCGGCACGTGCGACAGGACCAGTGCGATCGTCTGCGGATGCTCTTCCTGCAAGAACATCAGCAGGTTTTCCTTCTCCGTTTTTTGCAGGAACGCGAACGGCTGCTCGTAGATCTGCGTCTCCAGCGTCGCGATGACCTTGCGGGCCTCATCCGGGGGCAGCGTCTTCTGGATCAACGCCCGCGCATACGACAGGCCGCCCACGTCGGCGTACTGCCGCGCGAGCACGAGGTTGTAGAACTCGGTGATGACGGCGTGCCGGGTTTCGGGTTTGATCTCGGTGATGTTGGCGATCTCGCGCGAGATATCCTCGACCTTGTCGCGCGGCATGGCGCGGAATATTTGGGCGGCGACGTCCTGATCGAGCGCCAGCAGCATGACCGCGGCCTTCTGCATCCCGGTGAGCGGATGCGCGTTCTTCTTGTCATGCGTCCCGACGATGGCGAAGCTCTCCCGTGCGCCCGATGCGCATCAGCGATCATCCTTTTCGGACCATTGCTCGAGCAGCGTCGAAATCGTCGTCGGGTCTTTCGCGACGATCTCCTTCATCTGCTCGAGCATCTTGCTCAGTTGCACGGCCTTCTCGTCCACCTCATGCGCCACGAGCAGCCCCTCGGTCGGTGCCGCGTGGCCGATCGAGCTGGCGGCCGACTCCGCCTCCTGCCGCGCCGCGGTCGTGGCCGACGCTTGCTTGACGTCCGTGGCCGCCTGCTGGGCCGCTTCGATAGCGTCCTTCGGCAGACCGATCTCCAGGCCGATCGCTTCGGTCTCGCCCGGCCGGCGGGCCATCCGGAACATGAGCCCCATTGAGATGAGCGCCAGCAACGCCAACCCCGACTGCGGACCGTACCGGTTCACCAGCGTCATCGGATCGTCGAAGAACCCGGCCTGCGCCGCCGGGTCGGACTCGATTGTGTCGTAGTACCAATCGACCCGCACCTGCCCGGCGTCCTGGGGCTTCACCAGCGCGGTGATCTGGTTGACGATTTTCGTTTTTTCCTTTTCGAAGATCGCCTGGATCTGATCCTCGTTCGGGTCCGGGTCGTCGGGATTCTGCCGCTTGAAGATGCTCGCGAGGTAGTCGTGCGAAATGTTGATCGCCGCGAAGCTTTCCTTGATCTCGCCGGGGGGCATGGTCTGGCTGGTGGTCGTGTTGCTAGGCTGGAGCGTGGTGTTCTCGGTGGTCTTTGTGGACGTTTCCTCGATGCCGCCGCCCGATAAGGCCACACCGACGTTCGGCTGCACGCCGGGCTGTCCGGTGGGTCGGCGACGAGCCGTGTCGTCGGAGGTCCGCTCGATCTGGGTTTCGACGGGGTCGCTGAACTTGGTGGATTGCTCCGAGCGGGTCGCGCTTTCGATCTCCACTTGAACGCTTACGCGGGCCTTAGCATCCGCAAGTTGCCCCTTTACTTTCGCGGCGAGGCGCCGCTCGTGCTCGCGCTTCAGCCGCTGGAGCTGCGTCGCGCCGCCGGCCTCGACGTCCCAGTCGACCACGCTGCGCCCGTTGCCCCCGTCGATGACCTCGACGCGCTGGGGTGAGAGCCCGCTGACGGCGCCGGCGACGAGCCGCGCCGCGGCCTTGCCCAGCGACTCGGACACCGGCTCGCTGCCCCGCATGATCAGCGTGACGCTGCCGGTCGAGCGCGGCTGCTCGCGCGAAAAGCCCTTGCGGCCGGTGCTGAGATTCAGGAACACGTTGGCGGTTTTGACGCCGCTGAGTTGGCGCAACACGCGTTCGAGCTCATGGGCGAGCGCGACGCTCCAGCGGCGGTCGTTTTCCGTGGCCGAGATCCAGGGATTGGATTCCTTGACGAGGGCCGCGAAGCTGATGCTGGTGTCGGAGGGGAGCTGCTCTTGTGCCTGGAGCTTGGCGAGAATCCCGGAGCGGTCCGCCGACGCGCGCACCAGCACGGTCGCGCCGCTCCGCTCGTACGTCTCGCCGAGTACATCGAGGCCGGATTGGATCAGGGCGATGTCTTCGGGGTCGAGGCTCTGGTCCAGTAGCGGCACCATCTCGGGGGTGGCGGCCCATTGCAGCAGCCACACGAGCGAGACGCCCACCAGCACGCCGCCCAGCACGATCGCGATGCGCTGCGAGCGCGTCAGCTCGCGCAGTTGTGCGAAGGCCTTGGACAGTGCGATCTGCAGCGAAGCCATCCTGGCGACTCTCCCCGCGGTCTCCGCCGCGCGTGGTCAGTCCTTTGGTTTTGCCGGTTCCACCGGCGCCCTGGCGACTCCGTCGCCGGCTGGTCGGATCGTTCGTGCGGGCCGGGATGGTGGCCGGCGGCACTGGAGCCTAGACGCGCATCTGGCGCAGCTCGGTGTAAGCGTCCACGAGCTTGTTGCGCATCTCCATGAGCAGACTGAAGGCCACCTGGGCCTTGCGGGCGGCCGTGAAGACCTCCGTCAGGTTCTGCGACTCGCCCGTCAGAATGCGTCGCACGCCCTCGTCGGCCTCGGCCTGCATCTGATTGACGCGTTCGAGCTGTCCCCGCAGCATGGCCGCGAAGTCGCCTCCCGCTTCGTGCAGCCCACCGGGCCGGACGGGGCCCGCCGGCGAAATCGGGACCGGCGGTGTCAGTCGCTGTGGGGATATCGGGTCAGCCATGCCCTGCACTCATCCTTGCCGCTGCCGGCGGCGTCGTTCAGGCGAACAGGCGAATCGCCTGTTGCACCATCCCCTTCGTGATGTTCATCATCGCGATGTTGGCTTCGTAGGCCCGGCTCGCCGACATCGCGTCGACATATTCCATCGTGATGTTGACGTTCGGATATTGAACGTTGTTCCGCAGCGGACCGTCGCGAATGCGATCCGGGTGGGTCGGGTCGTATACCAGCCGAAACGGCGAAGGGTCCCGAGAAATCCCCGCCACGTGAACGCCCGGCCCGCCCGCGCCGTCCCCCGGCGCGAAGGTGACGATGCGACGGCGGAATGGGATCGGCGTCCCGTCCTCCTGGTGCGTCGTGTGGGCGTTGGCGATGTTGCCGGCGATCGCGTCGAGGCGGATGCGCTGCGCCACGAGCGCCGAGGCACTGATGTCCAGCGAGTCAATCATGCCGTCCGCCCTCGAATCGCATTCAACAGCCCGTCGTACCGGCCGCCCAGCAGCGTCGTCATGAACTGATACTGCAAGGCGTTCTTTGCTGCGTCGGACATCATTCGTTCAATACGGGCATTGGTCCCGTCGTGAAATAAAATGTTCTGGGCCGGATCGATCGCCGGCCGCACCTCGGTCCTTCCGCTCGGCGTCGTCGAGAATTGCGCGTTGCCGCGCAGTTTCAGCCGGTGGCCGTCCTTGGCGCTCGACATTCGCAGGGCCTCACGCAACGAAGCCTGAAAGCTTTGCAAGTCGAGCCGACGCGTCTGGTAGTCGGGGGTGTGGATGTTGGCGACGTTGACGGCCAAGACGCGCTGCCGCTCTTCGGCGAAACGAGCCGACAGCTCGATCCCGTTCGTGACCTTGCTCGAAAGTAACCGATCGATCCACATGCGTCCTGATCCGTGACCGCCGTGTCGTACCCCTCCGGCAATTCCCATGCCGGGTGCGCGCCGCTCGCGCGGCGCGTCAGCAGGCCGCGGCCATCTCACGCTTGTCGCGCTCGAAGATGCCCTGTTCGCGCCACTTCTTGATCTTGAGCCCCAGGGTGCGCAGCCCGATCCCCAACGCGCGGGCGGTCTTCTCGCGATGACCGCCGAAACGATCGAGCGTCTGCAGGATCAGGTCGCGTTCGGCGTCGGAGAGGATTTGCCCGTCGCGGTAGGACACGCTTTCGGCCGGCATTGTCGCGGTCTTGAGCGGGCCGGCCATCAGCGGCCGGACGATCTCCGGCGTCACCTCGCGCCCCGCCTCGAGCACGCAGACGCGCTCGCAGAGGTTCTGCAACTCGCGCACGTTGCCCGGCCAGGCGTAATCGCTCAGCAACGCCACGGTCTCGGTGGTGAAACGCGGCCGCTCCTTGCCCTCGCGCTTGCAGATGGCTTCGGCCAAGTGGTCCAGCAGCAGGGGAATGTCCTCGCGCCGCTCGCGCAGCGGGGGGACCTCGATCGGCAGGACGCTCAGCCGGTAGTAGAGATCCTCGCGGAATTTCGCGTGCGCGGCCCAATCGCGCAGGTCGCGGTGGGTCGTCGCGATCACGCGCACGTCGAGCCGCCGCGTGACCGAGCTGCCCACGCGCTCGAACTCGCGCTCTTGCAGGACCCGCAGCAGCTTGGCCTGCAAAGGCGGAGCGATCTCCGAAACTTCGTCCAGCAGGAGCGTGCCGCCGTCGGCGAGCTCGAAACGCCCCTTGCGCAGCTTGTCGGCACCCGTATAGGCCCCCTTCTCGTGCCCGAACATCTCGCTCTCGAGCAGCGTCGGCGAAAGCGCCGCGCAATTGACGCACAGCATCGTCTTGTCGGCCCGCGGTGAGGCGGCGTGAATGGCCCGCGCGATGAGCTCCTTGCCGGTCCCGCTTTCGCCGGTGACCAGCACGGTCGCCGAGCTCTGGGCGACGCGCTGGATCTTCTCCATCAGCGGCCGCATGACCGGGGATTCACCGATCAGCCGGCGGTTGGAGTTCATGTCCTCGATCGTCCGCCGCATGACCTCGTTTTCGCGCAGCATCTCGCGCTCGCGCACGGCGCGCTCGATCAGGATCGCGATCTCGTCGACGTGGAAGGGCTTTTGAATGTAGTCGAACGCGCCGAGCTTCATGGCCTCGACGGCCGTCTCGACCGAGGCGTGGGCCGTCATCAGCACGACCGGGACGTCGATGCCCAAGCGGCGCATCTCGCGCAGCAGCCCCACGCCGTCCATGCCCCCCGGCAGGCGCAGGTCGCTGAGCACGACGTCGAACGACTGTTGCCGAATGGTCGTAAGGGCCTCGTCCGAGCTCGCGAAGGTGCAGACCTTGTGGTCCTGCCCGGTGAGCGTCTCCTTGAGCGAGTCCCGCATCATCGCCTGGTCGTCAATCACACAAACGTTTGCCATGGTCGGTGATACCTCCTACGCGGCGGTCGTGCGCGTCGGGTTCTCCTCCGGCGCATTGACAGCCTCCGCGGGTCGTTCCGTCGGTAGTCCTACGACAAATTCGGCGCCGCCACATTCCTGATTGCGGGCGGACAATCTTCCTCCGTGCAGCTCGACCAGCCGGTGGGCAATCGTCAGCCCCAGCCCGGTGCCGTTTTGTTTGGTGGTGAAGAACGGGTCGAAGACCCGGTCGGCGACGCCGTCGGGCAGGCCGGGGCCGTCGTCGAGCACGCGTGCCTCGATCCAGTGCTCGCCCGCCGCCGCGACGTACAGTCGAACCACGCTGCCGTGCGGCGCGGCCTGGGCGGCGTTGGCGATGAGGTTGACGAACACCCTTTGCAGTGCCTCGCGTTGGGCGGGGATGCGTAGCTGCGGGTCTTCCAAGCGGACTTCGAGCGTCGCGCCGGCGGCCCGCAGCACGCCGAGACTGAGGTCGCGGGCGCGTTCGAGGATGGACTGCAAGAGGTGGATTTCGCACTCCCCTGCCCGGGGCACCAAGGCCAGCGTGTCCTGCACCACCTCGTCGATCGCCTTGATCCCGGCCTCGATCTTGCGGATCAGCTCCATCGCGGGGCGGATGTTTCGGCATTCGCGGCGCAACAGGCCGCTGTAGAGTGAGATCGCGCCGAGCGGGTTGCGGACCTCGTGCGCGACGCCGGCCGCCAGCTCGCCGAGCGACGCCAGACGGCGGCGGCGCTCCAGCTCGCGGTCCTTCGAGGCCAGCTCGTCGCGCAAGCGAACGATTTCGTGCTGCAAGGTCTCGTGCGTCTTTTGCAGCCGCTGCGCGGCTTGCACGTAGCCCCGCAGCATTTCGCTGAGCTCGTCGCCGGCCGGTAGCGGTTCGACGTTCGTGTTCGGGTCCCGCGTCATGCGCTCCTCGCTTCAGCCGCTCACATCGGCGGAGGGGCCGGTCGTCGGCGAATCGGACTGTCGAGCGTAGGCGCGGGTGGCGGTCTTCCCGCCGACTACGCCGCTCAGCTCCCGGGCCACGGTCTGCTTGCGCGCCGCGAGCAAGACGCTGTCCTCGCGGTCGGTCTTGAGAATGACCTTCAGCAGCGCGTTGATCTCGTTCAGCAAGACAGACGTCCGCTCGCGCGACTCCTCTGGCAGTCGGGCGTACATCCCGTCCCATTCGCGGCGAAACGGCGCCAATTGCTCGTTGAGCCGCGAGAGCGAAGAGATCAGCGTTTGCCGCTCCTGGAGAATGCTCAACAGTTGCTCGGGCCGGTCCCCCGAGATCAGCGAACGCTGCCGATCGCTCAACTCGCGCAGACGGCCGTACAGATCACGCTGCTCGGTCAGCAGAGCGATCAGGCGTTCCGCGTCGGGGGCGTCTTGCGATGGGTTCATAAACACTCTCCTGATCGAAGGCGGCGGCGTTTCAGCGCGGGCTGGCGAACACGTCGCGAAACAAGTGCGACGATGCGACCGCCGTCAGGTAGCGGTCCCAGTAGGCGCGATTCGTCCCGTCGTCGTACTCTTTGAACACCTCGTCGGAGATGTTACGCAGCAGCCAGCGGGCGCGCTCCACCGCGCGGGCCGCCTCAGTCAGCCTGCCGTTTCGCAGCAAGATGTTGGCGATTTGGACCTGGGCCGTGAGTGCCGACGGCGCGCCTTCGTAGCGGGCCGCCGCTTGGCGGTAGGTCTCCAGGGCCTCCCGCAGGGATTGCGGCTCATTCAGCTCGAGCAGGCAGTCCCCGCGATGAAATAGCGCCAGCCGTTGGTACGTCTTCAGGACCGGGTCGTTTTCCGCCCGGCCCATCACGCCCGCCAGGTACGACGCGAACAGCTCCGCCGCCCGCGCGAACCGCGCCCGAATCACCTTCCGAACCTGGGACGCCGACGTGCCCGCCGGCGGCCGCCCGCGCAGCTCGTACGCGCTGCGGCGATGGGCGTCGGCGAGCATGAAGCGGCTCAGGTCGCGCTCGCGGTCGTCCGGGTACAGCGTCAGAAAGTCCTCCAACCGACCGATCGCGACCGCGTAGCGTCCCTGGCTGTAATACAAGTCGCACAGCGCGAACAGCGCGTCGCGAAACTCCTCGGCCTCGGGCCGGATGAAATCGTCCTCGAGCAGCGCGCTGAGGATGTCTTCGGCCTCGTCCTGGCGGCCCTCGCCCAGCCCGAGCAAACTGCCCGCCAGCAACACCTTGGCCCGGGCCGCCTCCTTGAGTCGCGGGAATTTCTCGATCACGCGGCCGTACCAGGTAACGGCCTCCGGGAGATTGCCGTCCACTTCGTAAGCCTGGCCCAGTTGCAGCAGGGCCTGCGGCATGCGCGGGTCCGCGGCCCGACCGCGCACGAACTGGCGTAACATTCGCCGCACGTCGCCGATCATCCCCGCGCGGTCGTAGCCCTGCGCCGCCGACCAGAGCAGCGTCGCCTCGCGCGAACCGTCCCGGGACGAAAGCCGCGCGGCCTGCTCGAACGAACGGCCGGCATCGGCAAAGAGCGCACGGCGCGCGTCGGCGTCAGTGTCCGAGCGCGCGGCTTCGTCCTGCAAGCGGCCGAGCCGATCGAGCAACTCGAGCCGCCGCGCCTCGTCGTCGGGCGGCGTCAGCTCCGCCGCCAACGCCAGGTAGCCGACGGCGTTTGTGTAGTCCTTCAAGACGTTTCGCGCCTCGTAGAGATTAATCAAT
>JACZRH010000082.1:7953-15771 GCA_022574815.1 Planctomycetota bacterium | reverse complement strand
ACGCCGGCTTTCTCGTCGTCGCCCTTGACGCGGATGTTGTCGAGCGCGGCGGCGGCTCGAATCAATGCCACACCGCCGCCGGGGACGAGCCCTTCTTCGATCGCGGCGCGGGTGGAGTGCAGGGCATCCTCGATGCGGGTCTTCTTTTCCTTCAGCTCGGTTTCGCTCGCGGCGCCGACGTTGATCTGGGCCACGCCGCCGGCGAGCTTCGCGAGCCGCTCTTGCAGCTTCTCGCGGTCGTAGTCGCTGGTCGTGCTTTCGATCTCGCGGCGGATCATCTGGATGCGGCCCTTGATCGCGTCGCTCGACCCGGCACCCTCAATGATCGTCGTGTTGTCGGAGTCGATCCGGATCTTCTTGGCCTGGCCCAGATCGCCGATCGCGACCGAGTCCAGCTCGATGCCCAAGTCCTTGAAGATGGGCTTGGCGCCGGTCAGGACCGCAATGTCCTCGAGCATCGCCTTGCGACGGTCGCCGTAGCCGGGCGCCTTGACGGCGACGACCTGCACGATGCCGCGCAGTTTGTTGACGACCAGCGTCGCGAGGGCCTCGCCCTCGACGTCCTCGGCGATGATCAGCAGCGGCCGCTTGGCCTTGGCGATCTTCTCGAGCAGCGGAACGAGCTTGGTCACGCTGCTGATCTTGTCCTCGCAGATCAGCACGAAGGCCTTGTTGAGCGCACATTCCATCGCGTCGACATCGGTGACGAAATGGGGGCTCAGGTAGCCGCGGTCGAACTGCATTCCCTCGACCACATCCACCGTCGTCTCGAGCGACTTGCCTTCCTCGACGGTGATGACGCCGTCTTTGCCGACCTGCTTGAAGGCGTTCGCCATCATCTCGCCGACGGTGCGGTCGTTGTTGGCCGAGATGCTGGCGATGTTGATGATGTCCTCCGGCTTGTCGGGGTTGACCGAGACGGGCCGCGAGATGTTCTTCAACTCGGCGACGATCGCCGTCACCGCCACTTCGATTCCCCGGTTGATCCCATTGGGGTCGAACCCGGCGACGACGTTCTTGAGCCCTTCGCGGTAGATGGCCTCGGTGAGAATGGTGGCGGTGGTGGTCCCGTCGCCGGCCACGTCGCTGGTCTTGCTGGCCGCCTCTTTGACGAGTTGGGCGCCCATGTTCTCGTACTTGTCAATGAGCTCGATTTCCTCGGCGACGGTGACGCCGTCCTTGGTGACGGTGGGTCCGCCCCAGCCTTTGTCGAGGACCGCGTTTCGCCCGCGGGGGCCGAAGGTGCTGCGGACCGCGGAGGCCAGCTTATCGACGCCGGCCAGGATGGCCTTCTGGGCGTCCTGGTCAAAAGCCAACTGTTTTACCGCCATGCAAACGTCTCCTTGAACCGGGTTGTTTTCGCTCCGTGTTTTCGGCGCACCGGGCGCGGAAGGCGGCCGATGGCGTGAGTGCTGTCCGAACCAATCAGCAAGTCCGGCGCCAAATCGCGCGCGAGCTACGCGCATTCATAACACACTTTCCCTGCTAGAGTTACAAGATTGCTCTTTGCGAGCACCTACCGCGACGCCGTCCGTCTGTCGGCGTGACAGTGCCAATCTGACAGCCGCCGCTCGGCGGTTGAATCGGCCCGCACGTGCGGCTAGCGTGCCTGCGACGATCCCAAAGCGCTCCAAAAGCGCCCTAAAACTCGGCCCGCGCAGGCCGCAACGGCCGGCCCGATGAGCGTCGCGCCGCGGCCGGCTCGGGTCCAGCGAGAAAAAAGGGGTCGGGAGTCTTTATTGAGCTCTTCGCGAAGGCGCGCAGCGCCATCGGAGGCCGAAGCGGGACGACCGAGAAAACCCGCGTCGGCGGGGCAGGGGTCGAAGGTGATCAAGGTGCGCAACGTTGCGCGAAGAGTATTTGCGCACCTTGGTTTTCGGGGCGCGGGTGGGTGAGCTTGGCATGGGGCGGAGGGCATTTCGAGCACGTGGTCTAGGTATTCTAGGATGGGGCGCGTGCGGGGTCAAGGGGGGAACGGCGGGGGATTGAGGGATCGGGGATCGGGGAGCGGGGAAACCGGGGCGGGCGGGGTTGGTGCGGGCAAGTCGTCGGGGGTGGGTGCCCCGATCTGAGAGTCGATATTGGAGACTGCACATCCGAGATGCGTATGACAGATAATTCGCCTCTTCCTTCTCGGAAGCTCAGGGAGCGTATCGATTTCCGAAGCGTCCGGCGGCCAGGACGGCACGGACGAGGCCGGTAGCTCGTGCGTGGCGGTTTTGTCCATGCAAGAAGCGCCCCGGTCGGGGCTGACCGGGGCGCTCGCGTAGCTGCGCTCGAGCTGTGCGTGCTTTTGGAGTCCGGGTCCTCTTACGGGCACAAGCAATCACCGTTGATCAGGCATTCGAAGAACGCGTCGACGTCCGCGCCATTGACCACGCCGTCGCCATTGATGTCGGCGGCCGCGATGTCGCAATCGGGAAACCTCGTCTGGTATGCGGCCGGGTCGCCGAGCGCGAGGAAGAACGGGTCGATGTCGCCGCCGTTGACGGCGCGGTCGCAGTTGACGTCTCCGGCGCGCAGGTTCACGCGTTTGATGAAGTTGGCGACGATGCGGTCCATGGCTTCGGAAAAGACGGGCGTGTTGATGTAATTCTGATTGCCCAGCAGGGTCGAGTCGCCGAGTACCACGACCGGGCCACTGCACGGCTGCATTCCGTGGCGGTCCATCGCCGCCAGTGCGACGCCGCCGGCCTTGTAGCCGGCGAGAGATTCGAACGGGAAGAATCCCGGCAGTTGCAGAGTGCCGGGGTCGAGCGCGGGGATCTGCGGGACGCCGCGCGTGAGCCAGTGGTTCGGGTTCTGAATGACGGCTCGTTGCACGCCGGGCAGGCCGCTCTCGATCACCACGCCGAACGGAAGGCCCAGCCCGCTGTCGTAGACGGGCGGCGCGTCCATGGCGGCGAAGTAGGCTCCGCCGCGCAACACGAAATTGACCAGGATGCCGAACTCGAGTGAGCCGAGGTGCTGCACGCCGAGTCGGCCCTCGGCGAAGAGGCTGGAGAGCACGAGCACGACGTTGTCGTGGTTCGGGGAATTGGGGTCGAGCACGCTCGGATCGAGGTGCTCCAGCGTCGCGAACTCGGCGTCGGGATCGGCCCTGAGGATGGCGTCCTTGAACGGTCCGCTCCAGCCGAGCGGACCGGTTTCGTCCCAGCTCGACTGGCCTCCTCGCGTCAGATCCCAACTGACATAGAGATTGCCGGCCTGTGCGGGAGTGAGCAGCAGCACGACCGGCACCGTCGCGATAAGGAGTCGTCCCAGCATCGCTTACCTCCTATCGCTCGCCGACGTGAGCGTATCAGAAAGCGTTGCGGCGTGGAAGTGAAAAAAGCGGCAGCGGGGAATCGCTACGAGGCATGGTGGACGGTCGCCTGCACGGCGCGTGTGCGGCGCGGCGCGTGCGAGTCGATTCGCTTGGAACCACCCTGGGCGTGGGCAAGCTGACTAACTAGCCGCCAGCATAGTATTCGAAATTGTCCGCGTTACTTACTGCAGACGTGGGCTGGGTCTTTGCAAGTTGCCGACAATTGGATTGGCCGTATGCAATGTCGTCGGTTGATGCCGATGCGTGAGAGTGCTCATGAAGTACCGTGCCCGCTTTGGAATCGGTACCAGTAGCAGGAGCGCTACAAAAAGCACCACAATACCAAATTTTCGTTGTTCCCTTGTAGGTGTAAGCGTACCAGCTTGGCTTGCACCCGGTTCCTGACAGGTCATAAGTAAAAGACTTAGTTCTCATTCGATCACGAACTGTGGTGTATACATCCTTGACGGTCTTAAATCGTGTTGCAGTATGGGTGCCAAACCACTCTTTGTATCTTGCTTCGTTATTAAGTGCTGCGCGCGCCGCCACCGCAAGGTTATATCCATCATCGTGGCCCTCTTGAGCTTTCTTTTTTTGGTCGACACTTCCGCCGGTTATTGTTGGTGTTTTTGCTTTTGCGCTTTTTGCTTTCCTTTTCTTTGTGCTCTTGGCTTTCGGCAATTCGGTGTCGTCTTCTTGTCTTCTTGCGGCTTCTCCGGTTGTCGCCCTTCCATGCATTCCGGGCTTTACCGTGAATTTCCTTGTGCGAACCTTAACCTCGACAGGAGCCTGCGTCGGTTCGTCGCTCTTTGCCTTCGCACGCAGCTCCGACCTTGTTACGACATCTGGCAGGGCGCCGCAAGAGGCAACCTCATACTTTCCTGGTACGCTGACCTGATAGCAGGAGGAAAGGTCTACCTCGGAAATGACACTCTTTCCAGGTCGAATTCTCACATAATCCTTCTCGGTGGGCGCGCCACGCTTCACTAGCGGGCCATCGTAGGGCACACGTTTGCCGTCTCGTGTTATTTCGAAGCAGTCGCTAAACAGGCCCTCTAGGGAAGTGCCGTGCTTCAATACGTAGATGTCAGAATCTCCCCTGTTGACGACCTCAAACGTTAGCAAGAATGGTGTTTCTGGGGCCTGCTGACTCAGTATTGACATCTTTGAACTGAGTTTTACTGTCATAGAATCTGCTCGCTTTCTGTTTGTGTCCGAGCTGTATCGTCATCAATGAGAAACACGCATATACGGGACGAATGGGGAATCAGTTGACCGCCGCCATATTGAGCCATATCTCATTGGTAACGACGACCCACATCCGGCCGACAGCGATATCGGCCGTGTTTCCGATGTCTTAGTGATTAGGAATCTTATCCGCCGCCTGCCCCTGATGCAACCTTCCGACCGCCAGTTTTGCAACTTTTTCCGCACTTTTTTCACCCAGTCGTCACGTATACTTACCGATGGGATCGCGGTTTACCGACGGGATTGCGATTTCTTGACCGTGAACTTGCGGCGTCTCCGACGCCGGAGCGTGCGCGGATCGAGAGAAGGGCGGCCCGCTGATGCGAATCCCGATGCGAGCTTGGCGAAAGGCCGGCCGAATGCCCGGATACCTGGCGACTGACACGTGGCAAATCGGCGTTTCGAAGCGTGCAAGGCGAGCGCATGGCGGGGCACCCACACCGGACGCGCTAACGGCGGGGCATTCTACGCCGAGGGTTCGTTCGGCGCGTCGGCGCAAAGCGAAGCCGCGGCCAGTGGTGGCCGCGGCTTTCGTTTGATCGGATCCATCAACCTAACGCTTGGGCCAATTCCTAGCGGCGCCAGGTTTGCAGCTCGATGCGCTGATTCGGCACAACCAGTTCGGCCTTGAGGTTGATCATGTCCTCGCCCAGCTCAAGCCGCCCGAAGGGCTGGCCGTCGCGGAGCAGTTCGCCCGAGACCTGCCACACGGTGCCGAGCTCGTTGGGCCGGCCGTCGCGGAAGGCGTTCTGGATGAGGCCGTCGATGTAGCGATAGGTCACGCCGTCGGCGGTCCAGTCGTTGTTGACGTTGCGGGTCGAGGTCGAGGCGGAGCTGCCCGCGGCCACGACCAGGGTGTACTGCCAGTTTTCGTTCACGCCGATGTTCAAGCCGTCGCCGGTAATGGAGCCGGAGTATCCAGTCGCACTGCGGAACTCCGACCCGGTTTGATCGACCTCGAAGAAGCTGGTCCCGTCCGACTGCAGGTCGGCGTTGAGGATTCGGCCGTTGTACTCGAAGACCCCGACGGCCGTGATTCGGCGATCGCTGGTGAACGAAGTGGGCGATTGGCGCCTCAGATTCGAGGAGAACTCGACGTCGAGCGATCCGTCGATCACGACGCGAACGACCAGGTTGTGGTTGTTTCGCAGAAAGGTGGTCGAGTCGGACGAGAAATCGCCGATGATGTCGGTCACGAACAGGTCGACGTCCGGGCTATCGACCCAGTCGATGCGCAGGCGGTCTTCGGGTGCGGGCGTGTAATCGAACTGCATCACGCCGGCGGACCTTTGCCTTAACGTACCGGTCAGGACCAGGGCTGTGCCGCCGTTGAGATTGCTGGCGCCGATGACGGCGTCGACCGCGAGGGCGATGTAGGTGGCGGTGCCGTTGCGGACGGTCAGGGGAGCGGCGAATCCGACCGCGAGAGCGTCCTGTTGAGCGACGGGGTCCATAGGATCCTCGCCAGGATCCTCGCCGGGGTCCGGTTCCCCGTTCGGGTTCCCGGGATCCTCTTCGCCCTGATTCGTCTCGCCGGGGTCGTGCGGATCGCCCGATTGCGGATCACCCGAGTGCGGATCGTCGAGTTCGGCCGGATCGTGCTCCGAGCCCGGGTCGGACCGGTGCTCGGACTCCTGCACCGCGTTCGGGTCGTCGTCGTGATTCGGATCCGAGTGGTCGGCGTCGGACTCGGAACCATGCTCACCGTCGATCGCGTGGTCGTGCAAATCCGAGGTGGGGCTTGCAGGGTCGATCGCGTCGGTCACGCGCTCGAGCAGGCCGTTGATCAGCGAAGAATCGACATCCTGCACGCCGGGGCAACCGGCCAGGAAGGAAATCGAGCATGCGGCCAGAATCAAGGGTAGCAGGCTTTGCCGTGACATTTTGGTCTCTCCCGTGTCGCTCGACGTCTCATCGTGCGGGCGTTTCCCGCACAGGGGACAAAACGTGTGACGAGCGGCTTGCTTAACCCGAACTTGCGGCCGAATCGGCGTGAATCGAGGGCTCGAGGGGTCCTGGGAGGGAGCGGCGCGGCCGGCGGGTCGGGAATGACACGCGCGCGCTGCTCGTAGCGCGGCCAGGAAGGGCCTCGAAAGATCGGCCCACCTGCCGGGATCAGCCCGAGCGGCGAGCTTGGATGGCACACGCCGCCGACTCTCGCTATCCTGCCGCTTCGCGAGCGCCCGGGCAAGCCGTCGATCTCGGACTGCCCGAACCGAGGAGCACGAGTCGATTGATTGCCAGGGAATCGGTAGCGCGGGCCCGGTGTGAGGGGACCCGACCATCGTGATTCGCGCCCGGGTCTTGCTTCTGACCAGCCTGTTCGTTTTCGTTTCGGCGTGCCACACGACGCCGCGGTCGCGCGTTGGGAATGACGTCTACCTTCCCGTGCCGGGTGGGTTGGCGAGCAGGCCTTCCTCAACCGCGACCTCCCAACCGACGCAACCCGTGCGGCGTCGGCTGTCGGCCCGAACGTTGATTCCCATCGCGTTCAATCTGCACCCGAATATCAAGTCGAGCTTTCAGGCCCTCAAGGCGGAGGAGGCCCGCTACGATTTCTTCATCGCATCCAACGATTCACTGACACCGCGGCTGCGTTCGACCAACACGCTCGAGCAGTCGCGTCGCACGGACCGGTCGCTCGGCGAGCGGATCGGCTCGAAAGAGCGCGAGCACACGATCGAGCTGGCCGTCGAGAAGCAGTTCTTCGACACGACCGAAATGGAAGTCGCGGCCGGACTGCGCAACGCGACTCGCGGCGGCGATTTCGGCAATCAGCCGTTCGTATCGGCGCGGGTGCGCTACCCGCTTGGGGAATCCCGTGAGAAGCTCGAGCGCTCCAGCGAGGACATTTTCCGACAGAACGAGCTGAACGACACGCAACTGGATTACATCCAGGTCGTTCGGCGACGGCTGCAGCGCGCGCTCGAGAGCTTCCACAGGGTGATCACCGTCGGGCAGCGTGTCGCCGCCGGCCGGAGCTGGAAGAAAGATCTCGAAATACTGCTGGCCCGCCTGGACACGATCGAGGATCGCGATACGAGCAGCGATCGGCGGCGCATCGAGGCCGAGCTCACCAGCATCAGCGCCGAGGTCCGCAATCTGGCCGGGCTGCACGAGATCGATCTGACGCGGCTCAAATCCGCCACGGGGCTGCCATACGAGACCGTGCTGGAGCTCGACACCGAGCCGTTCAATCCCTTCGTGGGGCAGAGCCACGACGAGCTGCTGCGGGCGAGCATCGAGACCGATCCGGAGATCGC
>JACZRH010000082.1:0-7943 GCA_022574815.1 Planctomycetota bacterium | reverse complement strand
GCGACGCTCAACAACGCGCTGCGCAACGCGGAAGTGCAGCTCGACCTGGCGCGGCGCGGCAAGTGGGACGTGGCCTTGCTGCTGGACGCGTCGTCGGACCTGCGGGGGCGCGGGGCCGAGCGTGGGAACACGCGCTGGTCGCTCGGCGCGGGGCTCGACATCAGCGCCGTGGACCCGCGCGTGACGGATAGCCTCATCCGCCAGGCGCGCTCGAGCATCGCTCGTTTTCGCGAGGCGATCGCCGCGCGGCAGCGCGATATCTACGTCGATACGCTGCAGCCGTTGATCCGCATCGAGACGCTCAGCACGAGTCGCGCGGAGCTCGTCGCGAATCTGCGGCGATTTGAGCAGGACTACGAAGCCGGCTTGAGCGAATTTTTCGCGGGCAATCTCAATATCGACGATCTGCTGAAGCGGCGGGAAACCCTGTTCGAGCAACAGGAACAAATCGCGCGAATCGGGGATGACATCGGGGAAAACGTGGCGGAACTCTGCTCGGCGACGGGCAAGTTCTTCGAGCTGATCAACGCGAAGATCGAATGAGCGCAGTCTCACAATCTCTGACAGGGATAGCGGCCACGTAGCGCGCGAAGCCGGATTGGGGCCTGAGGCTCGACGAGGGCGGCGCCGGTGGATCGCGCCAAACGGCGGCGGTACACTACCCAGCGGTACGCGAGTTCAAGCCGAGCCGGCGATGGAGGACGCGCGCGGCGCGCCAAATGAGTGTCGAAGGCCACCATCCCGTCAAGCAGCACTTCAAGGTGTTCCTGTTCACCGACCTGGTGGGTTCCGTCGCGCTGCACGAGCGGGTCGGCGGAGTCGTGGGGGCTCAAATCGGTGCCAAGAACAACGAGCTCTTTCGCGAATGCCTGGAAAAATTCGACGGCGAACTGATCGACACAGCCGGCGACGGGTGCTTCGCGTCGTTCGAGCGGCCGTCGGACGCCTTGCGCTGCGCGCTGCACTACATTCAGGGACTCGCGCATCTGGACGTGCCCGAGCGGCTGCGGGCCCGAGCCGGCATCCACATGGGCGAGGTCGCCGAGACGGCGGGCGGCGGGTTGGTCGGCGTCGCGATCGACACGGCCAGCCGGGTCATGGGCCTGGCCGAGACCGACCAGATCCTGCTCACGCGACACGCGTTCGATTCGGTGCGGCAGTTCGTCGATGCCGGCCCGGACGGCTCGCCGATCGAGTGGCAAACGCACGGCAGCTACCGCTTCAAAGGGCTCGAAGATCCGATTGAGATCTTCGAAGCGGGGGTGAAGGGCGTCGCGGCGCTCCGCTCCCCGAGCGACAAACCGCCCAACGCGCAGCGCGTCGGGCGGGTCGCGGCCGAAGAGGAATGGTGGCCGGCGGTCGGGCTCGAGATTCCGACGCGCAAGAACTGGATTCTGCAGAAGAAGCTGGGCGAAGGCAGCATTGGCGAGGTCTGGCTGGCCGAGCACAAGAAGAGCCTCGATCGGCGTATCTTCAAATTCTGCTTTCAGGTCAGCCGACTGCGGACGCTCCAGCGCGAAGCGACGAATTTCGTCTACTTGAAGAAGACGCTCGGCGACCGCGAAGACATCGTGCGCATGCTGGACTGGCAGTTCGACCGGCCGCCTTATTTTATCGAGTCGGACTACACCGCCGGCGGGGACCTGCACGAGTGGGCCGCGACGCGGGACGGCCCGCTGGACGAGGTCCCGCTCGAGACGCGGCTTGAGCTCGTGGCGGAGGTGGCCGAGGCGCTCGAGGCGGCGCACGGCGTCGGCG
Organism: Planctomycetota bacterium; assembly: GCA_022574815.1. Classification (GTDB taxonomy): domain Bacteria; phylum Planctomycetota; class Phycisphaerae; order UBA1845; family Fen-1342; genus JACZRH01. Next base: position 6,185 of record JACZRH010000082.1, on the reverse strand, counting down.
TGTTGCACAAGGACATCAAGCCGTCGAATATTCTGATCGCCTTCGACGTGGGGGGCCGGCCGCGGGCGCGGCTGGCGGATTTCGGCATCGGGCTCATCCTCGATCGCGACCGCTTCGAAGAGTTGGGCATCACCGAGGTCAACCTCACGCAACGCTGGACGGAGGAGTTCGAGTCCACACTCGCCGGCACCATCTCCTATATGGCCCCCGAGGTGATCCGCGGCGAGTTGGTCACGACCCGCTCCGACGTCTACTCGCTGGGAATCGTCCTCTTTCAGATGGTCGTAGGAAACCTGAAGGACTTTCCGGCCGAGGGCTGGACCGACCGGATCGCCGACGAAGTGCTGCGCGACGATATCAAGGCTTGTATTCAGGGCGACCCCCGGCGGCGACTACCCAGCGCCGGTGAGCTGGCGAATCGGCTGCGCAAGATCGAGCTCCGCCGGGCCGAGCTCGAGGTGCGGCGCGCCGCCGAACGGCGCGAGCGGCGCGGCCAGCGTTTGCGCTACTACGTCGCCGTTTTGCTGCTGGCGGTTTCGCTGCCGGCGGTGATGCTGGCGATGCTGGAGATCAGCCAGTGGCGCGAGGCGGTCGGCGACTCGCAGCGGCTGGTAATCGACCTTGCGAAACAGACGAATGCGTCGGCGGCCCACTGGCTTTCGATGGCGATCGGGCGCGAGCTGGACCAGGCCTGCGAGGCCGTCGAACGCGTGGCTGCGCAAGCGGAATTGCGGCGCGTGCTGCTGCGCATCGGCGAGCGCGTGCGCGGGCGCGCCGAGCTGGCGGCCTCGGAGGCGCAACTGCGTGAGTACCTGCTTGAACACGATCCGGACCGAGCAGCGTTGCAGGCCCTGCTCGACGCGGCGAGGCAGAACAGCGGTTCGACGCTGATCTTCAGTTGGGCGATCAACGCGGGCGGCTATCATTGCGCGCGGTCACCCATGGATGAGGGCGTGATCGGCAGAAGCTACACGCACCGCGACTGGTACCACGGGCTTGGGGCCGAGCACGGCGACGCGAACACGCCGATCACGGCGACGCACATTTCCGAGCCGTTCATCTCGAGCGCCAAGGGCGCCAAGCCGATGGTGGCGGTCTCGACGCCGGTCTGGCATCCCGACGCGAGTCCGGGGCAGGATGCGCCGATCGGCGTCCTGCTGCTCACGTTGACCGTCGAGCACTTCGCCGAGTGGCTTCAGGACGTGCCCGCGCTGGCGAGTCTCGGCGACACCGGCGTGCTGGCGAATCAGCACGTTGAGGTCGTCATCATCAACGATCGGGCCCAAGTCATCGCGCATCCCATGAACCCGCTCATCCGCGAACCGAACCAGATACCCCCCTTCGCCACCTGGACGGATCTCCCTCTGGTCGGCACCCAAACGCCAGGAATGGCGGAGAACCACTACGATCCAATCCAGAATCAAACCTACCTGATCGGCTACAGCCCGGTCCCGCGTCACAACTGGCTCGTGATCGTGCAGCAGCCGCAGGAGATCGTCGAGCGGCCCGTGGCCTTGATCGCCAGGCGCGTCTGGCAATACGGCTGGGTCACACTGGTGGTGGTATCCCTGGTCGCAGGCGTGCTGCTGGTCTGGCTGGCCCGCACGATCGCTCGCACGTTGGCACGCCACAAGGAAAAAACACGCTCCGGCCAGGGTCCGCCGCTCATCCCGGTGGCGCCCCTTGCCGGTCGGTCAAGCGGGCAAGCGGGTGGTGTTTCGTCCGCACGACCGCTTCCAGAAGCGGCGCGCGACTGAACCCTCAAACGCCGGCTGGGACGCTTCGCGGAGGGCTGGAGCCGGGGCGTTCGAGGCCTCCCTTCGCGTTCCGGTGCGACCGCGCACCTGGCGGGACCGGCCGAATTCGTTCAGTTCGATGGCGAGACGATCAGGCGCGCGTGCAGGTCGCGGTGTGCGCCCAGACACGGAATGTCCTCGCCGGCGTAGCGCGCGACATCGATGGGGAACAGCGGCTGCCCAGACGGGCTCGTGATGACGCCGCCCGCGGCAGTGACGAGCAGCGCGCCGGCGGCGATGTCCCAGAGCCGGCAGTTGGTCGCCAAAACGCCGTCGAGCCGGCCGGCCGCGAGCAGTGCCAGGTGCAGCGCCGTCGAACCGAAGTTGCGGACGACAAGCCGGTCCACCCAGTCGTGGACGATCTCGTGTGCCTCGCGGTGGCGGGTGCTCGGAATCGCGACGATGGGGGTCTGGGCCGAGCCGGGGACGCGCTCGGGGCCGTCGGCCGCGAACGCGACCACCTGATTGTCGACCCGCGCGCCGTGCTTCTCGTCGCCGGAGTACATTACATCGCGGGTCGGATCGTAAATCGCGCCGGCGATCGGCCGGCCTTCGGTCATGACCGCGACGGAGCAACAATAGAGTGGAATCCCGCGCACGTAGTTGCGCGTCCCGTCGATCGGATCCACGACCCAGCAAAGCTCGGCGTCTCGGTTCTCGTCCGGGCGCGGGTCGCTCTGATCGTGCTCGTCGCGTCGCGTCTCGGGAGTGGGCGATTCCTCGCCGATGAAAGCATCGTCCGGCCGGCGTGCCCGAATCGCCGCGAACACCGCCCGTTGCGCGGCCTCGTCGGCATCGGTAACTTCGCTGCGGTCGGCCTTGCGCCGCACGTGGCCCACGCGCCCGAACGAAGCGCGGGCCACCGCGCCTCCCGCGCGGGCCGCCTGCTCGGCGAGCAACCGCAGGGTTTCAAGAGAGCTCGCATCGCGCGGGTTGCTGGGGGCGCGGGTCATTTTCGTTTCGTGCCGCCGCCGCTCGGGCCTTTGCGCCCGGCCGCGCCGGTCTTCTGGTCCGAGAGCGCGTCGGCCTTCTTCTGAAGATCCTCGGCCTGCGCCGCGATGTGTTTGAAGAACTTGCCGACCAAGCCGGTGCGTTTGGGCTTGGGCGGTTTGGGCCCCTCCTTGTCCTGGCGCTCCTTCTCCAGGCGGAGCTGCTTGCGGATGAGCAGCGACTCGCAGATGCCGAACACGTTCGTCGCCATCCAATAGAGCGTCAGGCCCGAGGGCATGCGGTAGAACAAGAGCGGGAAGAGAATCGACATCATGTACGCGATCATCTGCTGCTGGCGCATCTGCTCTTCGGGCGTCATACCCCCGGCCTTTTTCGGCGTGCTCGGCGGGGCCTTTTTGGCGGCCTCCAGCTTGGCCTGCATTCCCGGCTTGGGCATGTACTTCTGTTGCAGGTACATGCTGAAGCCCATCAGAATCGGCACGATGTTCAAGGACTTGACCGGGCCGAACAGCCAGGAGATCAGCGGGATGCGGAGCCCCTCGCCGCGGAAGGTGTACAACGCGTCGGGCGACGACAGGTCGTGCATCCACAGGATGAACGGCGCGTTGCGCAGGTGTACGTCCGTGTTCAACGCCGTCCACAACGCCACCAGAATCGGCATCTGAACGATTATGGGCAACATGCCGAGCATCCCGGCCGCGGGATTGACGTTCTCCTCGGCGTACAGCTTCATCATCTCCTGATTCAGCCGCACCTTGTCGTTAGCGTGCTTCTCCTTGATCACGTTCAGCTTCGGCTGGAGCTTGGCCATCGCGTCCTGCATGCGGAACATGGACTTCTGCTGAAAGACCGTCAGCGGGTGCATGAGCGTCCGCACGATGATGACCAGGAAGATGATCGCGACGCCGTAGTTGCCGGCCAAGAGCTCGAGCTTGCGCACCAGCCAGCCCATGATCTGGGGCAGTGGTTGAAACGTGCAGCAGCGGTAGTCGACCGCCTGGGCGATCGAGTAGCCGATCTGGGTGTCGTCGGCGTAGAGCGGATTGACCTTTTCGAGCACCTGCGGCTCTTTCGGGCCGGCGTAGACCTCCATCGTGAAGCTCGTCGCCGCGCCGGGCGCGAGCGGGCGCTCCTCGGTGATGAACCGGGCCAGCAGGTCGCCGGGGTTATCCTCCCGTCCGCGCGCCGCGACGAGCCCGTACGCCGTCGCGATCCGCGCCGCCTGGTCGTCCTCACTGGGCAAGAGGCGCGTGAACACGCCGAAGAACTTGTTGGTCAGCGCGGTCCAGACGAACGGGCCGCCGTCGAGCGGTGCGAAGCGAATCGGTTCGCCTTTTTCGTAAGCTTTCTTGAGGTCGGCTCGCTTCTTGACGACGGAGGCGTTCACGACGCCTTCGAGCCGCTGGGCCGCGATCAGGTTGCGCATGTCCCACTGGAGGTTTTCCTTGCGGACGCCGATCGGCCCGTCACTCTCGATCTCGACGCGGTACTCCTGCTCGCCGAGGTTCTCGACCGCAACGTGAATCAGCACCAGCGGCTTTTGCGGGACGAGTTCATAGGTCTTGGTGATTTTCAGCAGCTTCTTGTCGGAGTCGGGCCCGTCGAAAAGCGTCGCCGTGAACGTCGCCTTGCGGTCCGATTCACCCGCATAGGCCCAGACCAGGTTTCGCAGGTCGTACGGCTGTTTGTTGATCAGGATTCGATGTGTCACGAAGGAATGGTGCAGCGGCCCGCCGTTCACGCGCTCGGCCACGGGGCCGATGATTTCGTACGGCATCTCTTCCTGCTCGCGGTCGGGGCCGGCGCGATGAACCAGCCGCCCGTTCTTGCGTTCGGTCAGCCAGATGCTGGCGACCGAAGCGCCGGCCTGTTCCAGTCGGATCTTGAGGCTGTCGTCCTGTCCGCCCAATTCGATCGGCCCCGCCGCGGGCTCGCCGCCCTTCCACGTCGGCATCGCGTTGGGTTGCACGGCGCCCGGGGCGGCGCCGGTGGTCGAGGGGCCGGCCGGCAACTGTCCCGGCGTGCTCCGCGGAAGCTGCGCCGGGACCGTACCCGGCGGCACGGGACCTTGGTCGAGCGCCGGCTGCGTCGCGGGTCGCTGCGGCCTCGTGGTCTGCGGAAAGTACTTCCCGATGATGAAGGATGATGCGAGGTAGACCGCGAATGCGGCCGCCAGCGCGAATATCATTCGACGGGTTTCCATGTATCCTCGATCCGCTATCCGCCGGTGGCGGAGTCGGTTGCGTATTCATCCTGCACGGCGACGACCTGCCCGGTCTCGGACGAGCGGCGGACCGCGTCGAGGACGCGCATCAGCCGCAGCGTCTCGGGCGGGCGGACGATCGGCTCGGCGCCGTCCCGCACCACGTCGCGCATGTTTCGCCACAGCGCCGGCCAGTCCCGCGCCGCGGGCTCGACGCGTCGCAGTGTCTCCTGATCGTCCCCGTTTCGCGAGTAGAAAACTCCGCGATTGTTCTCATAGCGAAAGGCGGCGTCCGAGCCGCTGATCGCCCAGGAAACGTCCAGCTCCCCCAGCGGCGCCTGCGCGAACTCGACCACCGCCACGACTCCGCCACGGAAGCGCAGCACAGCGAGGAACTGGTCCTCGACTTCTTTCGACCAGCGCCGCGCGCGCAGGTCGCCGAACACGTTTTCGAGCGGGGCCGGGACCAGTTGCAGCATCTGGTCGAACAGGTGCGGGCCCCAGTCGAGCAGGTTGCCGCCACCGTACGCCGCGTCGGCCCGCCAGCCCGGCCGGTACTCCTTCGCCCCGAACGTGGACATCAGCCGCGAGTACGCCCAGCGAATCAGACGAATGTCGTCGATGCGCCCCAGCTCGCCCGATTCGACCGCCCGCCGCGCCGTCAGAAAGTCACTGTCGAAGCGGCGATTCTGAAAGGCCATCAACGTGCGGCCGGCTTCGCGGGCGGCGTCGAACATCCGCCGCGCGTCGCTCTCGGTCCGGGCGATCGGCTTCTCGACCACGACGTGCTTGCCGGCCGCCAGCGCCGCCAGCACGGGCTGCACGTGGGCGTGCGACGGCGTCGCGATCAGGACCAGCCCCACGTCCTTGTCCGCCAGCAACGGCTCCAATTCCTCGCTCGTCTTACAGCCGTATTGCCGCTCGGCCAGCTCGCGCCGCGCCGGCGTCACATCGCAGACGACGCGCAGCTCGAGTCCGTCCAGCGCCCGCACCTGTTCGGCGTGCCACAGCGCCATCTCGCCGAACCCGACGATTCCCACACCGATCGACACGACTGCGAGGTCTCCAGGCGGAAGTTCGAGCAGGCCCGCGGCGCCGCTGCGGGCCGAACGAAGCATTGTAGCCACCGGCGGCTTTCCCGCAAATCCCGCCTCGCGCTCGGAGAAAGTTGGGTGGTGCGGCAGTTTGCGCCCTGACGACCGAGGGCGGCCGTGCTACACGGGAGAATGCCCGGA
>JACZRH010000363.1:477-3339 GCA_022574815.1 Planctomycetota bacterium | reverse complement strand
GCTCTGCGGCCATGTGCTCAAAATAGGACAGTCGTCGGGCGGGGTCAACGCGGGGCGGAATGTTCGTCGGCCGGTCGGGTGTCGATGGCACGGACAAGGTCAGGAGACTGGCCGGGGGGCACCGGCTATCCGGTGCCACACGACTCGGGGTGGCGCGAGACTCGGCTGGAAGTGACGTGGGACGGCACGGCTGACACAGCAGTGGCACCGGCACAAGGGCACGGCTGACACAGCCGTGGCACCCGGCGAGGCCCGGCCGCCCGGCTCGACGAATCGCAGCGTCTTCCAATTCATCGCGAATATTCGAACGCCCGGCCCGAATGCCATAAAGTGAAGCAACGCTAGCGCCCATCAGCGGCGTTCCATCAGGGTGCATCAACCCAAACGCTCGCCGGTGCGTGGTGCGCGCCGGCCGTAGATTCCGAACTTGGAGGCCCCGATATGCTCTGGAACCATCGCAGCTCACGCATCCTTGGTGTTTCACTCGTGATTCTGGCTGGCGGCGTCCCGGCCCTACGCGCGGAAGATGCGCAGCAGAAGTTCTACCACGCCTACTTCCTCGAAAACGGCCAAAGCGACTACGCCGGCGCCGCGAAGCTCTACGGCGAGGTGGTTCGCGATCGCGGCGTCGACGCCGCGCTGCGAAGCACCGCCCGCTTCCATCTGGCCGCCTGCCAGGAGGAGATCGCCAGCACCGATTTCGCTCGGCTCATGCCGGCCAACGCGATCGCGTACGTCGAGCTGAACCGCCCCGGCGACCAGCTCATGAGCTTGCTGAAACAGCTCGGTATTCTCGCCGACCCGGAGAAGGCCGCCGCCGACGCCGGTAAGCGATTTACCGTCAGCCCCGCTTTGATCAAGGCGGTCCTCGGCCTGCGCGGCGCCGCCGTCGCGATCACGGGCATCGACATGGAGCGGCATGAGCCGACCGGCGTGGTGGTCCTGCACCCCGGCGACCTCGAGGTCGTCCGCGGCCTGATCGAAACCGCGCTGCCCGTCGGCGGGAAGCCGGTGAAGTCGATCGGCGGCTACGCGACCTACGACGTCGAAGGCGAGGTGCTGATCACGCTCACCAAACGGCTCGTCATCGCCAGTAAGCAGCGTTCGGAGATCGAAGGTGTCATCGCGCGGCTCAAGGGCGACGAGGACACGTCGCTGGCCACGAACGCGGACTTGAAAGAGGTCCTGCGCGACCGCGACGACTCGATGTTGTTCTTCTGCGTCAACGCCAAACCGGTCCTGCCGTTGTTGAAGATGGCCCTGGCCGCCGGCGCCTCGCAATCGAAAGAGGCTGCCCTCGCTCTGGCTCTGCTCGACCCCGACAGCCTCAGGACGCTCTCGGGCCGCGCGGGCGTCGGCGACGACGGCTTGTTTCTCGAGATCGCGCTGCGGCTCGAAAAGGGCCATCGCAATCTGGTCTACAACCTCATGCGCATGCCCGCGATCGACGCCGAAACGCTCCGCAGCGTGCCGCAGGGGGCGGCGGCTTTCTTCGCGCTGGCGCTCAACGAATCGGGGTCGCGCTACAACGCGTCGGGCTCGACGGGCTCGGACGAGCCGGCCATCGTCACCGGGCTCGACTTTTTCCGCGAGGTCTTCGCCAACATCGTCGGCATCAGCGTCTACGCGCTGCCCCCCAGCGGCGAGCCGACTCGCGGCGGACCGCCGATCCCGAATGTCGGCGTCGCGATCAGCGTTCATGACGCCACCAAGTCCGAGGCGCTCTGGTCGCAGATCCTCGGGATTGCCAGCATGGCCACCGGCCACGGGGCTTTGGAAGGCGACCCGGTCCAGATCGCGGGCACGCAAGTGCGCAGCTTCGCACTGCCCGAGGGGATCACGATCTATTTCGTGACTCAGGACAACGATCTGCTGATCTCGCCCAGTCGCGACGTAATCGCGAGATCGCTCAAAGCGCGGCGGGCCGGTAGCTCGATTATGAAAGACCCCGCGTTTGCGAGCAGCATCGACCGCATCGGCCCCGACAGCACGATCGCGATGTTCGTCCACGCCGGCCGCTGCGCCGAGATGGCCAAGGCGTTCATGAGCCCGCGCGAGGTCGCGGAAATGGAGCCGTTCACAGCCGTCCTGGGCGAGACCGTTGCGTCGCTGGTCGTCGATCATTCCGGGCAAAAGCTCCAGCTTTCGGCGCGGCTGACCGGCATTCCCGAAATCGGCGGATTGATCTCCGACGTGATCGCCAGCGAGCGGCAGAAGCACGAAGCGCGCCGTGTCGCGCGCCGTCAACGCGCGGAGATCCGCAGGCTGGCCGCCGACGGTTCCTCGCCCGAGTCCATCGATCGCGCCGTGCGACAGATCGATGAGATCATGGCAAGCCAGCCGAAGAACCTCGACCTGCTGCGCACGAAGTTCGACGTTCTCGCGTTGCACAAGGAGGACCTCGAGGCTGCCAATGCGTGCGGCGCGTTGATTCTCGACCAGGCGTCCGATGACGCGACCTATTTGAACAATTTCGCGTGGGCGCTGCTGACCGAGGAGCGTTACGAAGGCCGCTACGAAGACTTGGCGCTGAAGCTCTCGCAACATTCGAACGAGCTCAGCGGCCGCAAGAACTGGATGTTCGTCGACACGCTGGCGCTCGCCCGCTTCGAGACCGGCGACGTCGAAGCGGCGATCGCGCTCGAAAACAAGGCGATCGAACTTTCCAATGGCACGCGCGTCGATGAGCTGAAAGCGGCCCTCGCGCGCTTCGAAACCGCCCGGACGGCGGCCGTTACGGCTTCGGTCGACGGGTCCTAAGCGCAAACTTGCAACACTACACGGGGTGGGGCGGGCGTCTCGCCCGCCCTGCTCCTCGCTCGTGTGGACTCCCCGTCTCGCCCGCACGGTTCGCAGGATTCC
>JACZRH010000363.1:0-467 GCA_022574815.1 Planctomycetota bacterium | reverse complement strand
CTTCTTCGAGCCGCGTTCCTCTACGACCGCTCCGACAATCGAACGGCCGGGCCGGCGGCTTCTACACCGGCCCGGCCTTTGTGATGCGAAGTGTCAGTGTCAGACGTCGAGCGTCATGCGGAGTGGAGCGAAGTACCTTGCTTCGGACTTGGCAGGATTTCTCGCGGCACTCGGAATGGCAGGATGCTGCGCTTGGAGGGAACGCTTGCTCGCGCGGCCGCTCGTGCGAGTACGGATTCTCGCCCCCGTAGTCGTCCATGTCGGGCCGACGCCACGGACAATGCACCTTTGTTGAATTCGCTATTCACAATTCGCAATTCGCTATTCATCCCTCAACCATCGCTCCAACCACCTTAGCACCTCCTCATGCCACTGAATGCTATTGTGCGGCTTGAGCACCCAGTGGTTCTCGTCGGGGAAGTAGAGCAGGCGACTGGGGACGCCGCGGCGTTGCAGCGCGGTGAAGG
>JACZRH010000081.1 GCA_022574815.1 Planctomycetota bacterium | reverse complement strand
CCGCAGGCGAGCGGTGTCGCCTGCGGGTGTCGAACTTGGTAAGCGAGCGAAGCGGCGAGATGCGCGGGTGCCCGCTCGCGTTGTTCCGAAGTGCTATTCGGCCGGTGCGTCTTCCTGGTCGTTTTCTGCTTCGTCTTCGGCCGCCATTTCTTCGTCATCGGTCGTATCCTGCGACGGGTCGGCATCGGGAGCGAAATCGAGCCCGAACCAGACGCCGAACATGGGACCGCCGGGCTGCTCGGGGTGATTGTCCCAACGCCCGCGCAGCACGCCCTTTTCCTCGCCGTTGCCGCTGAAGTAGCGTCCGTGGAACGCGCCGACGCCGTGGTGGCCCTTGCCCCACACGCCGCGGACGAACCCGCGGAAGTTGCCTTCGAGATCGACGTACTTGCCGTAGAACACGCCGTTTACGCGGCTTTTGCCACGGTTCTTGCGGCGGTCGCGAGGATGCTTGATCTCATCCGCGTCGCCCGCTTGCTCGTCGTTTTCGTCGTCGGCATCCAGATCGTCACGATCGTCGGCATCCTCGGTGTCGGCTTCGTGCTCGTCGTTCTCTTCCCGTTCGTCTTCGTCAGCATCCTCATCGCGCCCGTCCGGACCGCGCCCGCGTTTCGATTCCCAGCGGCCGATGATCGCGCCGACCGGCTCGCCGTCCGCGTCGTACATCCGCGCGCGAACCCAACCACCCTCTTCGGCCTCGGCGTCGGATTCGGCATCGGCTTCGAACGGCATGTGGCGGCCGCGCACGAGCCCGCGTACGTGTGCCGGTGCGAAACAGGACTTCTCGCGCTCGTCGGCGAGTTCGACGTCGGGTTCGTCCATCAGATCGACATCGTCCGTATCGAGCAGTTCGTCCGATTCGAGCTCGACGTCCGCGTCGTCAACTCCGCCGAAGTCTCCCTTCTCGAAATCCACCTCGGGCAGCGAATCGGACTCGGCGCAAACACTGAACGCCGTCCAGCGGCCGGCGAACCGCCCGCCGTTCTGGCCTTCCTCATCCCGCCAATAGCCCTTGAGCGCACCGATCAGGCGGTCGTGCCGGTCGAACCAGCGGCCGTAAAACATGCCGCTGCCGTCGCGCGCGTGCCCGTAGCGGCCGCGCAGCCGACCGAGAAAGCGCCCCTCCGGTCCGATGATCTTGCCGTGGAATTTCCCGCCGCCGATCAGCTCCTTCGGCAGGCTCTCGGGCGGCATCGGTCGGTAGACGCCGCGCACCACGCCGCGCGGATTGTCGTCGCCGTCAAACCAGCGTCCGCGAAAGACGCCGGGGCTGGTGTCGGAGGAGCTGTCGGGCTCGTCGTTCCGGAAGCGCCCCGCGAGGCCGCCGATCGCGGTCGGCCGCCCGCCGTCGGGCGTGGCGCCTTCGTCGACGGCCTCTTGGTCGGAGACTTCGATGTCGTCCGGAGCCGCGCCGTCGAACAGGTCCTCGTCCTCGCCGAAGAACTCGAATTCATCTTCGAAAGGGAAGTCATCCGCCGGCTCGTCCGCGTCGGCGTAGCCACGGGCTTCGGCGGCGTCGAGCACCGTCTTCAACGCGTTGAGCACGTCCTTCTCGGAAATGGAGGACAGATCGATGCCGAGGTCGTCGCCGATCTTTTGGAGCAGTTCAGAATTGGGACAGCCGGCCATCAGGAGCAGTGCGAAGGCTCCGCCGATGGCGTTACGCGCAGCGTTTCTTGGTCGAAACATTGAGATACTCCTTGCCTGGTCAGGGTGCTGCGAAACCAACTTGTCCATTGCGTGGAGCTGTCGAGATTCCGACTGCCGCGTCCGCCGACTGTCGGTGTTCGGGTCTTGGCCCCCCCCCGGGCGCCATTGCTGAGACAACGCTGTAGCAACCCCACTATTGCATTGTCCAAAACTTTTCCGAGTGCGAAGAGTGTTTTTGAACTTTGGCGCACAACCGCCCGTCGTTGGCGGTGATCGACGCGTTTCCTGACCGCGGCAGTCAACTCTTATCGGCGCGCGTTGCGGCGATTCGCTTGCGGCGTACGATTCACGGATGTCGATCGCACTCGGAACCTTCCGCAATCTCGTACTCCTTGAATCCGAGGCAAGATACTTCGCTGCGCTCAGCATGACGTTCGAAGGATTCCGCTTCCCATAGCCGAGGGCAAAGACGGAACATGGCCGTACCCAAAGACTCACCGAACCGCATCCACGTGATCGCCCATGCCGGCGGGACGCGCCAAGACCTCGGCCGGCTGGGTTTCGCCGACGCCGCGGCGCTGCTCGCCCACATTCGAGAACACCTGCCCGCCGGGTATCGCCTTACTGCCGCCGAGCGGTTCTTCGAGGTCGTGGCGGACGACGCGCGCGGCGGGCGGCGCGACGATACGGCCCGCATCAAAGATCTGCAAGCGGCGATCAACGACGCGCGCACGCTCGCCATCGTCTCGGCCAACGGCGGCGCGTACCTGACGCGCATCCTGCCGCACGTGGACTTTTCCCCGCTGGCGCGAAGACGCGACCCCTTCTGGGCGTTCGGCTTCAGCGAAATCACCACGCTGGTCAATCTCGTCGCGAGCTACCGCTGCGGCCGCGGCGTGTATTGGCTGTGCCCCAACTTTCTCGGCTGGAAGATTCGCCCGCGCGAGGGAGCGCTCGATGCCATCGGCGAGTTCTGGCGCACACTGCCAGCATACATAAACGGCGACCTCGCCGGTCTCGCAAAACCCGCGCCCGGGTGCCCCATCCCCTCCGGGGGTGGGGGACGGACTAGAACGCCGAAGACCCTCAATTACCTCGACTACGGCCCCATCCAAGGAATCCTCGCAACCGGCCGCGCGAAGAGCGGAACGGTGCGTCTCATCGGCGGCTGCCTGAGCGTGCTCTGCGCGTTTCTGACCGGCGGGATCGGAAAGCGGCTGCGCCCCGACGGCAAGTGGCTGGCGCTCGAGGACATCCACGAAGACCTCTACCGCCTCGACCGCTACTTCGCAGCGCTCAAGCTCGCCGGCTGGCTCGACCGCATCGCCGGCCTGCTGCTCGGCGATTTTCACACCAAGACCGAGCGGGACCAGCACGCGGCCCTGCTCGAGCTGCTGCGATACCATTTGCCGCCCGAGCGAAAGCTGCCGGTCATCACCACGCGCTCCTTCGGGCACGTCTGGCCGATGGTCCCTCTCCCGCTCAATCAGCCTTTGCAAATGGACGTGCGCGGACGAAGCGTAACGATCGCATCGCCCGGGCGCGCACCGGTGCCGTAAGTTTCCCGAGGCGCGGCCCGGCGTTGCGGCATCCGGCCCGGCAGCGCGTCCCGCTTACCAGGGAATTGACCCATGCGGTTGCCAACAACAATCGACAACCCGGCGTGCGTCGGGAAACGGGTTCCATTACAATCCGGGTTTCAACGGGCCAAGATACAGGAGAAGCAGCATGGGAACGGCACACCCAATACCGGAAGGGTTTCACACCGTCACGCCGCATATCGTGGTGAAGGATCCCGGCGCCGCGATTGACTTTTACAAGAAGGCCTTCGGGGCCGAGGAGATTTGCCGCATGCCCGGGCCGGACGGCAAAAGCGTCGTGCACGCCGAGATCAAGATCGGCGACTCGGTGATCATGATGGGGGCTGAGTACCCCGGCATGACCCAGTCGCCCGAATCGCTCGGCGGCACGCCGGTGACGATCAACCTGTACGTCAACGACTGCGACGCGACGTTCAAGCGGGCCGTGGACGCGGGCGCGAGCGTCACGATGCCGCTGGCCGATCAGTTCTGGGGCGACCGCTACGGCAAGCTCAAGGACCCGTTCGGGCACGAGTGGAGCATCGCCACGCACAAGGAAGACCTCTCGCCCGAGGAGATCGGGAAGCGGGCGGCGGCGGCATTCGGCAAGGATTGCCCGTCGAGTTGAACCGGCTCGATTGCTCATTTGCCCAATTCGGCGCCAAAAGCGCCGAACCGGAGTTCAGGAATCGTCGTGACCCGGGGCAACGGCTCCGGGCTCGCGAAAAGAATTTCAATCAATCCAGTCCGATGGGAGCAGAGGAATGAACGGAAAGACAATCGCATTGTGCGCCGTAATGTTGGTGGGCATCACAGTCCTGATGAGCCGGCAAGCCGTCTCGCAAGAGGCCGGCCAGGCGAACATGCAGCAGCCCGGCGCCGAGCAGATGCAAGAGATGATGGCCAAGTGGATGGCCACGATCGAGCCCGGCGAGCACCACAAGAAGCTGGACCAGTTCGTCGGCGAGTGGGACACGGTAGCGAAGATCTGGTGGGGCGGGCCGGGTTCGCCGCCGAACGAGACCAAGGGCACGTCGAAGAATAAGTGGGTTCTCGGCGGGCGCTACATCATGCACGAGTTCAAGGGCACCTTCATGATGCCCGACGCGTCGGGCGACACGAAGCCGATGCCGTGGGAAGGGCTGGGCCTGATCGGCTACGACAACTACCGCAACATGTACGTCGGCACCTGGAGCAGCAATATGGACACCATGCTGCTGACGTTCAAGGGCTCGAGCGACCCGGCCGGCACGGTGTTCACCTACTACGGCGAAATGGATGAGCCGATGCTCAACGTGACCGGGCGCATGATCAAGTACGTGACGCGCGTGATCGACAAGAACAAGCACGTGTTTACGATCTACGACCTGCACGCCGGCGACGATTACAAGGTGATCGAAATCACCTACACGCGCAAGGAATAGACGCGACCCGTCGCGTCGATCGATAAGCGGGCGGCGTGGACCGGCTATCGCCGGGTCCATTCTGCCCGTTTGTTATTCCCTCGGCTTGTAGTACCGCCCGCGAAACTCGTCCGCCGGGTACTTCCGAGCGTTTTTCGTCAACTTGTCGATGACCGCGTCCGAAAGGTCGATCTCCAACGCGTTCGCCAGCGCGAGCACGTAACACGCGATGTCGGCCAACTCGTCGACGATTTCGCCGCGCCGCCGCGGGTCCCGCGAAACGGCGTCGAGCTCGTCGCTACGGGCCCATTGGAAGTGCTCCATCAACTCGGCGGCCTCGATCGCGATGGACATGGAAAGGTTTTTCGGATCGTGAAACTTCTGCCACTCGCGCTCGGCGACGAATTCGGCCAGTCGCTTTCGCAACTCGGCGACGGTGGTGGATTCATCCGGCATCGCGCATTCCGATTCCCTCGCTAGCCCCAGCGCACCAGCCCGAGCACGTTGCGGTCCGCCAGGTCCGGGTGGTTCGGCAGCACTCGGACGGCGTATCCGTGCCGGCCGCTGGTGCAACAGGGCACGGCGCCCTTGAACAAGTGCTCGCCGTTCGACGCGCAGCCGGCGTGCTGCATCGCGACGGTTTCGCCGGCGGTGATCTCCCCCGCGGCGCCGACCGGGCCGTGGTAAATCTCCACGACGACATCGTCCGGTGCGATCGATCCGAGGTGTACGTAGGCCTCGAGCGGCAGCGCGCCGCCGACCTTCAGCACGGCGCCGTCGACCTCGCCGACGCGAGCAATGCGAACCTGGTGCCAGTCGCCGCCCAGCCTCTGCTTCCACGCCGTAAGCGAGCGCGCCGCGGCGTAGTCGTCCGCGGCCAGATGGCGGTGGCGGCGCAGGGCGGGGACGTACATTTTCTCCGCGTATTCCTTGAGCATGCGGGCCGTATTGAACACCGGGCAGATCGACATCATCGACTGCTTCACGCGCGCGATCCATTTGCGCGGCAGGTCGGTCTCGGTCCGCCGGTAGAACAACGGAACGATCTCGCGTTCGAGCAGGTTGTAGAGCGACTCGCTCTCGACGTGGTCCTGGAAGGCCAGGTCGTCGTAGCTGCGCCCGTCGCCGATCGCCCAGCCGTTGTCCCCGAAACGCTTCCGGCCACCACCCGTCGAGGCAGGAGAGGTTCAAGCCGCCGTTGGCGGGGACTTTCATCCCGCTGGTCCCGCTGGCTTCGTGCATCGCCAGGGGGTTGTTCAGCCACAAGTCGACGCCCTGCACCATGTCGCGGCCGAGACTGAAATCGTAGTTTTCGAGAAAGACGATGTGCCGGCGGAACTCGGGCGTCTTGCAGCCCGCGGCGACCTGCTTGATGAGCTCCTTGCCGGCGCCGTCGGCCGGGTGGGCCTTTCCGGCGAAGATGAACTGCACGGGGTGGTCTTCGTTGGCGAGCAGGGCCCGCAGCCGCTCGAGATCGCGAAACAGCAGCGTGGCCCGTTTGTAAGGCGCGAATCGCCGCGCGAATCCGATCGTCAACGCCTTGGGATCGAGCACCTCACCGGCGGCCTTGATCTCGGCCGGCGGCGCGCCGCGGCCCTTGAGCTGCTCGCGCAGCCGGCGGCGTACGATCTCGATCAGCCGCTCGCGCCGCCGCTCGTGGACGCGCCACAGCTCGGCATCGGGAATCGCCTCGACGCGTCGCCAGATGTCCGGATGGTCGGGGTTCTCCGCCCAGCCGGTGCCGAGGTATTGATCGAACAGCTCGGCCATGGTGCGGCTCAGCCAGGTGCGGGTGTGGATGCCGTTGGTGATGTGCGTGATCGGGATCTCGTCGCAGGGGACTTCGGGCCAGCAGTGCTGCCACATGCGCCGCGCGATGGTGCCGTGCATCTCGCTGACGGCGTTGCTGCGAAAGGCCATCCGCAAAGCGAGGATCGGCATGCAGAACTTGCCGTCGGATTGCTCCTCCGATTCGCGTCCCAGCGCGATCAGGTCTGCCGTCGAGATGCCCAGTTCTCCGGCCATCCATCCGAGCTCGCGCTCGACCAGCGCCGTGTCGAAGCGGTCGATGCCGGCGGGGACCGCTGTGTGGGTCGTGAAGAGGTTTCCGCTGGTGGCCGCTTCGCGGGCCTCGTCGTAGCTCAACGAATGGTCGCGCATCAACTGGCGGGCGCGCTCCAACGCCAGAAACGCCGCGTGCCCTTCGTTCATGTGACAGACGGTGGGCGAGATGTTCAGGGCCCGCAGGGCGCGCAGCCCGCCGATGGCCAGCAGGATCTCCTGGCGGACGCGCATCTCGCTGTCGCCGCCGTAGAGTCGCGCCGTAACGCTGCGCAGCTCGGGCGGGTTCTCGGGAATGTCCGCATCGAGCAGATAGAGCCGCACGCGGCCCACGTGTACCACCCACACCTGCGCGTGCAGCTCGCACCCGCCGAGCGGGACGGCGACACGAACGGGCCGGCCGGCATCGTCGTGTACGCTCGCGACGGGCCACTGGTGAAAATCGTAGGCCGGATAGCTCTCGAGCTGCCAGCCATCCTCGGTGAGTTGCTGTTGAAAGTAGCCCTGGCGGTACATCAGCCCGACGCCGACCAACGGGATTCCGAGGTCCGAGGCAGCCTTGAGGTGGTCGCCCGCCAGGATGCCCAGGCCGCCGGAATAGATCGGCAGGCACTCGTGCAGCCCGAACTCGGCCGAGAAGTACGCGATGGTCTCGTTCTTCTGGTCGGGATGGTGTGTCTCGAACCAGGGCTCGACGCTCATGTAGGCCTCGAACTCGTTCGCCACGCGCCCGAGCAGGGCCACGTAGGCGGGGTCGGCGGCGGCGGCCTCGAGCCGCTTCTGGCTGCAGCGCAGCAGCATGGCGGCGGGATTGTGCTGGACGGCGTCGTAGAGGTCCGGATCGAGGCGGCGGAACAGGTGCCGCGCCTGAGGGTTCCACGACCACCACAGGTTGTAGGCCAACTTTCGCAGCGGCTCGAGCGACTCAGGCAGCGACGGGATGATGACGAAAGTTCGGATGTTCTTCATACGCAGGGCACCATTAAACGGTCCTGTCCCGTGCCGCAAGCCCATGTGCCGATCGCCGGTTTGTTCGCGCGGACCCGCGTCGCGTCGCAATCACAGCCCGGCGATCGCGCGCGTCCGCGCGATCAATTCGCGCGCCGTCGCCTCGTCCGGCGCCTCGGCGATGATACGCATGATCGGTTCGGTGTTCGACGCTCGTGCGTGGATCCATCCCTCGGCCAAGTCGACGCGCACGCCGTCCGACCGGTCGATCCGTTCCACGGCGAACGCCTCGGCAATGGCGTCCACAGCCGTCGCGATCCTCTCACGCGGGCACGTGAATTTCTGTTTGAGCATCGTGTAGCGGGGCAGCTCGGTGACGAGTTGGCTGACGCTCGCGCCGCTGGCCGCCACAAGCTGCAAGACCTGACTCATCGCCGTCAGACTATCGCGCACCGGCGAAATGCGCGGGTCGATGACGCCGCCGTTGCCCTCGCCGCCGATGACGCAGTCGTTTTCGAGAATGGCCCGCGCGACGTGCGCCTCTCCGACCGGCGTGCGAAAGACGCGGGAGCCGCACTGCGCCGCGATGTCGTCGATCATCCGCGACGTGCTCAGGTTGGCCGCCACCGGCCCGGGCCGGCGCGAGAGGACCGAGCGAATCGACAACGCCAGGGTGTACTCTTCCCCCAGAAAGCGGCCGTGCTCGTCAATGATCGCCAGCCGGTCGGCGTCCGGATCCTGCACGAATCCCAGCGCGGCGCCCGCTTCGCGCACGGCCTTGCAAACGTCGGCCAAGTTCTCCTCGATCGGCTCCGGCGGATGAGCGAAGCGCCCGGTCGGCTCGCCGTTCAGGTGAACGACGTCGCAGCCCAGCGCGGCCAGGAACTGCTTGCCGTGTACGCAGCCGGCACCGTTCACACTGTCGAGCAGCACGCGGAGCCCGGACAGCGGCGCCGTGTCGGCCTCGACCGCGTCGAGGACCGCCGCCATGTGCCGCGCCCCGGCCTCGGCGTCGTCTCGCAGCGGAAGGAACTCGGTGGGGCGGGACTCGAAGCGCCGCTCGTTGCGCAGCGCCGCGATCGCCCGGGCCCGCTCGCCGTCCGGCGCCATACCCCGTTCGTCGAGAAACTTGATGCCGTTCCATTCTTCGGGATTGTGGCTGGCCGTGATCATCACGCCGCCGTCATATCGGCCGTCGCGGATCGCGCGGCCGACCGCCGGCGTCATCACCATTCCGAGCCGCGTCACTTCGACGCCCGCGGCGATCAGACCGGCCGCGGCCGCCGACTCGAACATTTCGCCGCTGGGCCGGCTGTCGCGTGCCAGGACAACCCGGCCGCCGCCCAGCAGCGTTCCGAAGGCCTGCGCGAATTCGAGCGCCACCGCGGGCGTCAGCGTCTCGCCGACGATGCCGCGAATGCCCGAAATGCCGACCATGAGTGCCATGTCGTCAACCTCGTGCGAGCGGACCGTGTCTGAACCGTTGAGGTTCGGCGCGACCGCGAATACACTGCTGCCGCGCGGGTCATGGCGCGGCTCGAAACAGGCGGACAGTATGCCCACCGACGCCGCCATCGTCCAACGCGCAGGAGGCCAAACATGAAACGCGAAACCACGGCAACGCTCGGGATCATTCTTCTGACCGGCACGCTCCTGATCGGCGGCTGCCCCGGCTCCAACTTTCTTTTCGCGGGCCTGACCGATGTCCGGGTCGAAATCTTCAACGACACCGACTTCCTGATCGTGCCGGACATTCGCTTCGGCGACGACGACGGGGACGTGACGGCGTTCTTCACGGGCCTCTTCGGCGGGGACAAGCTCGCGACCGGCTCGCTCAATTCGGGCGAATTCATCGAGTTCACGTTCGCGTGTGATGAGCTCGGGCTCGTATTCGCGAAGGAATCCGAGCAGCGGCTGTTCAACGAGGTCATCGGCGAATCGGACCAAACCGACGGTATTCAGCGCGGCGAGGAGTTCGAGTGCGGCGATCGAATCCAATTCCGCTTTATCGGAAGCTTTGAGGATTTTGACGTGCTGGTGACCGTCAACGGCCGCGTGGTCGATTAGTTCACCTCCCGATTGCCAATCGATACTTCGGCGGGCACGGACTGCTCACCTTCATGCTGGGCCAGGGTGTCCCGTCCCTTCCAGGGGCGTTGGACCCGCATCGTCATGCTGAGCGAAGCGCAGCATCTGGCCAGAATTCAACAAGATTCCTCGCCCGGAAGGTTCTAAACCAACAGTTGTGCCCAAAAACTGACCGCCGGGGTGGCTGCGCGCCAATGAGTGTACGCGCTTCTAGCCGATCACCGCGCCGCTCGATGAGGTTCTCTCAGATCGTCGCATGCTTGCCGAATCGCCCAGTCGCAGCGGATTAGCGGACTCGCGACAAAAACGCCGATTTTGCCGATTTTATAGTTGCGAAACCGGTTTCGGTGCGACTAGAATCCGCACGACGGAGGTACAAGGAAGAAGCGAATGGCAGCTTGCGCTGGCTGCCTACCAAGTAACAAATGATGTACGCCGGTCAATGGTGAGCCAAGCGATTCGGGTCTGAGGCTGCGCGGCCGTTCGCGCCGCAGGCCCTTGGCGGAGGTTTGCGCGGTGCTTGACCTTGCGAGGTCTGACGTTTTTCTGGACATCTGCACGCAACGCGATTATCTCGCGGAAGGCGGCACGCGGCCCAGCGTCAACGGGCCGCAACTGCTGCCCAACCTCAAACGTCTGATGGCGTTCGAACGATGGGCCGGCGTGCCCACGATCTCGTGTATGGACGCGCATCACAGCGGCGAAGTGCGTGGGACGCTCAGACCCGATTGCGTCATCGGCACGCCCGGCCAACGGAAAATCGGTTTCAGCATCATGCCGCGGCATGTACTGATCGACTCCGACAATTACCTCTCGATCCCGCTCGATATTCTCGTTCACTTTCAGCAGGCCATTTTCACCAAGGCCCACCGCGACCCGTTCACCAACCCCAAGCTCGATCGGCTGCTCACCGAAATGCCCGCCGGGCGGTTCGTCGTGTTCGGCGTCTCGCTGGAAGTGTCGATCCGCCTGCTCGTGCTGGGGCTGCTGCTCCGCAGACGAAAGGTCGTCCTGGTCGAGGACGCCTGCGGCTTCTGGAGTGGAAACGAGGCCAAGATGACCGTGCGGCAGCTTATCGCCAAGGGCTGCGAGATCGTCTCGACCGAGGGTCTCATCCGGTCGGCCTTCGGCGCGCGAAAGCTAAACGGTCAGTCTCGATCGGCGCGGTCTCGCTCGGTCGCATAACGCCCTGGTCCGGCCTCGCATCCGCACAATCACGACCGCACCCGGAATTCCAAACCAGTTCGGGCGGCCCACCTCTTTTGAGTTGGGGGATACGAGTTGCGGACGAGTGCGTGTCCCCGCGCGGCGCGTACTTGCGCCCGGCTATTTCGTCCCCGCAACGCCTAACGCCGCAGCTCGGGCTTTCCCCCGCGCCGACTCGCATCGTATGATCCGGATATGGCATTGCCCCGCATCGTGATCGTCGGCCGGCCCAACGTCGGCAAGAGTTCCCTGCTCAACCTGCTCGCCCGCAGCCGCATCAGTATCGTCGATCCGCGGGCCGGGATCACGCGCGACCGCGTGACCGCCATCATCGAGTACGACGAGCGCTACCTGGAGTTGATCGACACCGGCGGCATCGGCATCGTCGACGACGACAATCTGGAAAACCACGTCGAGCAGCAGATCGATTTCGCGATCGAGCGCGCCACCGTCATCGTTTTCATCGTCGACGCCCGGGCCGGCATCAATCCGCTCGACCGCCGCGTCGCCGAACGGCTGCGGCGGCTCGACGTCCCGGTCGTGCTCGTGGCCAACAAGGTCGACGCCGACAACATCACGCCGGAAGCGGCCCAGTTCATTCGGCTGGGCTATGGCGAGCCGCTCTGCACGTCGGCGCGGGAGCGGCGCGGGCGGCGGGAGCTGCTGGATCGTCTCGTTTCTCAAATCGATCCCCAGACGACCGGCGCGCCGGCCCAGCCGGTGATGCGGCTGGCGATCGTCGGCAAGCGCAACACCGGTAAGAGCACGCTGGTCAACACGCTCGCCGGCGAGCAGCGCGTGATCGTCAGCGAGACGCCCGGCACGACCCGCGACGCGATCGACGTCCGCTTTACCAAGGACGGACGCGAATTCATCGCGATCGACACGGCGGGCGTGCGCAAAAAAAAGAGCATGAGCGATATCGACTTCTACTCCTACACGCGGGCCTTGCGTTCGATCCGCCGCGCCGACGTCGTGATGCACCTGATCGACTCGACGGTGCAGGTGAGCGCGGTCGACATAAAACTCTCTCTCGCGATTCTCAACGAATACAAGCCGCTCGTCATCGCCGTCAACAAGTGGGATCTGGTGCGCGGCCGCGCGCAGCCGGCGGATTACGGTGAGTACCTGACGCAGCTCCTGCCGGCGGTGCGCTACGCGCCGATCAGCTTCATTACGGCGTTGACCGGCAAGAACGTCGACGCGGCCGTCGACCAGGCGTTGATCCAATTCCGCCAGGCCCACACGCGCGTCACGACCGGCCGGCTCAACGCAGCGCTCGAGGCGATCCTGGCGGCCCGCGGGCCGTCGCCCAAACGCGGCACGAAGCCGGTTAAGATATACTACGCCACGCAGGCGGACGTCGCGCCGCCCACGGTGGTTTTCTTCTGCAACGACCCCGGGCTGGTGCGGGACGAGTACCGACGATTCATGGAAAACCGCCTGCGCGAGATACTGCCGTTCAAGGAGGTCCCGATGCGGCTGCTGTTTCGCCCGCACCGCGAGCGGCGCGTCAAGCCGGATTGAGGGGGCGGCCGGCCGGGCGGCCAGGGAGAATCGGAATGCCGATCGAGTTTCATTGCGAACATTGCGGCAAGCTGGTTCGCGCGCCGGATGACAAGGCCGGCCGACGCGGGCGCTGCCCGTCGTGTCACCAGAGCGTCTACATTCCGACGCCGAGCGACAAGCTCGAGCCGCTTTCCCTGACGCCGACGAATCCGAAAGAGGACGAGGAGCAGGAGCGGCTCATTCGCGAAAGCCGGGAGCTGGCCAAGAGGCTTGCCATGGAGGAGGCGACCGTCGCGGGTCCGTCCGAACCGCCCACCCATGTCCCGCAGGAAGTCCTGCCGCCGCAAATCGACGTCGAAACGGTCTTGATTGAATACGCCAAGTGCATGGCGGCGGGCGACCTCAGCGTAGCCGAGGAGCTGGCCGTTGAGCTGCGTCAGCACCGGGCCGCCGCCGAGGAAATCATGCAGCGGCTGACCCTCGACGAATTGCCGCACCCGCAACTGGCGCAAATTCCGCGGCCGGTGCTGGTCGGTTTTTTCAAGCAACTTCGCGCGAAACGTTGAGCCGGACGGACGCCTCGCGACCCGCCTGCGCGCCAAGCACGCGCCGATCAACTCGTGCGGATTCGTTCCGTGATGAGCGCCAGCATGGTTCGGAGCGCCTTGCCGCGGTGGCTGAGCGCGTTCTTCTGCTGCGGCGCCGCTTCGGCCAGCGTGCGGTCGAGCGCGGGCACGAAGAAGTGCGGGTCGTATCCGAATCCGTTCGCCCCGCGCGGATCGTCGACGATGACGCCTTCGATCGTGTCCTCCGTCTCGAGCGCGACCGCCCCGTCGTGGACCCACGCCATCGCGCAGCGGAACCGCGCGGAGCGGCGTTCGCGCGGGACGCCGGCGAGGGCCTCGATCAGTTTGCTGTTGTTCGCCGCGTCGTCGCAGGCCGGCCCCGCAAAACGCGCGGACAGTATGCCCGGCGCCCCGCCGAGACAGTCGACCTCCAGCCCTGAGTCATCCGCAAGCGTGTCGAGCTCGGTCGCGCTCGCGTAATAGAGAGCTTTCTGTCGCGCGTTCTCCGCGAAGGTTTGTCCGGTCTCCGGCGCATCAGGCAGGTCGGCGTATTCGTCCAGTGCGTGCCAGATGATGGCGTGGTCCGCCGCGATCTCGCGGATTTCGCGGATCTTTCCGGGATTGCGAGTCGCCAGCAGAATCTCAATCATCGGGCATGCTTTCCAGGGTCGGCGGCGTCCTGCGCCGATTTTCGCGGCCCGGCGCGCGGACGGACATCGCGCCTAGCGTGAGGCCTGCTCGGCAAGCCGTTCGCCTTGCGGCGTTAGCGCGGGGAACGAGGGGATCGGAATACGCCTGGAGACTTCGCCGGTGGCCGAGTCGCGAATGATTTCGTAAGTGCGGTGCCCGTTTTGCAGGCTGTCGGGGAACTTCTTCATCAGCGCGAGCATGCGCGGGTCGACGATCTTGCGCGTGGCGCGAAGCACGCCCGAAAGCGGGTCTTCGCGCGTCAGATCCGCAATCGACGACTTGGGAAACAGACCCACGCAGACCGAACTGTGAACCGGGCCGTGGTGGTAGTACGCCTCGTGACCCTGCTCACGCAACAGCTTGCAGTACTCGGTGGCGACGTACTTGCGGCGGTTCATGCCGCCCGTGTTGTAGAACACGCCGACGTGGACGGTCCAGTAGCCGTCGGCGACGCTCAGATCCCAGGCCGGATTGCCGATCGGCGTGGTCGGCAGGGCCTCGACGTCGGCGAGGCGGAACGGCCAGACGGCTTGGCCGCCGCGCGAATCCTGGAACGACAACTGCCGGATCAACTTGAGATCGCGGAGCGGGTCCGGCTTGTAGGTCGATTTGCCGGTCGCCGCGTCGTAGCGTCGGCGGTAGCGGCCATAAAAAACGGTGCTTTCTTTCGCGTCGTGAAAAAGCTGCACCTGATCGGGCTTCAGCCCGCGGATGGTGCGGAGCGATTTCTCGTAATTCCGCGCGACGGTGACGCGGTTCGCCCCGCGCAGCGTGATACAGCGGACACCCCAGATGTCCTCGTCCTGCCGCTCGGCGCCGCGCGGCGAGAACACGGTCGTCTGGCCGTTGCAGCCGCCGGCCGAGAGGAGCGTAAGCGCGAGCACGGCCGCGGAGGCGGAAGCGGTGCGCCGCCGGTGCGTTCTCATGCGATTACCCCTTCTCGCCGGGCTGTTGGTCGAGCACGGCCTGCTGCAACGCGAAGAGCCGCTCAATCCCACGGCGCCCGCATTGTAGCATCCGGGTCAATTGCTCGTCGGTGTAGGTGCTCTGCTCGCCGGTGGCCTGGACCTCGACCCACTCGCCGCGAGCGGTCATGACCAGGTTGCAATCGACCTCGGCGGCGACGTCCTCGCGGTAGTCGAGGTCGAGCAGCACGTCGCCGGCGACTACGCCGACGCTGACGGCGGCGACGGCGGTCCGCAGCACGCCGGCGGGCCAAAGCTGCTCTTGTTGGCCGACGCGCAGTGCGTCGCATAGCGCGACGTACGCGCCGGTGATCGACGCGGTCCGCGTACCGCCGTCGGCCTGGAGCACGTCGCAGTCGAGGTAGATCGTGTTCGGCCCCATCTTCGCCATGTCCACCGCGGCCCGCAGCGCCCGGCCGATCAGGCGTTGAATCTCCTGCGTGCGGCCGTCGACCTTGGTGCGGTTGCGTCGGCGGCGCTCGCCGGTGGAGCCCGGCAGCATGTCGTATTCGCCGGTGACCCAGCCCTTACCGCTGTCCTCGCGCCACTTCGGAACTTCTTTTTCGATGCTGGCGGTGCAAAGGACGTGCGTCTTGCCGGCCCGGATCAGAACCGACCCGGGCGAGGCCTGCGTGAAGCCGCGAATGATCTCGACCGGGCGCAGCTCGTCGGGTTTTCGGCCGTCGTGACGCATTGTCGGATTCGTACCATGCAGGGGTCGATCTGGCAATTCTCGCCGACGCGAGGCGGGGTGCTGTGGTGCCACTGCTTCAAGCAGTGCCACAAAGGCCGCGGGTGGCGGGCGGAGACGTCCGCCCCACCAACCAAGAATCCCGCTTTTTTTTGGAAAACTAGCCAACGGCGCGCAAGATCAGCGGGTCCGCACGCAACTACCGGTGAACCAGCGCGTGAATCAGAGCCGGCGTGTCGTCACGCCGGTTGACTGAACCGGGCTGAGGACAACCCGGCTCTGCTGCGTTTCGCGTGCGAAGAAACCGTTGCTCCGGGAACCCACCCGGAACCCCGGAAAAATGCCCAATCTTCAGCCGGGCGCGGTACAATCGTCCCGTTCGGCTCGGGCGCCACTGCTTCAAGCAGTGCCTTTGGCTCGGGTGCCACTGCTTCAAGCAGTGCCTTTGGCGAAAGTGTTGCTCCAGCACTGCTTGAAGCAGTGGCACACATGCGAAGGCCGCGTCTTCCGGCGTTCTACGTCGGCCACG
>JACZRH010000362.1 GCA_022574815.1 Planctomycetota bacterium | reverse complement strand
CGAACGGCGAGATTCAACGCGACGAATCATCTCTGGTGAGCATCGAGGCGACGGTTGCGCCCGCGCGCGTTCAGCCTGGCCGGCGCGTGCGCGTGCGGACCACGTTTTGGCTGAACGAGAAGACCCGGCCGCTATGGAACAACGAGGTCGATGGGCTGCAAGTGTCGATCGACGTGCCGGACGGTGTCACGCTGCACGAAGGCCGGCTCAGGTACCCCGACCCGCCGCAACCCGAAACCCGCGAAACGCGCGTGCTGGAGTTTGAGATCGCGCTCGGCCGCGATCATCCGCCCGGAAAGCTCGAACTGTCGGCGTACGCGCTGTACTACGTCTGCGAGGAAGAGGGCGGCGTGTGCCTTTTCCTGCGGCAGGACTTCAAGATCGAGTTGATCGTCGACCCGAACGCACCACGTATTCAGTAGTTTGTTCGGACGCGGCTGGGCCGCCGGTGCCAAGTGCTTCGCGAGGGTTGTTGCGTTCACCCGCCATCGGCGAGGTCGGCCGATGTGCCGGCGTCGCGTGTTGCGGCTTCGCTCTTGGCCGCCTCGGGCGCCGTCTTGTAGCGCGACTCGAGTCGATCCAACCGGGTTCGCAACGATTCGTTTTCCTCGAGCAGCCGTTGCAGCGTCGCGTGCAGGTCGGCAACCTGGTCCTCGAGCGGCCAATCCTCCCGAATACTCTCAATCGCACCTTTCGCCGCGCTGCGCACGCGCGTGTCGGTTGCGCTCGCCGCCAACCCGTGCAACGTCGGCAGTGCGGGCGCCGCCGCGCGCCCCAAACTCTCCAATGCGTTGACCGCAGCACCGCGTAAGCGGCGATCCGCGTCGCCGACACAAGCCGCGATCGCGTGAACGGCCTGCTCGGCCAGCTCCGGCCGCACGTCCTCTTCTTTGGCAACGTCGGCGAGCGCGCGGACGGCGATCCGCCGGCACGTATCGGGTTTGTCGCGTTCGGTCCAGGCCAGCAGGATCTCGAGCACGGCGGGGTCTTTCAAATTGGCCAGGGCGCGCAGGGCCGCGTTGCGAATCATCTCGCGGTGCGATTCGCGGTCGAGTGTCGGGCGCACCATTTCAAAGGCGTCGTCGGGCCCGAGCTTGGCGAAGGCCTTGATCGCGGCGGCCTCGACGCGGTAGCTGGCGTCGCCGTTCGCGACGATGGGCCGCAGCGCGTCCATCGCGGCCGCGTCATCCTTGAATCGTCCCAGGGCCTCGACGCACGAACGCCGCGCTCGAGCGTTTTCAAAGCGCAGTCCCGCGATCAAGGCGTCTCTCGCAATGTCGCCGCCCATTCGGCCCAGGGCGCCGGCGATCTCGCTTTGCACGCCCCGGAATTTCTCGTCTCGCAAGGCCGACGCGAACAATTTGCGATTCGCGTCGGTCTTCGTATCGGCCAGATGCTTGGCGGCGCGCAGCCGACCGATCGGATCGGGATCGTTCCTGAGCTGAGCTTCCCAAAGGTAGCGGTCCTTCTTTACCGTTAGTTCTTTCAAGACCGTGTTGCCCGGGTCGACGCGGAACAGCGTCGGCTTAGATTCCAGCGGCACGTTGTAGGTGGCTTCCTTTTGCGTCAGGTCGTGAACGACGGTCGTCGGCTTGAAGTCCTTGCCGGTGTGGAAGTCCAGCCGAAGGGGAAAGTGAAACGCATCGGCTTCCTGCGTTTGCGTCACCGTGACGCTCGCGACCTTGTCCTTCTCGTTCCAGGCGTACTCCACCTCGAGCAGCGGATGCCCCGGGCGCTGGGTCCAATCGTAGAAGAAGCGCTCGAAATTGCGGCCCGAGACGTGCTCGACCGCCCGCCGAAAGTCCGCCGTCTCCACAACGTCGTACGCGTACTCTGTGGCGAAGCGGTTGATCGCTTTCCAGAACACCTCTTCGCCGAGCCGCGCCCGTAGCATGTGCAGCACCCAGGCCGCCTTCGGGTAGGCCCGCGAGTCGAACTGCTCGCGCGGGTGTTCGTAATGGCGGTATACGATCGGCTTTTCCTTGCCGCCGCGAATCGCGCCGCGCGTCTTGCGCCACATGTCGAATGCGAACTCGTCGGGGCCCAGATCGTGCTCGGTCCACAGCGCCTGGAAATAGCTGGCGAAGCCCTCGTTCAGCCAGATGTGGGCCCATTCGCGGCAGGTGGTCATGTCGCCGAACCATTGGTGCGCCAGTTCATGCGCGACGAGGCTGTCGGAGCTGGTGTCGAGGTGGGCGCGTTTGTCGTGCAGCGTGCGCTCGGTCAGAGTCGTCGCGCTCGTGTTCTCCATGCCGCCGCCGAACTGGTAGCAGCAAAGCTGGGCGTATTGGTCCCACGGGTAATCGACGCCGATCTTGTCGCTGAAGAAATCGAGCATGCGGAGCGTGTTGCCGAAGGAGTTTTCGATGTCGGCCGCGCGGTCGGGCGGGACGTAATAGCGGACCGGGATGCCGCGCCACATCTCTTCCTTGAACGCGAAATCACCGACCACGAGCGTCATCAGATACGACACATGCGGCTTGCCCTGGAGCCAGTGCCAGGTGGTCTTGCCGGCTTCCTCGGCCGGCTCCTTTGAAACCAGCTCGCCGTTCGAGGATACGAGGAACTTCGAGTCCACCGTCGCGATGATCTCGGTCGTCTGCCGTTCGCCGGGGTGATCGAAGCAGGGCACCCAGTAGCGGTTGAAGATGGATTGGCCCTGGGTCCAAAGTTGATACGGCTCGTCCGGATTGTTCGCGCTGGGCTTGAAGAAGCGCATGCCGCGCGCGGGATTGTCAATGGAATAGTCGATGAAGAGCGTGATGTCCTGTCCAGCCGACAACGGCTCGGCAAACTCGAGCTCGATGTGCTTGCCGTCGTGTGAGAACTCGGTGCCGAAGACCCAATCGGCATGGTGCTTGAGGACGCCCAGCTCTTTGCCGTCTTTGGCCGAGACGATCCGGGCCGTGTTGTCGGAACATCCGAACGCGATCCGCTCATTGTCCGTCGAAAGCGAAACGCCGAAGAGCGTGTCATAGGTCGACATGACGGACCGAACGAGACTCCCCTCTTTCGTGTCCCAAATCTGGATCTCGCCGAACAGAGCGGCCGATCCGCCGGCCACGATCAGTCGCTTGCCGTCCGATGAATACACGATCGAGTTGATCCGCGGCGACAGGCCGATGTAGCGATCGACCCTCACCGATCCGTCGGCCTTGTAAATCACGACCTCGCGGTAGCCCGAGACGGCCAGGAACTCCCCGTCCGGTGAAAACGCCAGGGCGGTGATCACCGGCGCGTGCTCGTAGGTGGGCACATCGTCGGCCGAGAGCACTCGGCGGGCCGATTCGGGCGTATCGTCCTTGGCCCCTTCGGCGATCCAACGGCGAAACAGCTCGATCTGCTCGTCGGGCAGCGGGTCCTTGTCC
>JACZRH010000080.1 GCA_022574815.1 Planctomycetota bacterium | reverse complement strand
ATAAGTCCTGCCATTCAAACCGCCGCGATGGCTGGCGGTGAAGCGCTCCCGCGCAAGCGACGATAGTGTAGGCGGAACGATCCCAGACCCGGTCCCCTCACGCAGGAACGAACGATTATGCCCGACGACCCGGCGGCAAACGCGGACGCCGCCAAGAGCAAGAAAAAAGTCCCCAAGATCTTGATCGTCGTGATCGGCGTCGCGGTCGTCGAGGCCGGGCTCTTTTTCGGTGCGATCAAGATCTTCGGCGGCGGTCCGCAGACGAGCTTTGGCGACGACCAGCACGTCATGGCCGGCGAAGAGGCCAACCCGGATGCGTCGCCGGTCGAGGTCGAGCTCCTGCGGAAGTTCAAGGTCCCCAACAGCAAGAAGGGCCGGACGTTCATCTACGACTTTGACGTTTCCGTCACCGTATTGACGAGCCGGCTCGAGGACATGGAGAAGCTCGTCAAGGAACGTAGCGGCGAGATCGCCGACCGGCTCGCCCAGATCGTGCGGGCAGCCGATCCGAAGGATCTGGACGAGGCCGATCTGCGAACGCTCAAACTCAAGTTCAAGACGGCGATCGGCGAGATCGCCGAGGACGAGGAACTGGTCAAGAAAGTTCTCATCCCGCGCTGGACACCGGTTCAGGCCGGCTGAGACAGCCGGGAAAAGGGCTCGGCGCACGTCGGGCCCGACCGAGGGAGCGGCTACAACCGCGGGCGAACGGCCCGCGACACAAGGACGTGTGCGACGAATGCCCGACGAAACACCCACTCCTGAAAACGACGCGCCGAGCGGCAATGCCGAACCTGAAGGGACGTCGCACGCGGCCTCGGGGTCGATCGATCAATCCGAGATCGATGCACTGGCGGCGGAGCTGGACGGCCTCACGGGTGACACAAAGCCCGACGGATCGCCCGATGCCGACACTGCGGAACCGGCCGCCGGTTCGGAATCCCAGGCCGACCCCGGCCCGGATTCGGACGGCCCGGGCAGAGAAGATTCGTCCGTCGCCGAGAATGCGGGCACCATAGCACAGACCGCGCAGCTCAACGCCGCAATCGAAGTGGCCGGCGACGACGAAGGTGCCGCCGAAGGGGGCGAGCCGGCGGAGCAGGCTGTCGCTGCCCCGTCGGACGAATCGGAGACGGCCGCTTCGACGAGCAACGCCATCGACCAGAAGGAGCTCGACCGGCTGACCGCGGAACTAAAAAAGCAGACCGAACAAAGCGGACCGGCGACGGTCACGCAGGGCGTCGCCGCGTCCGCGCCGCCGGTGAATGACGCGGCCTCGGATGGGAGCGACGAACTCTCCACGGTCGCGAACGAGTTGGCCGCGGAGATCGACGCGACCGTCGCCGCCGGCCAAGGCGACGCCGACGACGGCGAGGATGATCTGGCGGCGGAAATGGCGGCTGTGATCGCGGCCGAGGCGGCGCAAGCAGTCGCCGCCGCCGCGACGACGAGCGAAAGCGCGGCGGCCGTCGCGGCCAGTCCCTTCGAGGCGCCCGACCTGGCCGCGGACACGGCCGAGGCGGACCTGGCGAGCATCGAAATGCTCGACGACGTCGAGCTCGACGTCACGATCGAGCTTGGCCGAACCGACATGTACATCGAGGACGTGCTGCAGCTCGGCGTCGGATCGGTGGTTCAGCTCGACAAGGCCGCCGGCGACCCGGTGGACATCTACGTCAACTCGCGGCTGATCGCGCGCGGCGAGGTGCTGGTTCTCAACGAAAACTTCTGCGTACGGATCAACGACATTCTGAGCCCGATCCCCGAACTCGACGGCGAATAACGCACGCCAATGGAATGACTCATGCCAAGGATGGCGCTCGCGGTTCTGATCGCACTGATCAATTCACCTTTCGTCTTCGCCCAGGCGTCGGCGTCCCGCAATCCGGATCCCGATGAGTCGAAGGCCTCCGCCCAAAGCGTTCTGCCCGACGACGCCTGGAACTCGCCCGACATCGCGGCCCCGCGGTTTGCGGGCCGGCCGCTCAAGCGCCCGGCCAGCAAAGCGGTCGTGCCGCCTGCGACGCGGGCCGGACCATCCGCCGATCGGGCGTGGGTCCGGCCGACGCTTGCGCTGGGCGGCGTGGTCATATTGATCGTCTTTCTCGCGTGGGGGTATCGCGGCGTGACGGCGGGGCGACTGCCTTTCGTCAAACGAGCTCGGCACGCGGCGCTCATTCAGGTTGTGGGCCGGGCCACACTCTCGCCGCGGCAATCCGTATGCCTGGTCCGCACGGGGCCGCGGCTGGTGCTGGTGGGGTTGTCCAACGGGTCCATGACCGCGCTGGACGTCATCGACGATGCGGACCTGACGGCGCGACTTTGCGGAGAGGCTGCCGCCGGACAGCCGGACAGCCATTCCGCGCAATTCCAGCGTTGTCTGGAAGTCGAGGCGGGGGAATATGGCCGCGGGGACGCACCCCCCGAAACAGCCGTCGCGGAGGCGGACGTGGACGCGGACGCCAAGATCATTCAGTTGAAACAGAAACTCGCCGGAACGATCGAGCGCATCCGCGAGCGCGTGCGGCGAGCGTAGGAATCCCAGGAGTCGTGAGTGGCCGGTGTCCGAGACGGGGCGTCGGCGGCGCACGAATCCGGAGAGCAGAATGGACCGCTTGGAATCCGGCTTCGAATCCGTAACGCGTGCTGACGTAGCCGTCCGACCGCGTCGGACGCCGCGGGTCCGCGCCGGGTTTGCCAGCGCGCTGCTCGCAGCCACGCTGCTGCTGGGGGCGGGCGCCGCGGAGGCGCGCGCGACCGATGGAGCGCCGGCGGCGAGTTCCGGGGCCGGAGGCGCCACGCCGGCGCAGGTGTTCGACCCCGTGCAGATGATGAAGAACGCGACCAGCCGCGAGTCGCTCGGTGCGTCGCTTCAGATCGTCGTCCTTCTGACGGTTCTGACCGTGGCCCCGAGCATCGTGCTGATGATGACTTGCTTCGTGCGCATTACGGTCGTGCTGATCCTGCTGCGCCAAGCGATGGGCACGCAGTCGCTGCCGCCGTCGCAACTGCTGCTCGGCCTGGCACTGTTCATGACCATGCTCGTCATGGCCCCCACCTGGGAGCGCATCCGCGAGAACGCGGTCGACCCCTACGTCGAAGGCGACCTGGACCAACTCGACGCGCTCGCCATCGCCGGAGCCGAGCTGCGCACGTTCATGTTCGACCAGATCGAGGCGGCGGGCAACGAGAACGACGTATACATGCTCTACGAATACGCCGTCCGGAGGCCGGTTGCCGAGGACGAGGTCATCACCCGCGAGCAGGTCCCGATGATGGCCCTGATCCCCGCGTTCGTGCTGAGCGAGCTGAAGGCGGCGTTCATCATCGGCTTTCGGATCTACCTGCCGTTTCTGGTGGTCGACATGGTCATCGCCACCATGCTGGTCTCGATGGGCATGATGATGCTGCCGCCGGTGCTGATCTCGCTGCCGTTCAAGCTGCTCCTGTTCGTGCTGGCCGACGGGTGGCACCTCGTCGCCGGCTCGCTGATGGCCAGTGTCGTATAAACGCGGAGCCCTGCCATGATGGACCTTACCACCGCTTTGGACATCGCCCGCGAGGCACTGCTGACCGCGCTGCTGACCGCGGCTCCCATGCTCGGCGTGGGCATCGTCGTGGGCCTGCTGATCAGCTTGTTTCAGACCGTCACGCAGTTGAACGACCAGACCCTGAGCATCGCGCCCAAGATCGTGGCGATGCTCACGGCGGTGATCTTCTTTATTCCCTGGCTGGCGGCGCGGGTGATCGAGTACGCCCAGTCGATGCTCTCCGGAACCTGAACCCGGGCGCCGCGGCGCCGCATCGAGCGGACCCTTGAATCATGCCCCACGAGCTGATCGCGAGCTATCTGAAACTCCCGGTCTTCCTGCTGGTAGCGTCGCGGCTGGGGGGGCTGATCATGTTTCAGCCCGTGCTCGGAGCGCTGTCCGTCCCCGCGAACATCCGCGTCATGCTGGTCCTGGGGCTGGCGGCGCTGGTAACCCCTTTCGTGGACCTGCCGGCCGACGCCCCGACGGCGCTCGCCGAGCTCGTCCTCGCGATGGGCCGCGAGATGCTGATCGGGATCCTGGTCGGTCTGGCGGTGTGGCTTTGCTTTCTCGGATTGCAGATGGCCGGGCAGTTGATCGCGCAGGAGTCCGGCCTCGCGATGGGGCAGATCGCCGACCCCGCTTCGGGCATCCAGCAGACGGTCCTGAGCAGCTTCTACGTCAACTTCTGCGTCGCGGTGTACTTGATCGTGGGCGGGCACCGCGCCGTCTTGCGGGCCTGCCTGGACACATTCGATTCGATCCCGCTGCTGGGCGACCGGAGCATCGTCGCCGGCGCGACCGAACTCCTGCTCGACGCCTTCGCACTCGGCGCCGCGGTCGCGATCCGGGTCGCGGCCCCGGCGGTGATTACGCTCTTCATGGTCAACATCGCGCTGGGGTTTCTTTCGCGGACCGTACCGACCATCAACATCGCCACCGTCGGGTTTTCCATGAAGGCCCTGATCGGATTCCTGATCATGGCCATCTCGCTGCCGACCGCGATGGATGCGTTTACCGGGGCGCTCGAAAACGTGGTCGGCTGGCTGGGAGACTTGACCGGTGCTTGATCTGATCGGAGAGCGACAACGTGGCCGCGGATGATGCCGGCGAAAAAACCGAACAGCCAACGCCGCGCAAGATCCGGGAGGCGCGCGAGCAGGGGCAGGTCCCGCGCAGCACGGACCTGACCGCCACGCTCGGGCTGCTGGGCGGGATCGTGCTCCTCAAGCTGCTCGGGCTCGGGATTTTCCAGACCATGCTGGGACTGACGCGCGGCATCGGCGAGCCGAGTGACATCACCGGCGGTTCGCTGAAAATCTGGATTTCGAAAGCCGCCGACGGGGCCATCTGGATCACGATTCCATTCCTGGCGTTGCTCGTGCTGTGTACCGGCCTCGGGGCGCTGGTTCAGAGCCGGCCCGTCTTTGCCTGGAAAAAGCTCACGCCGAGCCTCGACAAGCTCAATCCAATAAAGGGGTTCAAGAAGCTCTTCTCCGTTGATTCGCTCACGCGGCTCGGGATGGGGCTGGTCAAGATGGGCATCATCGGTTCGGTCGCCTACTACACCATCCGCACCATGATCGGGTCGGTGCTGGGCGCCGGCGCGCTGCCGGTGATCCGCGTGTTCGATCTCGCGTGCGACGTCATCTTCACCCTGGCGATGCGCATGCTCCTGGCGCTGCTGATCCTGGCCTTGATCGACTACCTCTATCAGCGCTGGCGGCTGATGAAAAACTTGCGCATGACCAAGCAGGAGGTCAAGGACGAGCTCAAGCGCATGGAAGGCGACCCGCTCATGAAGCAACGCCGCTTGCAGATCCAGGCCAAACTCGCCATGCAACGCATCGGCGTCGACGTGCCCCAGGCCGACGTCGTCGTCAGCAACCCGACCGAATTCGCCGTCGCGATCAAGTACGACGAAGCGACCATGGCGGCTCCCCGCCTGACGGCCAAGGGGGCCGACTTTCTGGCGCTGCGCATTCGGCAGGTGGCCCAGCTTCACGGCATCCCGATCGTGCAGCGCCCGCCGTTGGCACGCGCGATTTACGCGTCGGTCGACGTGGGCCACGAGGTGCCGCCGGAGTTTTATAAGGCCGTCGCCGAAGTGCTGGCCTACGTGTACCAAATTTCGGGGCGCGCCGCCGCGTCGCGAGGATAAGTGCCGAGGGAGCCCCGCACCCGTATGTTCGACGACAACCCCATCATCCGCTTCATTGCCAAACACAAGGGGATGCTGTTTCCCTGCGCGGCGGCGGGGTTGATCTTCGTCATTCTGATCCCGCTGCCCACCTCGATCCTGGACTTCCTGCTGATCATCAACATCCTGATCACGACGGTCGTGTTGATGACCGTCATGTACATCCGCAGCCCGCTCGAATTCTCCAGCTTCCCCTCGTTGCTACTGGCGATGACGCTGCTGCGGCTGGTGCTCAATACGGCCACGACACGATTGATCCTGGCCAATGGCCAGAGCGGGACCGCCGCCGCCGGCCGGGTGGTCGAGGCCTTCGGGGTTTTCGTGGCCGGCAATTCGCTGGCGGTGGGCGTCATCATCTTCGTGATCATCATGGTGATTCAGTTCGTGGTGATCACAAAGGGCGCCACACGGATCGCCGAGGTGGCGGCGCGGTTCACGCTCGACGGCATGCCCGGCAAGCAGATGGCGATCGACGCGGATCTGAACGCCGGCACGATCGACGAAGCCGAAGCGCGCCGCCGGCGCCAGGAGATCGCGGCCGAGGCGGACTTTTACGGGGCGATGGACGGTGCCAGCAAATTCGTCCGTGGAGACGCGATCGCCGGCATCGTGATCACGTTCGTCAACATCGTGGGCGGGCTGTACGTCGGGATGGTCGAGGGCGGCATGGGGTTGGGGCAGTCGCTGGAGGTCTACACCAAGCTGTCGATCGGCGACGGTCTGGCCAGCGCGATCCCGGCGTTTATTCTCTCCGTCGGCGCGGCCATGTTGATCACCCGCAGCACCGGCAAGACCAACATGGGCGAGGAGGTGCTCGGCCAATTGCTCGCCAAGCCGATCGCGCTCAGCATCGCGGCCGGCTTTCTGGCGCTCATGGCGTTCACCCCGCTGCCGGCTTTCCCGCTGGTCACGATGGCGACCGGGTGCGGGTTGATGGCCTATTTCCTGACCCGCCGGCAGAAGCAGACTGCCGCTCGCAAGGTGCGCGACGAGCGCACCAAGGAGCGGGCCAGGCCCGACAAGGTCGAGTCGCACCTGGGCGTCGACGCGCTCGAGCTGCAGGTCGGTTTCGGGCTGGTGCGCATGGTCGATCGCTCGCGCGGCGGCGACCTGCTGGACCGGGTCAAGTCGCTTCGCAAACAGATCGCGATCGAGCTCGGGCTGGTCGTCCCGCCCGTACGCATCCGAGACAGCGCCAATCTCGAGTCCAACCAGTACGCGGTCCTGTTGCGCGGCCAGCGGATCGCGCTCGGGGAGATCGTCCCCGACCAACTCATGGCGATCGATTCGGGCATCGCGTCCGAGCCGGTCGGCGGGATCGAGACGCGCGAGCCGGCCTTCGGCCTGAAAGCCTGGTGGATCGCCGAGGACCAGCGCGCCCGGGCCGAGCGGCTGAACTACACCGTGGTCGAGCCGAGCGGCGTCCTGGCGACGCACCTGACCGAGATCATCAAGCGCCACGCGGCCGAGCTCTTGACGCGGGCCGAAACGCAGAAGCTGCTCGACAACCTCAAGCAGAGCAACGCCGGGCTCGTCGAGGAGGTCGTGCCGAATCTGCTGAAGGTCGGCGAGGTGCAGAAGGTGCTGCAAAACCTGTTGCGCGAACGCGTCGCGATTCGCGATCTGGAGACCGTGCTCGAGGCCCTCGGCGACTGGGCGCCCAAAACCAAGGACGCCGAAGTGCTCACCGAATATGCCCGCAACGCGCTGGCCCGCACCATCTGCGCCCAATACAAGGACGATGCGGGCATCATACACTGCATCACCCTCGACCCGGCCACCGAAGACTATATCCAAGGCAATATCCAACGGCTGGAGCACGGCTCGGCCTTGGCCGTGCCGCCGAATCGGCAGACCGATCTGGCGACCAAGACCCAACAACAGGTCGAGGCGGCTTCGGGTCAGTCCGGCGCCGCGACGATCGTCATGCTGTGTTCGCCGCAAGTGCGGCTGTGGGTGCGCCGCATGTTGGAGCCGCTCTTGCCTCAGACGCCGGTCTTGTCGCTCAATGAGATCATTCGCGATATCGAAGTTCAAGCCCATGGAGTGGTGAGTCTTGACCAGGAACGTGCGGACGTATCGAGCCTCGTCCATGCCTGAAGCGCTGGCGCTGGTCAAGCGCGAGCTCGGGCCCGACGCGGTGATTCTCGGGACCCGGACCTTGACGCCGAAGGGCATCGGGCGGCTCGCGCGGCGAACGTGCGTGGAGATCACCGCGGCGCCGCCCGGGACCGTGACCCCGGCGCCCCGTCTGGGTCCGCGCCCGAAGGGGTCGGCGCAGGTCTGTTCGGATGAGCTGCGGCCGTACTACACCAAGCTCGTTCAGAACGAGGTCGCCGAAGAGCTTGCCGCGCGGCTGGTGCGTCAGGCGGAGGCGCAGGCGCGGGACACGAACAAGCCGCCGGCCGAGTGCCTGCGCGCCGCGCTGCGGGCCTTCATCGCGCGCGCGGTTCCGACCGGTGGCGCGATTCAGTTGCGGCCCGGCGTGACACGCAAGGTGGCCCTCGTCGGCCCGTGCGGCGGCGGGAAGACCACCACGCTCGCGAAGCTCGCCGCCTTGTTCAAGCTGCGGCACCGCAAGCGCGTGGCGCTCCTTTCGCTCGACATGCAACGCCTGGCGGCCCATGAACAGCTCCGCCGCTATGCGGATATTTTCGGGGTTGCGATGTTTGCGGCTCACAGCGCGGACGCCGCCGGAGAAGCGTTGTCGAAAGTCGGCGAGGTCGACCTGCTTCTGATCGATACGCCGGGGATTGGGTTGCGCGACCGCGCGCGGATGGTCGCGCTCCAGAGCATGCTCGAGCGCATTGATCCCGATGAAGTCCACTTGGTCCTGTCCGCTTGTCAGTCTTTCGACGCCCAAGCAAAAGCGGCGCGGGCCTTCGCGCCGCTGCACGCATCGCGCGTCGTGCTTACCCGGATGGACGATGCCGTAGGCTTCGGTGTGATTCTTACGACGCTGGAGCGCCTGGATTGCCGATTGTCTTATTTGACGTGCGGACAAACCGTACCAAATGATCTGGAAGAGGCTTGCGGCAGACGTATCGCGCAGGTAGTATTCAGCGACGAGTTGGTCTAAGCTCGGTATGGCCGCCGAAAAGGATGGGCCATGATGCAGCGCCAGGGAAGGCCGATAGCCACGCATTCGGCGAATGTTTCTCGCTGGGGGGAAATACTCACCGTCACGAGCGGCAAGGGCGGCGTCGGCAAGACGAACCTCGCGTTGAATCTCGGCATCCAACTCTCACGGCAGGGCCGCCGCGTCATTCTGGTCGACGCCGATTTCGGATTCGCGAACGCCGACATACTGATGAACATCACACCGCTCGGCGACGTGACCGACTTGCTGGACGAGTCGCGCTCGGTCGATTCCTTGCTCGTCGATGGGCCGGATGGGTTGCGCGTTTTGTGCGGCGTGTCCGGGCTGTCGCGGGACGGCGCGCCCGGCGACCTCGACCCGCGCCGCTTCGCCGGCGGGCTGCGCCGCTTGTTGCCGGCGTGCGACACGCTGATCATCGATTGCGGCGCCGGCGTGAACCCGTTGATCGAGTCCGCGATCGAGGCCGGCGACCTCACGATCCTAATGACGACTCCGGAGCCGACGGCGCTGGCGGACGCTTACGCGACGCTGAAGGTGCTGCACCAGCGCGGGGTGCTGGGGCGGGTCGGGACGGTCGTGAATATGGTCCGGTCGGAGCGCGAGGCCGAGGACGCGATGTCCCGTCTTCAGGGCGT
The DNA here is from genome assembly GCA_022574815.1 of Planctomycetota bacterium. Taxonomy (GTDB): domain Bacteria; phylum Planctomycetota; class Phycisphaerae; order UBA1845; family Fen-1342; genus JACZRH01. The sequence continues at coordinate 6,481 of JACZRH010000080.1, read as the reverse complement.
GGCGAAGCACTTTCTCGGACTCGACGTTGAGGCGCTGGGCATGATACCGCACGATCCGCACGTGATATCGGCCGTTCAGGACCGTGTTCCGGTGACGGTGCGGTATCCGCGCTGTGTTGCAAGTGCTTACATAGACGTGATTTCGAAGCATTTTCTCCCGCGGGTCGCGCAGCCGGTGCGGGCCTCCGGGCTTCTTTCGCGCGTGGCAAGCCTGTTCGTCTAAAGGGCTGGGGTAAGCCCGCAAGGAAGCGGGCCGATAGGAAGACATGGAAGTTCAATCATGACGCGAAGCATCGGCGCTCAGCTCGCTCTATTCTCGTTTGCCATGGCCCTGCTGGCGGGGCTGTACGTCGGGAACTCGCCCACGACCGTCCTGCTGCGCGCGATGGTGATCCTGGTCATCGCACTGCTCGTCGGGCAGACCATCGCCCTGACCGCCAAGTGGGTCCTGCGCGACCATTTGCAGCGCACCAAGCTCGCCATCGATCAGGAGCACCAGCGCAAGACGGAAGCGCTCGAGGCCGAGGCCGCCGAGGACGTATCCCAAACAAGCACAACCCTGGAGACGGGAACCTAACATGATGCGCCGAAAGTTTTCAACCGGCCGATTGCGGAGGGTCAGCCGCGACCTCAAGGGCCGCGGATTTCCCGATCAGGAATCGCTGATGAACGCCTGGAATGGCTTCAAGGTCAACGGCGACGAGCGCACCCGCAACCGGCTGATGGAGCACTACCTCTACCTCGTGCGCTACAACGCCGAGCGCGTCGGCGCCAAGCTGCCCGACGAGGTCGATGTCGATGATCTCATGAGCTCCGGGGTCTTCGGGCTGCTCGACGCGATCGACGCCTTTGATCTCGAGCGCGGCGTAAAATTCGAGACCTATTGCGCGCCGCGCATCCGCGGCGCGATCCTGGACGAGTTGCGCAACATGGACTGGGTCCCCAGGCTCGTCCGCCACCGCGCCCACAAGCTCGACGACGTCACCCGCGCGCTCGAGGTCGAGCTCGGCCGGGCCCCCAGCGAGGACGAGATCGCGCGGCGGCTGAAAATGAGCAAGCCGCAGTTCGAGAAGCTGATGCGCGACGCGTCGGCCGTTTCGCTCGTATCGCTGTCGCGCAAGTTTTCCGACTCCGATTCGAACCGCGACGTCTTCGAGATCGACGTACTGCCCGACGAACAGGGCACCGACCCGGTTTCCGAAGCACAGAAGCAGGACCTCAAGGACCTGATCAGCAAGGGGCTCAGCCGGGCCGAGCGGCTGATCATCGTGCTCTACTACTACGAGCAGATGACCATGAAGGAAATCGGCGCGACACTCGACCTGTCCGAGTCGCGCGTCAGCCAGATGCACTCGGCAATCCTGCAACGGCTGCGCACGCACCTGCACGCGCGCGAACGCGAGTTGGTGTCCGAAGTGTCCTGAATCCCGGGTCGGCCGCGATGTCCACGATCCCGCCCAACTGGATGGCGTCCGTGATTCAGTCGCAGGGCGCGCAGAACCGGGCCGATGAGGCGAAACGCAAGGAAGCCATCGAGCAATCCGAACGGGCGGGCAAGGGCGACTTCACCGAGAACCTCAAAAACGTAATCGAAAACTCCGACCAAGACAGCGAGGTTTATGCCGATGCCGAGGGCAGCGGCGGCCAGGGCTCCCCCGGCAGCGCGGAAGAGGACGAGGAGCAGAACGCCGACGCCGAGGAGCAAGCCGGCCGCGACGACGAGCCCCAGGGCGATCTGGACGTTCAAGCGTAGGTTTCGACGGTACCCACATCTCTTACGGTCGCGGCGAACGCGTCGCCGGTCTCGTGCTCGGTCCGTCTGTCACGGCCGAGACGAACCCGGCCTCGCGCAACATGCTCAGGTGCCGGTGGATCTCATCGAGCTCGGCGGCGCGCAGCCGCACGGCTTCGTGCGGATCGCGCAGGGCGTCGATGGCCAGCGCGGTCTCGAAGTGACCGAGCGCGGTGCGGGCGTCGGCCGGGTTTTCGCTCTCCTGCCAAACGCGGAACCACGCTTGCCCGGCGGCGCCGCGCGAGCGGGGGTTGGTCGGGTAAAGCTCGACGGCGGCCTGCCAGTGCACGGCCGCCAGCCGCTCGGCTTCGATGGCGTCGTCGGTTCTGGCGAGAGACATATAGACGGTTTCGAGGGTTTCGTGGGCCGCCGCGAGCAGTTTGTGGGGCGTCGCGTCGCGCGGATTGCGGCGCAGCGCGGTTTGGCCGAACGCCACGGCTTCGCTGAGGTGTTCGAGCCGCTCCGCGTCGGTCGAGGCCCGGGCAGCCAGTTGCAGGGCCGCTCGTGTGGAAGCCAGCGCGGCGGAGGCATCGGCCGGATCGGCTTCGATCGCGCGCCGGCCCAGCGCCATGGCGCGGGAGGCCTGGGCGGGTATTTGCGGGTTCGCGAGCATTCGGCTCAGCGCCCGCAAGAGCGACTGGACGCGTGTGGTCGGAACGGTCACGACGACGAGGTGGGCGGCGACGAGCAGCAGGCCGACACCCGCGCGCCTGACGCTCGTCCTTCGGGCCGCGGGCGCGCCGGGCTCGGCCGAACGCAAGGTTAGCGCACAGGCGACCAGCGCGACGAATACGGACAGCCCCGCGGGCGTCAGCAGCGAAAAACCGACCAGGCTGTGGATCAGCGCTGCCAGCAGCGCCGCCAGGAGCCCGGCGGCGATCCAGTCCGTGGAGGCCGGCGTTTGTCGAGCGAGCATCCACCACCCGAGCAACATCGCGACCGCCCAGACGCCTGCGAGCTCGACTGCCCAGATCGGAAACAGTCCCGGCGAAGTGAAATCCATTCCGGAACACAGAAAGTGTAGTCCGAGCACCCCCACGAGCAACGGAATTCCGCGCGACCACGCGGCCGCCGGCATATCGTGCCGCCGCTCGGTGTCTTCGGGTTCGTGCAGGCCGCGCAGCGCGCCGAATACGCAAACCCCCATCAATGTCGCGATGCCCAAGAAACCTAGCGGCCCCAGTTCGACGGCCGCGGAGACCCATAGGTTGTGCGGGTTTCGCACTTCTTCGGTGCTCTCCGGCGACTTGTGTTGCATATAAGCGTTGCCGAAGTTCTCGCGGCCGATCCCGGTCAGGGGCGCTTCGCGAAAGACCTTGGCTGACGCGGTCCAATACTGCCAGCGAAACGCCAGCGACGAATGAGGCAATGTGCCTTTCACGACGCCGTACCCGACCGTGGCGGCGACGGTTGTCGTGTAAACGCCGAATAGCAGCACGAAAGCGAGTCCAGACCGGCGTGCGATCCGCCGGCCGGCGAGGCCGGCGACGAGCAGCGCCGTCGCGCCCGCGGCGCACGCAAGCTGCGCGCCGGTGCTGCCCGTCGACCACAGCGCGACGGCGAGGATCGCCACGGCGATGGACGCGGCCGCGACGGCGGCGAGCGGCGCGAAGTCGTCGAGCGTTCGAGCGACGGGCAATCCGCGCGTCTGGATCAGCCGCGAAGCGAGGATTCCCCCCGCCGCCAGCAGCCACATGGCCAGACACGACGCCGCCAGGTTGGGATGACCGAGATAGCCGAAGGACTCTCCGGAACGCAGGCGGCGTTCGTAATTCACGATCACGGGAGCGCTGAGGTCGCGGCCTTGTTTCAAGTGCTCGGCTTTGAGCTGTTCCCAGTATTCCAGCGTGTCGCCGAACTCGTATGCCCGCTGCGTGATGCACTTGGAGGCCGTCGCGCAGCCGCCGGCCAGCGTGCCCGCCAGGAGCACCCAGACCATCCAGCGGGCGCGCATCAGACTGACCAGCGCGGCGCAGGAAAAAACCGCGATCAACCCGCTGAATCCCGCGCTGATTGCCAGGCGCTTGTCTCCCGCGGCCATCACGGACAGCAGCACGGCGAAAGCTAGCGCGAGCGTGGCGGCGGCGGCAACCACGGCGGTGCGACCCCAGCGGCGCGAGCCGCGCGCGAGGGCCAACACCGCCGGGACTAGCAAGAGACTGTCGAGCCAGGCCGTCGTGGCGGGTGTGGTCCCGCTCTCGGTCATGATTCCCGATAGAAACGAGAGCTCAACGCGCTCGAACGTCTCGGAGATCAGGGGGCGCACACACGTCACGGCCGCGAGCCAGTAGAACAGGATCTGGTCGATCGGCGCGACCCGCGGGGGTGCGGGCGCGTAGGAAAGCGGATCGGCGGCGGGCGACGGGCGGCTCATGGGTTGCGATCTTTTCGCAACGGCATTTCGAGAATCGCGACGATCGCCAGCACCATTATCACGATGACGCCGATGGTCACCGTCCGGCGCAGGTCCGCGCCGGGCAGCAGGGTCGCGCACAGCCCCGTGACGGCGGTCGCCAGGTAAATCGTCAGCACGGCGAGTCGCCGGCTCAGCCCGCGCTCGACCAGCCGATGCGAGAAATGCCGCTGGTCGCCTTTCATCGGATTGCGGCCTTCGCGTAGCCGAATCACGACGACGCTCACGAAGTCGTACAACGGGATGGCGAGCACCACGAGCGGCATCGCAAGGGCATAAGGCGGGGCGCCCGAGGCGCTCTCATAGTAGGTCGTGAGAATACTCAGCACGGCGAGCATATAGCCCACGAGCAGGCTGCCGGCGTCGCCCATGAAAAGCCGCGCCGGCGGAAAGTTGAACGCCAGGAAACCGCCCATCGCGCCGAGGAAGACGCAGCCGGTCGCCGGTACGAAGACCTGCCCGGCCGCGAGCCCGCACACGATCAGAAAGCCCATGCAGATGCACGCCACCCCCGCGCTCAATCCGTCCATGTTGTCCAGGAAGTTGAAGGTGTTCGTGATCACGATGATCCACGCCGCGGTCAGGAGCGTCGCGCCGATCGGGCCGGCGAACTCGGCGATGCGCACTTCGGCCACCAGCGGCACGGCCAGTCCGATCGCCGCGATGACGGCCAGTTTCAAACCGGCCGACAGCGGGCGGACGTCGTCAAACAAACCCAGCAAGTGCAAGGCGCCGCCGCCGGCCATGATGATCAAGGCCGCGAAGGCGCGTTTGTTCAATCCGACGGCGTAGGCCCGGGCTTGCTCGCCGAAGGTGTCCGCGATCCACGCGGGATCGAGCAGGTTGGCGACCAGCAGCAGGATCGCGAGCGGCACCCAGGATGCGAGGAAGATCGCGATGCCGCCGCCGTACGGGACGACCGCGCCGTGCGATTTGTGTCCTCCCGGGTGGTCGACGTAGCCGAACCGCGGTGCGAGGCGAATGGCCGCCGCGCTGAGCCCGAGCCCGAGCAGCAGGCTCGCGCCGACCGCGGCGAGAAGAAGTCCGTAGAGGATCATGCATCGGCCTCGTCGAGGTCGCGCAGGTTCATGGTCTCGCGGCGCTGCTGAAGAAAGAGCTCGCGCACGGATGCGAAGAACGCGTGCGTGTCCCGTCGGCCGTAGTCGGGGTAGGTCCAGGGGGACGTGTGCCACGCCCCGTCCTGGTAGTGCAGGGTCACTTCGGCGTAGACGCGGTGCCCCAGGTAGATGCGGTGCGAGGCATCCTTGGTTGTCGCGAGCACCAGCTTGCCGAGGTCGACGTAGCCGGGGTCGATGTTCACCGGCCGGTTGATCGACGGCAACGCGCAATCTTCGGCCAACTGCCGCTCCAGCGCGCAGGTCTCGCACTTGATGCCGGCGAGCGCCCCCGGATCGATGGGCGTTTCAAAGCTCAGGAAGCAGCGTTTCAAGTCCGGCCCCATCTCGAGCTCGTAGTAGTCCGTCTGATCGAACGGCCAAACCTCGCTCTCCAGATCGAGCGGGCCGAATCGCCGAACGAGCAACTGCCGCGCCCGGCGCAGCAGGCCCGGATCGCCGCCGAGCAGACCGGCGAACAGCTTGACGGGCAAGGGCCGACGAGTGCTGGGCATGGTCAGAAGTGTAGCGTCCGATTACGATGGCTTCGACCTGCCCGCGGTCGGGCTGCGACGACGGATCTTCGGGAGACACGACAAATCGGCTCCCAAGCAGAGATACGCAGATGAACCTCGGAGTGTTCGAGGACGGCGGCTACAAAAACCTGCTCCCATTGACCTGGACGCGGGCCTGCTTCGAGCTGCGCTGCGGCCGCGATCGGCTGATCGACAAGATGGAGACCCATTTCGGCAGCCGCGTCGCGCAGGTATGGGTCCGCCGATCCGTCCGGGACGTGGTCGCGGAGCGGATCGAGCTGGCCCCGGCTGACGCGGCCAAGAACTGGCTGCTGGTCAACGCGCGGGCCATGCTCACCGGCGACATCGTCTTGCCGCCGCAATCGGGCGTCGTCTGGAAACGCGACGGCGTTCTGGTGGCGGCGAGCGTGCCGGCGAGCGACCTGAAGCGTGTGGACGCCGGGCTCTTCCTCGATGAGAAACGGCTGGACAAGTGGCTGGCCGACTTTCGCGTCGAAGCGGCGCCCGAGCGGTTTCGCATCATCACCTACCCGTGGGATCTGCCGCTGGCGAACGGGGCGGAAATTGCGCGGCAATGTCGCTCGGGCGGGGTCTGTGACGGCACCGTGCATCCGGGGGCGCACCT
>JACZRH010000079.1 GCA_022574815.1 Planctomycetota bacterium | reverse complement strand
CCTCTACGCCTGCGTCCCGAATGAGGCGATCCTGGAATTCGCCGGCCGAAACAACGCGGATTCGGCCGCGACCAAGGCGATCGAAACCTGGTGGAGCGAGCACGGGACCGAGCGGGTCGACCAGCGCGTCCTGACCGGCAGCCCGCTGCCGCCCGTGCCCGAAGATCTCGGCAACATCGTGGCGGCGGCACCGGCGGCGAAGCGGGCGGACATGTGGACCGCGGCGAGCGACAAGGCCGCCGAGTCGCTGGGACTGGTGCCCGTGATCATGCAGCCGCCCGCCGACCAGCCTGCGGAAGCCCGCTACGCCTTTGCCGTCGCCGAACACGCCCGCTTGTGGCTCCCACCCATCGGCCCGGAGCCGGCTGCCGTCGCCGAGCGCGGCGACGCACGCGAGCCCGGGCCGGTCGCCGTGGTCGAGGCCTTGCCGGAGCTCGGCGTCGCACGGGACGAACGTTACGGCGACACGCCGATTCACGAGCGCTCCGTGCGCTACGCCTATGATTATCCCGATTACAGCGTGTACCCGTACAGGGGCTACAGCGGAACTGTGTACGGCGGCCGCTCCTATTCCGCCGGTTTGTACTACACGGCGGTCTATCCCTATTACTGCCCGAATCCGAATTACTATTACTACAACTACGCCGGCAGCCCCTATTCCTACGCCGGCAGCCCGATCTCCTACGCCTACCCGCACGTGCGGCACATTCGCAGCGGGCATGGGCACCACCACGGAACTTCCGTCTCCCTGTCGGTGCACGGCTCGCGCGGGAGCGTCGGCGTACACCTCGGCCGCGTCTCGCGCTACTACGGCAGTCACGGTGTTTCCGTTCGCCGGTCCGCGGCGCGCACCGTTCGCGCCGGCATCCGGCTCGGCGGGCGCGGGCGGCTGAGCGCAACGTCCACGGGACGCTCGATTCGCCGCGGCTTGGTTGACTGGTCTCGGGCAAGTCGCGGCCGTGTGTCGAGCACGGCGCGGCGCGGCGTGACAAGGACGACGCGGCGCGGCGTGACGAGCACGTCTCGCTCGCCCGTCGGAATCACGCGACTCGGGCGCCCGGGTATCGCGGCAACGACGCGCCGCGGAGTGCGTCATTCTGCAATCGTCCCGTCCCGGGCATCGCGGGGCGCCACGAGCCGGGGCATCACGTCCTCGACGCGCGCGAACCGAACACCGACGCGGCGGGCCACGCCGGCGCGGCCCATCATTCGCGGCTCGCGACGACAGGTGACCTCTTCGACGCGCATGACGCGGCCGACGTTGCGGCGTTCGTCGAGCAACCGCGCACCGTCGGTACGTTCGAGCACGGCCCGGTCGATCCGATCACCAACCCTGCGTTCGGGGGCGCGGCGGACGACTCGTTCGCCGACCCTACGCGCCAGATCGGCGCGGCCCAGCTCCTCACGCGGGTCCATTCGACGTTCGAGCCCGTCGCGCTCGGGCCGATCATCCGGGTTTCGCTCGCGCTCCCCGCGACCGAGCAGCTCACGCGGGTCGATCCGGCGCGCCAGCCCGTCGCGGGCGAGCCGCTCGTCCGGTTTTCGTTCGCGATCCCCACGATCGACTTCCTCGCGCGGCGGCATACGGCGCAGCAGTCCATCGCGGAGATCGACTGGCAGTCGAACGCGCGGCCGCCCTTAACGAGTCCTTCCCGTCAGACGAAGATCGGACAATGAGTTTGGCCGAATGCGTGGCCACTCGGCACAGCGACTTTGAAGACGCAGACCACACCGATCCGACCCCATGATGACGACGCTCGCGTACAAACGTAGTATGCACTCATGTCCCGGTCGCTCTATCTCATCGACGGGCACGCCCAGATTTACCGCGCCTACTACGCGCGCTTCGGCGACCTGACCTCGCCCAGCGGCGAGCCGACGCGGGCCACGCACGTCTTCTGCCAGATGCTCCTCAACCTCATCCGCGATCGCGAGCCGGACTTTCTGGCGATGGTCCTGGACACCTCGGACGCGACCGTCTTTCGCACCGAGATCGATCCGAACTACAAGGCGAATCGCGACCCGCCGCCCGAGGACCTGCCGCCCCAGATCGAGCGCATCGTGTCGATCCTGGAGGCGATCAAGATCCCGATCCTGCGTTTGGAGCGTTTCGAGGCGGACGACATCCTGGCGACGCTGGCCCGCCGACATGCGTCCGAGGACCTGCACGTCTACCTGGTCAGCATGGACAAGGATCTCGAGCAACTGCTCACGGACCGGGTCTCGCTCTTCGACCCCGGAAAGAACGCGGTCATCACGCCCGCGGCGGTCTTCGAGACGAAAGGCTGGACGCCTGAGCAGGCGATCGAGGCGCAGACGCTGATCGGAGACAGCGTGGACAACGTGCCCGGCGTCGCGGGGATCGGCCCCAAGACCGCGGCGAAGTTGCTCGCCAAGTACGGTTCGGCGCAAGGCGTGATCGAGCACGCCGACGAGCTGACGCCCAAGCAGCGCGAGAATGTGCTCGCGTTCGCGCCGCGCATCGACATCACCCGCCAGCTCGTGACGCTGCTCGATGATGTGCCGATCGAGCTCGACTTGGACCGCGCGGCGTGCGACGCGTTCGACTGGGACGCGGCCCGGCCCATCTTCGAGGAGCTGGGGTTTCGAAGGCTCCCGGAGCAATTGCCGACAAGCAGGCACGAAGGCAGCGAGGCACCGAGGCAGGGGGGGTTGTTCGACTTTGATTCGCCCGAGGTTGAGGAGCCGGGCGGTGACTATGTGCTCATTGACAGCCTCGGAAAGCTCGAGAGTTTCGCTCGCGACCTGAAGAAACAAAGAGAGTTCGCCGTAGACACCGAAACGACTAGCGTGTCGCCGATCGACGCGGACCTGGTCGGGCTTTCGTTCTCGTGGAAGTCCGGCGAAGGGTATTACATTCCGGTGCGAGCACCGGGGGGCCGCGTGCTTCCGTTGGACGACGTGCGAGCGCGGCTCGCACCACTGCTCGCCAACGAATCGACGTGCAAAGTGGGGCAGAACATCAAGTACGACCTGATCGTGCTGCGAAACGCCGACATGCCGATCGCCGGGCCGTTGTTCGACACGATGATCGCGGCCTTCGTGAGCGACCCGACCCGCAACACGTACAAGATGGACGGGCTGGTGAGTGCGTACCTCGGGCACGCCATGATTCCGATCAGCGACCTGATCGGCAAGGGCCGCGACCAGCGGCGGATGGACGAGGTGCCCGTCGAGCGCGTCGCCGAATACGCCGCCGAGGACGCCGACTACACCTGGCGGCTGAAGGAGTATCTGGAGCCGCGACTGGCGTCGGGGGGCGTGGACCGCTTGTTCTTCGACACCGAGATGCCGCTGGTGTCAGTGCTAGCCGAGATGGAGTTCAACGGGATCAGCCTCGACGTCGAGCTGCTGCGCGAGATGAGCGTAGTGATGGCGAGCCGGGCCGACGCGATCGTCGACGAGGTACACAAGCTGGCCGGCCTGCCATTCAATCTCGATTCGCCCAAGCAGCTTTCCGAAATCCTGTTCGACAAGCTGGGCTTTCGCGTCATCAAGCGCACCAAGACCGGCCGCTCGACCGACGCCGAGACGCTCGAGATGCTCGCGAACGAGACGAAGCACGCGCTGCCGCGGCTGGTTCTGGAACACCGCGAGCTGCAAAAGCTGCGCGGGACCTATGTCGATGCGCTGCCCAACGCCTTGAGCCGGCGCACCGGGCGGATTCACACCAGCTTCCATCAGACCGGGGCCATCACCGGCCGACTCAGCAGCAGCGGGCCCAACTTGCAGAACATTCCGATCCGTACCGAATCCGGCCGGCAGATTCGCCGGGCGTTCGTGCCGCGCGGCGACGACGAAGTGCTGATCGTCGCGGATTATTCGCAGGTCGAGCTGCGCGTGCTGGCGCACTACTGCGAGGATGAAGCGCTCATCCGCGCCTTTGCCGACGACCGCGACATTCACGCCTTCGTCGCGGCGCAGATCAACGGCGTGCCGATCGAAGAAGTCAGCTCGGAAATGCGCGGCCGAGCCAAGGCCGTGAATTTCGGAATTATCTACGGACAGACGGCGTTCGGTCTGGCGCGCGGCACCGGCATGAGCCGCGGCGAGGCGCAGACCTTCATCGACGACTACTTCCGCCGCTACCCGCGCATTCGCAAGTTTCTCGATCAGTGCAACGCCGACGCGCTGCGCGACGGGTACGTCCGCACCGTGCTCGGCCGCCGCCGGCCGATCCGCGACATCGACTCGCGCAACCGAACGGCCCGCGCCCAGGCCGAGCGCCTCGCGACCAACACCGTTATTCAAGGCTCGGCGGCGGACCTGATCAAGACCGCGATGATCCACCTGCACCGCCGGATCATCGATGAAGAACTCCCGCTGCGCATGCTCCTGCAAGTACACGACGAGCTCGTGTGCGAAGCACCGCGATCCGAGGCGCAGCGGCTGGCGAAGATTGTCGCCGAAACGATGGCCGGCGCGATGGAGCTGCGCGTGCCGTTGAAGGTCGACGCCAACATCGGCCGAAATTGGCTGGAGAGCAAGTAGGAACCTGGCGCGCGCGGGACAATAGGGAGCATCGGCGTTCCGCCGGTGTTTTTTTTTTCGTACCGGCGGGACGCCGATGCTCCCCGTTGCGTCGCGCTCGAAAGAAAACTGAAAAGCGATATAATCCCGCGCTTGCGACGTGTGCCGAGCTCCGCGCACACGCCCGTTGGACGTCCGCGGACCGGTGACTAAGCAAAACACATGGACCAGAAGCTCATACGCAATTTCTCGATCGTCGCCCACATCGACCACGGCAAGTCCACGCTCGCTGACCGGCTGCTGCAGCGCGCCGGCGCGATTTCCGACCGCGACCTCAAAGAGCAGGTCCTCGACGACATGGAGCTCGAGCGCGAGCGCGGCATCACCATCAAGGCCTCGGCCGTCTCGATCGATATGCCGGTCGACGGCGAGACCTACATGTTCAACCTGATCGACACCCCGGGGCACGTCGATTTCCATTACGAGGTCGACCGCGCCATGGCCGCCTGCGACGGGGCCTTGCTGGTGGTCGACGCGACGCAGGGCGTGCAGGCCCAGACCGTCGCCAACGCCTACGCCGCCATCGGAAACGACCTCGAGATCATCCCCGTCATCAACAAGATCGACCTGCCCGGCGCCCAGCCCGAGGATACGGCGCTCGAGGTCGAGCACGTGCTGGGCATCGACGCCGAGCACGTCCAGTTCGTTTCGGCCAAGACCGGCGAGGGCGTCGAGGAGCTGGTCCGGGCCATCGCGAAGGTGCTGCCGCCGCCCAAGGGCGACGCCGGCGCCCCGCTCCAAGCGCTCGTGTTCGACAGCGTCTACGACGACTACCGCGGCGTGATCTGCTACCTGCGGATCGCGAACGGCACCATCCGCAAGGGCCAGAAAGTGCTGCTGATGGGCCGCGCGCGGCACTACGTCGTCACCGAGCTCGGCAAGTTCCGCCCGGCCATGACCCCGGTCGCGTCGCTCAGCGCCGGCGAGGTCGGCTACATGGTCGCCAACCTCAAGAAGCTCCAGGACGTGACCGTCGGCGACACCGTCACCGATGCCCTCGCGCCCGCCGCCGAGGCCCTGCCCGGGTACGACCCGCCGGCCCAGATGGTCTTCTGCGACTTCTACCCCGCCGGCGGCGAGGAATACTCGGAGCTGCGCGACGCCCTCAACCGACTCAGCCTCAACGACGGCTCGTTCACCTTTCAGCCGGAGAATTCCGACGCGCTCGGCTTCGGCTTTCGCTGCGGGTTCTTGGGGCTCTTGCACATGGACATCGTGCAGGAGCGGCTCGAGCGCGAGGCCGGCGTCGACATCGTCCAGACCGCGCCCAGTGTCAGCTACGAAGTGCTGCTGCGCGACGGGAAAGTCCAGCGCGTCGACGCGGCCGGCGACCTGCCGACCCCCGACAAGATCGAGGAGCTGCGCGAGCCGATCGTCGAGACGCAGATGATCATCCCGGCCGAGTCCGTCGGCCCCATCATGGCCCTCGCCGAGCAGCGCCGCGGCGAATACAAGTCCCAGGAGTATCTCTCGCCGCAGCGCGTAATGCTGACCTACGAATTCCCCTTCAACGAGATCCTCTACGACTTCTACGACAAGCTGAAGAGCGCCACGCGCGGCTACGGGACGATGGACTATCACGTGGTCGGCTACCGCGCGTCCGATCTGGTCAAGGTGCAGCTCCTGGTCAACGGCCAGTCGGTCGACGCGCTCAGCTTCATCTGCCACCGCAGCGCCGCCGACCGCCGCGGCCGGCGGATCCTGCACCGCCTGCGGCAGGAGATCGGCCGGCAGCTTTTCGAGATCGTCTTACAGGCCGCGATCGGCTCGAAGGTCATCGCCCGCGAGACGCTCAAGCCGCTGCGCAAGAACGTGACCGCCAAGTGCTACGGCGGCGACGTGACCCGCAAGCGCAAGCTGCTGGAGAAGCAGAAGGCCGGCAAGAAGCGCATGAAAACCATCGGCCGCGTGGACATCCCGCAGAAGGCCTTCATGGTCATCCTGGAGCCGGAGGACTAGCCGTACAAGGTGGCCCCAACAACTGTGGCACCGATTTCCAACCGGTGCGCAATCAGAACTGTGGCACCGATTTCCAAACGGTGCGCAATCAGAACTGTGGCACCGGTTTCCAACCGGTGCGCAATCAGAGCCCGAAGCGCTAGCGAGGGATAGCTGAGAGCCTACTGGACGGGCGCCGGCCTGCTAGACGCGCCTGAGCCAATCGAGCCGTTGGAGTAACCCCCCATGCTGGATCGACTTCGGATTATCCGCGAGGTCCATCCGCAGCGCCCCGCCCGTCTTCGCCTCACCTATGACGACGGGCAGACGATCACGGTGGACTTTGGGCCGGTTATCCAGGGCGGTGGCGTCTTCACGCCGTTGGCCGACTGGGATGTGTTTTCCCGGGCGCAACCTGACTCGCGCGGCCGATCGGTCTGCTGGCCCGGCGACATCGACTTCTGCGCCGACGCGCTCTGGCTTCAGGCCCAGCAGGACGACCAACGCTTGGGTGCCCCACCCCTTCCAGGGGTGGGGGACTGAATCGAACGCGAACGTCCGTCGCCGACCGAGACCGTCCCGCGCCCACAAATGGCCGGGACGCCCGCGCCCGGGATTGGGGACGCGCCTATCGGGTGTTCACCTGATTGTCGGCGCCGGTCGGCCGGCTGTAACATCTCCATGGGTTCGGCTGGGGCCAATCTAGTTAGGGATGGCGCGCCCAGTGTAGAATGGGAACAGAGGCCACATCCAGATGGAACCGCGTCCACCCAGAGTCTTCATCAGCTACAGCCACGATTCGCCGGCGCACAGCGGGCGCGTTCTCGCGCTGGCGCGGGCCTTGCGCGCCGACGGCATCGACGTCGAACTCGACCAGTTTCACACCGACGAGATCGTCGATTGGCCGAAATGGTGCAACGAGCAGATCAGCCGCGAGCATTCCGACTTCGTCCTGTGCATCTGCACGGCGGAATACAAACGCCGCATCGAAGGCAATGTGCCGCCGGAGAAGGGCAAAGGCGTCTATTGGGAGGGCGCACTGCTCGACGACGACGTCTATGACGAGAAAGGCAACGGCCGGATCATCCCCGTCTTCTTCGACGACGAGCCGGAAAACGCCATCCCCCGTTTTCTTCGCGGGTGGACCCATTGCCGGTTGCGCGATTTCGCGCTGACCGATCCCGGTTACGAGCACGTAATCCGAATACTCACAGGCCAGGCCCGCGTCGAAAAGAACCCGCTGGGTACGGTCCCGGTTTTGGGGTCCGAACCGCTTCCGCCGCCGCCGACGACGACGGTCGCGGCGGTCGAAATCGCCCCCACGCGCCTGCACCACGGCGCGGAGCGGCTGTTCGGTCGGAACAAAGAGCTTGCCCAACTCGACAAGGTGCGCGACGACCCGGCCAAACACCTGCTGACCATGGTCGCCTTCGGCGGCGTCGGCAAGACCTCGCTGGTGATCGAATGGATGGCCCGCCAAGCGGCCGCCGCCTGGCCCGGGTTCGAACGCGTCTTCGACTGGTCCTTCTACAGCCAGGGCATGCGCGAGCAGGGGGCCGCCTCGGCTGACGTGTTCGTCGCCAAGGCGCTCGAGTTCTTCGGCGACGCGCAGATGGCCGCGAGCGCGGCTTCGCCGTGGGACAAAGGCGCCCGGCTGGCGCAGCTCGTCGCCCAGCGACCCACATTACTGGTGTTGGACGGTCTGGAGCCGCTGCAACACCCGCCCGGCCCGCTGGCGGGAAAGCTGAAGGACCCGGCGTTGGAGGCCCTGCTCAAGGGCCTCGCGCTGCAGAACCCCGGCCTGTGTCTGGTGACCACCCGCGAGCGGGTGGCCGACCTGGCGCCGTTTCGCGACACCACCGCGCCAGAGTGGGAGCTGGAGCACCTCTCCACCCCCGCCAGCGTCAACTTGCTGAAGACACTCGGCGTGCGCGGAACCGATGAGGAGTTCGGGAAACTCGTCGAAGAGATCGCCGGTCACGCCCTGACGCTCAACCTGCTCGGCCAGTACCTCGCCAAGGCGCACCAAGGAGACATTCGCAAGCGCGACCGCGTGAAGTTTGAGAAAGCGGACCGCAAGATCCAGGGCGGCCACGCGTTCAAGACTATGGCAGCGTACGAGAAATGGCTCGCCGAAGGCGGGGAAGACGGCGCGCGCGCCCTGGCCGTCCTGCGCCTGATGGGCCTGTTCGACCGCCCGGCGGACGCCGACTGCTTGGCAGCCCTGCGCGCCGAGCCGGCGATCCCCGATCTGACCGAACCGCTGGTCGGCCTGGAAGAAGACGACTGGAACCTGACGCTTTCGTCGCTCGCCGACTGCGGCCTCGTTTCGATCCCGGAACCCCCTTCTCAAGTCTCAGATTGCAAATCTCATATCGACGCCCACCCGCTCATCCGCGAATACTTCGCAACGCAGCTCCGCGAGAAGAATCCTGAAGCCTGGCGTGCCGCCCACCGCCGCCTCTACGAACATCTCAAGGACAGCACCGAGCACCAGCCCGATACGCTCGAAGGCCTCCAACCGCTCTACCAAGCCGTGGCGCACGGCTGTCAGGCGGGGTTGCAGCAGGAGGCGTGCGTTGACATCTACTCCGCCCGTATTCTGCGCGGGAATGAGTTCTACAGCATCAGGAAGCTCGGTGCGTTCGGTGCGGTCCTTGGGGCCGTGGCCTGCTTCTTCGAGCAGCCGTGGAGCCGCATTGCCACCGCGCTTTCGAAACCCGTGCAAGCTTGGCTGCTTAACGAGGCCGCGTTCGCCCTACGCGCCCTAGGCCGGCTGACCGAGGCCCTCGAGCCGATGCGGGCGAGTCTCTACAAACTTGAGCATGCCGAGAACTGGAAGTCGGCCGCTGTCGCGGCCAGCAACCTGAGCGAGCTGGAGCTGACGCTGGGGCAAGTGGCCGATGCGCTGCACGACGCCGAGCAGTGCGTGACGCTCGCCGACCGGAGCGGCGACGCGTTTCTGCGAATTGTCGATCGCGTAACGTTGGCCGACGCGCTGCACCAGGCGGGCCGGCGTGCCGAAGGGATGACGAGCTTCGGCGAGGCCGAGGCCATGCAGGCCGAACGGCAGCCGCAACACCCGCTGCTCTACTCGGTTCAGGGCTTCCGTTATTGCGACCTGCTCCTGGCGGAGTGCGAGCGGGCTGCGTGGCAGGTTCAAATCCGGAGGGCGAGGCTCCTGCCGAGCCAGGAACGGGATGACGGCCGGCTCCGCGGGAGCCTCGGCCTCCCGGATGTGCTCGAACGTTGCCGCGTTGTCGAGCAGCGGGCGGCGAAGACGCTGGAGTGGACTGAGGCTGCTCGCGAAGCCTCGCTCCTTGATTTCGGTCTCAACCACGTCACGCTGGGACGGGCCGTGCTCTATCGCACGGTTCTCGAGCGTTCGTCATTCGATATTCGCCATTCACCATTCCGCGAAGCCCACCAGCAACTCACCACCGCCGTGGCCGACCTGCGCCGCTCCGGCCAACTGGACGACATTCCTCGCGGCCTGCTCTCGCGGGCCTGGCTGCGTTTTCTGGCCGGCGACGCCGACGGCGCCGGTGCCGACCTGGACGAAGCCTGGCAGATCGCCGAGCGCGGACCGATGCCGCTGTACATGACCGACATCCACCTGCACCGCGCCCGGCTGTTCCACGCCGTGCGGCCCTACCCCTGGGAAAGCCCCCGCCACGACCTCGCCGAGGCCAAGCGCCTGATCGACGAATGCGGCTACCACCGCCGCGACGAAGAGCTGACCGACGCCCAGCAAGCGGCCAAGAGCTGGTAGGCCGCCTGCGGCCACGCGAGACGCCCGCCAGTGCCCCGACGTTCCGCCCGCCGATCCCTCGATCCCTTAATCCCTTAATCCCTCAATCCCTCAATCCCTCACCCTTCCCTCCTTGACCCTTCGCTCCCCGCATCCTAGAATCCCTAGCCTCTGGAGCCCGAAATGCCCTCAGCCCCATGCCGCGCTCACCCACACGCGCCCCGAAAATCAAGGTGCGCAAAAACTCTTCGCAAAAATCTGCGCACCTTGAGCGCCTTCGACCCCTGCCCCGCCAACGCGGGTTTTCTCGGTCGTTCCGCTTCGGGCGCCGATGGCGCTGCGCACCTTCGCGAACGGCGATTCAGCCCTTCGCCGCCGCAAAGTTCTCGCCGACCTTCCCCCAGTTCACCACGTTCCACCACGCCGTCACGTAATCCGGCCGGCGGTTCTGGTATTTCAGGTAGTACGCGTGCTCCCACACGTCCAGCCCCAGGATCGGCGTACACTCGCAATCCACCAGGCCTTTCATCAGCGGATTGTTCTGGTTCGTGGTCGAGCAGACGCACAGCGACGCGTCGCTCTTCACGCCCAGCCAGGCCCAGCCGCTGCCGAAGCGCGTCGCGGCGGCGTTGGAGAACTTCGTCTTGAAGTCGTCGAAGCCGCCGAACGCGGCGTTGATCGCGTCGGCCAGTGGCCCGCTCGGGTTACCGCCCTCACCGGAGCCCATGATCTCCCAGAACAGCGTGTGGTTGTAGTGCCCGCCGCCGTGGTTGATGACCGCCTGACGGATCGAATCCGGCAGACTCGCGACGTCGCGGCAAAGCTGGTCGATCGGCTTGGCGGCCTGCGCGTCGTGACCCTCCAGGGCCGCGTTCAGCTTGGTCACATACGCGTTGTGGTGCTTGCCGTGGTGGATCTCCATCGTACGCGCGTCGATGTGCGGCTCCAGCGCGCCGTTTCCATAAGGCAGCGAAGGAAGCTCATATGCCATGTCGTGTCTCCTTGCACGAATCGTGTTGTGTCTCAATCGCCCGAACACTCCGCCCGCCGACCGCGAACCCGCTCGGCCTGGGCGGCGAAGGTATTGTCCGACCACAGGCGATCGGCGTCAACGGCCGGCGGCGTGGCGAACCGGTCGCGGCGGCCCGTGGCACGGCTGTGTGTGGCAAGGCGGCCCTCCGCCGTGAGCGAGTTCGCCCGAGCGCGGTTGACGGGAATCGTCCGGGCTCCAAGAATGCGGGGGCAGCGCACTCGGGCGCGCGCTGCCTGGGAAACCCGAGTCGATTCCGGCGCCCGCCTCAACCCAGAGGTGTGCTCGTGAAATCGTGTGACGTGCTACGAGAGGCCGCCGACCAGATCGGCGTCAAGGCCTTGGCCGCCAAGCTGCACCTTAGCGCCGCACTGGTCTACAAGTGGTGCCAGGAATCGCCGCGGGAAGACCCCACCGCCTCGGGCGCCCGCAACCCGCTCGACCGCATCAAAGAAATCTACGACGCCACCCACGACCGCCGCGTCATCAACTGGATCTGCAACCAGGCCGGCGGATTCTTCGTCGAAAACCCCGACGTCGAACCCGGCCGGCGCGAAGAACACGTGCTCGCCACCACCCAGCGCGTCGTCTCCCAGTTCGGCAAGATGCTCGGCGACGTCAGCCGCAGCATCGAGAACGACGGCCTGATCAAGCCCGACGAGGCCGAAGACATCCGCCAGTCGTGGGAGCAGCTCAAATCGACCGCGGCCCAATTCGTGGTCGCCTGCGAGCGTGGCTTTTACGACGAGCCCGACGAAAAGCCGAAATAGCGCCGTCCCTCCATAGCGCCCGAGCTCCGTCTCGGTCGAGCACCGTAGCGGTCGAACCCCCTCTCGACCTTGGGATGATCCGCGACCGTCTCGCACCCGGCTGCATCAGGCCGTGCCGAAGATTGAAATCAGCGCTCTTCAACCTGGCTGGTCACTCCTTCCGCCTGCCCGAAACGCGGCAGCGGCACGAGCATCGGCGTCCGCGCGCGGTAACGCCGGTAGTCCTCGCCCAAGGCCCGCAGCAGGTCTCGCTCTTCCAGCCAGACTCCGAAGAAGACGTACGCCGTTGTCACCGAGACGAACAGCAGGTGGCCCTGCGTCATGTTCGGCGTGGCCCAGAAGGCGATCAGAAAACCCAGCATGAGCGGGTTGCGGACGAACTTGTAGAGCGTCGGGGTCACGAACTTGCCGTGCTCGACCATGCGGCTGCGCATGTGCATGAAAACCTGCCGAAGGCCGAACAGGTCGAAATGGTCGATCAAAAAACTGGCGTACAGCACCAAACCGTAGCCGGCGAACGAGAGTGCGAACATCGCCGGGCGGGCGACCGAGTGCTCGACCTGCCACACCGGCGTCAGCATCGGCCGCCAGAACCAGAACAGCAAGCCGAACGCGATGCAGGTGGCCAAGACGAAAGTGCTGCGTTCGATCGGCTGCGGCACGATCTTCGTCCAGCGCTGTTTGAACCACGGCCGCGCCATGATGGCGTGCTGGACCGCGAAAAGGCCGAGCAGCAGGACGTTGACGAGAATGGCCAAACCGACCGGCCCCTCCGTCCCCTGGTTGATGTTCTTGGGCACCACCAGGTTTTCGGTAAAGCCGATCGTGTAGCAGAAGGTGGCCAGAAACAGCACGTACGCCGCGACGCCGTAAAGAAAACAGAGATACCTTCCCATCATGCGCTCCCGTTCGTGAGTCAGCCGGGCCTTGCCGATCCGAACACCCCGTCACGATCGCCGGCCGACACACGACCACCTCATGGCGACATTCAGGCTACCGCGTTCACGGCGAATATCGAACTATTTCTGCAGGCTTTCGGGCCGATCCGACGCCGTACCCGACGTGCGAACGGTCCAGAGCATCACGATCGCAACCAGCGCAACGCCCACGGCGCTGAAATACGGCGACGACCGGCTGATCTGGGCGTAAACGAATCCGCCGGCCAGAGCGCCCACGGCGCGCCCCAGGGCCGTGACGCTTTGGTGCATGCCCTGCAAACTGCCCTGCCGATCGGCGCCGACGCAGCGCGAAAGCAGCGCGGTCAATGTCGGCATTGCGAGGGCGCTGCCGGCCGCGACCAACCCGAGCGCCCACCAGACCGAGCCCCGCGCTGGAAGAATGCCCAACCAGCCGAGCCCGACTGCGAGCAGCAGCAGACCCAGGAGTGCGGTCCCTTTCTCGGCGAAGCGCGGCAACAGCAATCGCAAAATGCCGCCTTGCGTGACCAGAGCCACGATTCCCAGTAGGACGAACAGGCGGGTCGTGTCGGATACCTTGAGCTGATATTGATCCTTGCTCAGCGACGCGAACGTGCTGGTCAACTCGGCAAACGCGAGCGTCATCAGCAGCGTGACCGCCAGCAGCGGCACCACGTTCGGCTCACGCAGAACGCCGCGCATGCCGGCCATTTGCGGCTGCGCCCGGGCCCGTTCGGGCCGCACGCGGGTTTCGGGCATGAATACGACCAGGACCAGCAGTGACAGGGTCTGCACGGCGGCGCAGGCCCAGCCGACGGCGGCATACGAGCCCCACGCGTGCCCCACCCAGCCGCCGAGCAGGGGGCCGACGATCATGGAGAGCCCGAAGGCCGCCCCGAGCACGCCCATCGCCGCGGCCCGCCGCTCGGGCCGCGTCGCGTCGGCGACGACTGTTTGGCTGAGTGCGGCCTGGGCGGCGAAGATGCCCGCGATGCCGCGTGAGACGGCCAGCCAGCCGACGCTGGGTGCCAGCGCCCAGGCGACCGAGCCGCCGATCGCACCCAGCATGATGAAGATCAACACGGGCCGCCGGCCGATGCGGTCGGACAGCCGGCCGAAGACCGGGTTCATCACGATCTTCGGGCCGGACATGAGTGCGAACAGGATGCCGATCCAGAACGGCTCGCCGCCGAGGTCCTGGAGAAAGTACGTCATGGTCGGAAAGACCGACCAGATCACGATTCCTTCGAAGAAGACCAGCAGCGCTGCGCAGAAGACCGGTCGCATGGCGGGACTATAGCGACCGTCGCTGCTCGGCAAAACCAACCGGTCAGCGGCCGGCCGGAAAGAAGGTGCGTCCGGGACGCACCCTACGTGACTCGGGTCCAAATGACGGCGGATGTCGGGCGCGCGGAGGGGGCGCGGAAAAACAACGCGGTTGCGTGCCGCCCGCTCACTGGGTCTCGGTCCGGGCGAGAAGAGCGGGCTTCGAACCGCGAGGACAGGCACTACGGCGCGCGGGAAGGTATTCCCGCGGCGGTGGGTGCGAGATAGTAATCTCGCACCCGTGGCCGGCGGTTCCGTGCCCGACGCATGAATGGGTGGGGCACCAACTGCCGGTTGTGCCTGTTCGCGGCGGGCGGGGCAGGACGCCGACGGTTGCTAGCCGGTTGGCCGCGAGTTTAGCCCGGTGGATTGCGGGCGTTTTCGCGGTCGTGGCGTCCGGGCCGAGCCCGGCACGGACCAGAGCCTCGCTGTTGCGCGAGCCCCGCAGGTGCGAGGGTGGCGCCGCCGGCCGCGAGGCAGGCCGGCGTGGGGTGCCATTGGCCATCAATCGCGATCGGCGAGAGAATCGTGGCCGCCGGCGACCTGCGTGGTACCGGGTCGGCGTCGCCGCAGGGGCGTCGCCGGCCGCGGTTGGGCCGTAGGCGCCGGATGGGTCTGCGTTTTGTAGAAAACTGGTGGGCAGTGCCCACCCTACCGCAGACGTTCGGCGCGGCGGGCCTCACGGCACGCGAGGCGTTTGGTTGTTGGAGCGGGCGGGGTTGCGCGCGGTTCCGTCCGGTTCCGGGGGATGGTAGGCGCGTTGGTCTAGGATGTCTAGCTTCGAGAAAAAATCGGTGGGCAGTGCCTACCCTACAGAACTCGTACCAGCTTCCGAGCAAGTGAATCGAATTGGTCGTAGCCGCGAGGCTTTTTCGTCATGTGATCGGTCTACAAAATTCTCAAAATTAAGGGGCGGTTGTACTTGAACTAAGTTACGGTTTCCTGTATGATCCCCGGCGAAAGATTGAACGAGGTGCCAGAGGTGCCATATGAGTCTCAACGGCAAAGTAATCACGCTATCCGCCCTCGAAGGGCGCATCGAAGAGGTGCGCCAGAAACTTGACGCCTGCGTCGAACGAATCACCGATCTCCAGCGCGAGCGTACCATACTTGGGGGAGAATTGCGCGGCCTCATCGGTGCGCGGGACTTGTCCGTCGATAGCGACTCGCCAGTCACAACGAACGGCGCCAAACCGAAGCCGAAGGCGGCGATCGTCGCGTACCTGCGTAACCACCCGGGAGTTACGAGCTCCGATGTGGTTAACGCGCTCATCGACCAAGTGGACACCAAGGCGTCGGACGTGCGCCGGAACCTGCATACCACCCTATACGACCTTCGCCAAGAGGGCAGGGTCATCAGGACCGGGAAAAAACTCCGCGTGCCGGGGTAGATAGGAGGTGGCCCGTGTGGCCGATCAACCGTTTCATAGCTGATGCCGGGCGGGCACCGCGGAATTGGTCGATGAAGAAGGCGTGGCGCACCTCCCAGCCGCGGCTCTCGCGGTAAATAAGCACGGCGACGCGGACGATCGCGCCGCGGTCGACCACGAAACCGGTGGTGATCGGGCGCACCTTGCCGATCTCCTCGAGACGAGCTGCGCACTCGCGAAGCCGGGGAGATTTCTCGTCTCGCAGCGAGGGGAGGTCCTCGACGGTATGCGATC
>JACZRH010000078.1 GCA_022574815.1 Planctomycetota bacterium | reverse complement strand
AGTAAACCTCGAACCCCATGCCGACCTTCAGGCCCTGGCTGGCGCCGACGCTGATGTAGACGATCTCGCTGCCGGGGATGGCCCGCAGGATGCGGCCGTCGGCCTTGCGCAGGATGGCCTCGGGGTCGAACGTGGCCGGCCGCAACGCGCGGATCTGGTCCTGGAGCATTGCGACCTGCCCCTTGAGCTGCTCGACTTGCAGGTCCTTTTCGCGGTCCTGTTGCTGGACGCGCTGGCGCAGTTGGTTCAATTGTTGCGTCCGCTCGTCGAGTTTGGTCTGCAAGTCCCCAAGCTGCTGGTCCTTGAGCTCCATGATCTTGCCTTGCTCGAGGGCGCGCTGGTCGTTGCGGTCCTTTTGCGCCTCGATCTCGTCCTGAAACTCCTTCTGCACCCGGCTGACTTCCGAGCTCAGCGTCTCATTCGTGCTCTGCATTTCGCCCAGCCGCTCGTTAAGCTTCAGATTGTCGACCTTCAACTTCCGCGACGACCGGCTCAGCTTGTCGATGACGGTCAGCAGCGCATCACCTTCCTGAAATGGGGGCTTCGGATCCGGCACGCCCGCCCGAATCAACGCCTGCCGCTCTTCCATGATGGTCCGGTTAAACTGGCGCGTGGCCATTTCCGCCACGAGCGTCGGATACAGTGGATTGTTGTCGTCCAGCGTCCGGCCGGTGATCCGCTGCGACAGGTCCGCGATGTCGCCGGCCATCACCGTGAAGACCTGGTTCCGGCGGCTGCCGGCTTCGTCTTCATAATAACGCTGCAAGTCAACGTAGTGCGCCGGGGGGACACCGTAATCATCGATGTCCCGCTGGAGCCGCGCGTTGGCCGCCACGAGATCCTTGACCTTGGTCAATTGCAGGACGAATCCCACCAGCGCGATCACACTGATAAACACGAAACTGATCAGCCCGTAATGCAACCCCGACAACCCGCCGCCTACGCGGCTCGGTACTGGTCGACCGGCCATTTGGTGTACTCCTTGAAGTTTCTCGCGGGCTGCGAACCCAGGAACCCGGCCTGCCGGACTCAAACTCGGCAGATCCTCAATTCGCCCGCATTTGCAGCTTGGAAAGTATGGTTCGTCGGCCGGGGCTTGTCAAAATACGAAAAGCGACAATTCGACGCCGCCCACTTGACCGCCGCCCTACCGCCGTTCCATCATGGCGCCGGACAGCGGAACGCGGGACCGGCGGCGATGGCCAAGTCTCTCAAGAACCTCAAGTTCGAAGACGCCATGAAGCGGCTCGACGACATCGTCGAGGCCATGGAGGCCGGCGAGATCGGCATTGAGGAGTCGGTCGCCCAATATGAAGAGGCCATGAATCTCGCCGCTCATTGCCGAAAGGTGCTTGACCAAGCCGAGCTGCGGATTCGCAAGATCCAGCTCGACTCGGCGGGCGAGCCCCACGCGGTCCCCTTCGAGCACGAAGACACGTCCGAGGCCAGCGGCGTAGAAGATGAACGCCGCTGAGCCGAGTTCGGCGGCCGCCCTGCCGCGTCCTTCCGGCATCCGACGGCTCGCGCTCGCCGTCTCCGACGCAGTCCTGCCGCAAACCTGTGCGGTCTGTGGCACATGGATCCCGTCGGGTGGCTCCCGGGCGTGTGACGGTTGCCTGGCGTCATTCGAGGCGATTCTCTGGCGCTCCTACTGCCATCGCTGCGCCCGCACCATTCGCCCCGAATCGCTGGACCATCGCGGCTGCTTCCGCTGCCGCAACGAGCGCATCTGGAACATCGCCGGCATCGCCCGTGCCGGCCCATATATGCACCCCTTGAGCACTCTGATCGTCGGTCTGAAGTACGGCGGACGCGAGCGCAACGCGGCCTATCTGGCCGAACTGATGGCCGAGGCATTGTGCGGAAGAAGCTGGCTGGCGGACGTCGAAGCCCTGGTGCCCGTGCCGATGCACTGGAGGCGGCGCATGCAGCGCTCGTGCAACCACGCGCTGCTCCTGACGCAAGAGTTGGCCCGCCGGCTCGAGATACCGCTGCTGCGCGGCATTCGGCGGGCCCGCTACGCACCGAGCCAGATGCGCTTTGAGGTGGCCTCGAAAGCCAAGCTGTTTGAGAATGTCAAAGGCTGCTTCGCGCTGTCCCGCCTCGCCGGGCTCGGTTGGCGAAGCGTTCGCGGCCGGACCGTGTGTATCGTCGACAACATCGTTCGCAGCGGCGCGACGATTCACGAGGTCTCGAAGGTCCTGCGCAAGGCCGGCGCGAAACGCATCTACGCGGCCATCGCCGCCCGAACGGTCGTGCCCGGCGATATGCAGGCGAAGATCGACGCAGTGCCGGCGGACGTACCGCCGTAGAGTTTAGATCGCCGTGTTTGTCGGGTCGCCACTGGTTCGCTGGATCAGCGCCGCGTTGGTGGCGCTTCGGGCTCGGTTTGGCGTGTTTGGAATTTTGTGCTGACAATTAGTCCATCGGCTGCCCGTCGAGCAGCTCTTCGAGCTTCGCCCGGTTCTCGGCCGACATCGCACACATCGGCAGTCGAAACTCCTCGGCGCAGTAGCCGCGAATCGCCATCGCGGTCTTGATCGGGATCGGATTGATCTCGAGCGACAACAGCGCGCGGGCGATCGGGTAGATCGCGCGGTGCGCGTCGCGTGCCTCGCCGTAGTCGTCGTACAGCGCCGCCTGCGTGAGCCGCTTGACCGACTTGGGGGCCAGATTGGACAGCACGCTAATCACCCCGACCGCGCCGACGACCATCAGTGGCAACGTCAGCGGATCATCGCCCGAGAGCACGCCCACGTCGCACGCCTGCATCAGATCCGCCGCACCGCACACGCTGCCGGTCGCGTGTTTGACGGCGGCGATGTTCTCATGCCGATCGCAAAGCCGGCAGATCGTCTCAATCGATATCTCAACGCCGCAGCGGCCCGGAATGTTGTAGATCACGATCGGTACGTCAACGGCCTCGGCGATCGCCGAGAAGTGCCGAAAGAGCCCCTCCTGGGTGGGCTTGTTGTAATACGGCGCGACAATCAGCAGCCCATCGGCCCCGCACTTGGCCGCGTGCCGTGAGCGCTGCACGGTCTCGGCGGTGCAATTGCTGCCGGTGCCGGCAATGACCGGCACGCGTTTCTTGGCGATCCGGACCACGCGTTCAATGATTCGGTC
The DNA here is from genome assembly GCA_022574815.1 of Planctomycetota bacterium. Lineage (GTDB taxonomy): Bacteria > Planctomycetota > Phycisphaerae > UBA1845 > Fen-1342 > JACZRH01. The sequence continues at coordinate 12,932 of JACZRH010000078.1, read as the reverse complement.
GTGCTCGCCGGCGTTGAGCGTCGACGACTCGCCCGTCGTCCCGCACGGAACGAGCCCGTCCACGCGCGCCTCGATCTGGCGTTCCACCAGGTTCTCGAGCGCGTCGAAATCCAGATTCCCATCCCGAAACGGCGTGATCATCGCTGTAAACGTGCCCTTGAACGGATTCATCGCTACTCCTCGCAGCCGGTCTCCGCCACCGTGGGCGCCATTGTATGCCGCTCGATTCGGCAGTGCCACGAGACGGATGGGACTAGCGGCTGCTGCCGGGGCGCGGCCCGTGTCGCGAGAAGGGATTCCCGCCGCAGCGTGTGCGAGATAGAAATCTCGCACCAGCCAACGAGCAAGCCGCAAAGCACGTGACCGGCTCAGCGACCCGACACGGCACGTCCCGGCCGGCCGCGCGGCCTCGTTGCCACGGCGATCAGGCGGGGGCTGTGTCGCGTGAGCGGTCCGATCGGGCGGCCACCCAAGAGTTGGATGTCGCGAAAACCCACCGAGCGCAGCAGGGCCCGCATCTCCGCACCGTTAAACAGCCGAATCGAAATGCGGTGCCGCTCGCGCTGCCGGCCTTTCGACAACGTCCACGTATCGCGGACGCGGCTGTGTTTCGCGTCCCACGCGCGCCGGTTCTCGATCCGCACCCCGCCGACCGCCCATTCGTCGCGCGGGCGCAGATGGGTCCGTAGCCACGATTGGTTGAGCCCCTCGACCAGAAAGCGGCCGCCCGGCCTCAGCGCGGCAAACGCGCATTCGGCGACGCGCGAGTTGTCCCGGTCGGAGAAATACCCGAAGCTGCCGAACCAGTTGAAGACCGCGTCAAACTCGGCCTCGAACGCGAGCCGCCGCATGTCGGCTTGCACGAATCGCATGTCCAGGTTTCGCCGACCGGCTTCGCGGCGCGCCCGGCGGAGATAGGCCGCATTGAAATCCACGCCCGTCATGCGCAGCCCCTGCTCGGCCAATGCCAGGGCCAGCCGGCCCATCCCGCACGGGACGTCGAGCACGCGCATCGGCTTGCGTAGCCGCAGTAGCCGACGAACCAATGCCAATTGCGATTTCGTTTGCGCCGAACTGAACTGGTTGGCCAGGACCTCTTGGTAGAGGTTGCCGAAAAAGGCGTCGTGCCAGCCCTTCGACTTGCCCACCAGCGGCTCCTGACCGTCCGTTACGGCCGCGATTCACGGCAGTCTATCGAGTTCACTCGCGCTCACAAGATGGCTCGAGCGAATTCGCTCCGGCCCGCGCCGGAGCCCGCCCGTACCAGATTCATGGCGTTTCAAGCTGCCCGCGCGGCCGCATACCGAGGGTGATCCGCGCTCCACAGGTCGTCCGTATGACAAAATTCGGCGGGTCAGTAAACCAACGGCGTGAAGGAATTGACTTCCCGCTGGGCCCGGTCGATCTGCTCCTGCCAGCGGTCCTCCTGCTCGCGCACCACGCGCTCGAGCAAATCGGCGAACTTGGGGTCGAAGTGCCGGCCCGCCTCGGCCTGGATCTCGGCGATGGCCGCGTCGATGGACCGGTGCGGGCGGTACACGCGGTCGCAGGTCATGGCGTCGAAAGCCTCGGTGATCGCCAGCAGACGCGAGCCGATGGGGATGTTGGTGCCCACCAGGCCGTCCGGATGGCCGGTCCCGTCGAAGCGCTCGCGCACGTGGCGGATGATCAGGATTTCGGTCGCGAAGATGCGCAGCGGCTCGAGGATCTTGCACGTCATGAGCGGAACGTGACGCAGCGCCGCGGTCTCGCTCTGCGTGAGCGGGTCGACCTTTTGGAGAATGCGGTCGGGAACGCCGATCTTCCCCAGGTCGTGCAGCATCGCCGCGTTGCCGACCGCATCCCGTAGCGAAGCGGGCAATCCAGCGGCCTCGACCAGCGCATTCGTGTAAAAGGTCACGTTGCGCGAGTGCCAGGCCGTGTACGGGTCGCGGGCCTCGAGCGCTTGGACCAGAGCCCAAACACTCTGCAGACACAACTCCTTGGCCTGCATGCTGAGCGCAACCACCTCCTTGCGCAGCCGCTCCACTTCCCCCATCTGCAGCGTGGGGGAGACCGGCTGGGCGTCGAGCTGGTCGCACCGTATGACTTGATTGCGCCCCTTGTTCTTGCCGGCGTACAACGCCTGATCCGCCAGGTTTACGAGGTCGTTCACCGAATTCACCCGCGCATCCGAGCAGCACACCACGCCGATCGAGGCCGTCACGTTCAGTCGCCGGTGCTCCGCGCAGCGCACCTTCTCGGGCAGCGAATGCCGGATCCGCTCGGCCAGACCCGTGGCGTCGTCCAGGTTCGTCTGCGGGCAAATGATCCCGAACTCCTCGCCGCCGTAACGCGTAACGATGTCGATGTCCCGCACCGTCTTCCGCAGGTGCGTGGCGACCAGCTTCAGGATGCGGTTGCCGGTCTCGTGCCCATAGGTGTCGTTGACCGCCTTGAAATGATCGAGGTCGATCATCAGCAGCGAGACGATGCCGCCGTAACGCCGCGTGCGGGCGAACTCCTGATCGAGCAGTTGGCGAAACTGCGTGTGGTTCCACAGCCCGGTCAGACCGTCGGTCAGCGCGGCGCGGCGCAGCCGCTCCTGGAGCCGGTTGATCCGCAGGCCGTTTCGCAGACGTGCGGTCAGCTCTTCCTCGTCGAAGGGTTTGGTCAGATAGTCGTCGGCGCCGACGTTGAGGGCCTCGTGCTTCTGCTCATGGGAATCATAGGCCGTGACGGCGATGACATAGGTGCCGTCCAGCGCGGGGTCGGTGCGGATCTGGCGGCAGACCTCGATCCCGTCGACCTCTGGCATTTTCAGGTCGCTGATCACGACGCGCGGGTGATGCCGCCGAATCTGCTGCAAGCCTTCGCGGCCGTTCTCCGCTTGCACCACGCTATAGTGGTCGCGCATCAGGCGCCGCACCAGCAAGGCGCGCTGGGCGGCGTCGTCTTCGATGACGCACACGTCCACCGGTTCGGTGTGCATAGCGGCTCGTACCCGGCGCGGACGAATCGCGACCCTGCAGCGATTCCATCAACCCGCACTGTCAGCAGTATCGACTCGCCCGGGGGGGCTGTCTGAATTAGACGCCACCTTGCCGCGCCGCCGCTCCCGCGTCGGGCAGACCATTACCGGACCCGGTCCGCGACGCGGCTGTGGACCCCGGGGATTTCGGGTACCATGTAGCCTGAGCGGGGTGACCGCTACCGATCCGGTGGCCTCGGTCGGCCCTCGAGGATTCGCAAGGAGGTTGTATGAGGTCCCATATTGGTGTCGCCGTGGTGTTCGGCGTGCTGGGCGCGCTGAGTGTTGTCATCGCGATCCCGCTTGCATCAGCAGTGCAGACGCAGGAACCGGCGGGCGAAAACGAACACGCCCCGCTGGTGCCGGAGGCCGCGCGCCCGGCGGCGCTGTTGGAGGGTTTCAAGCCGGTTGCCGACCGGCACGTGTTGATGGAGTGGCAGGAGCGGGTCTTCAACGGGATGAACCGCGCCATCCTTCAGAAAAAGGACAGCGAGGTCGTCGCGCACGCCTGGATGCTGGCCGAGCTTGCCAACGTGAATCGCTTCCACTCCGAGAAGGACGACTACCGTCGCTGGGCCAAGAACATGCTGGACACCGCAGTCAAGCTGGCCGAATCCGGAAAGGCCAAAAAGTTCGATCAGGCCAAGAGCCTGGCCCGCAAGATCAACGCCATCTGCTCGTCGTGCCACGATGTCTATCGCGACGACGGCTGAGCCGTCCGAATCCGCAACGCGGAGATACAAGCGATGCCCGCCGATACGCACGACCCCATCCGTCTCGACGACCTGTGCCGCTTCAAAGCCCAGGGGCGAAAATTCGCCATGCTCACGGCCTACGATTTTCCCACCGCCGTGGCGGCGCAGGCGGCGGGCGTTCACGCGCTGCTGATCGGCGATTCGATGGGAACCGTGCTGCTCGGGCACGACACCACGCGGTTGGTCCCGCTCTCGTTGATGCTGACGCTCGGCGAGGCCGTGCGGCGCGGCGCACCACGCGTGTACCTGATCGGTGACATGCCCTTCGAGGCGATGGTCGCCGGCGACGACGCGTCGGTTCATGCGGCGCGGCGTTTTCGCGATGAGGCCGGCTGTGACGCGGTGAAATTCGAGGCGGCCGCCGGACAAGAGGTTCTGGTCGAGAAGATCGCGGGCGCGGGAATCGAAGTAATGGCCCACCTCGGCCTGCGGCCCCAAAGCGTTGAGACGCCCGACGGATACCGCGCCCAGGCGCGCGACCAAGCCGGCATCGCGACGCTGGTGCAGTCGGCGCGACACATGGTCGACGCCGGCGCGGTCATGATCCTGCTCGAGGCCGTCCCCGCCGAAGCGTCGCGCGCCGTGCTCGACGCCATCGACGTCCCCGTCGTCGGCTGCGGCGCCGGGCCGGCCTGCGACGGGCACGTCGTCGTTACCCAGGACCTGCTCGGCATCGGGTCCCTTCGCCCGCCGCGATTTGTGCCCGTCTACGCACAGGTCGGCCGGGACACCCAAGACGCCATGCGGCGCTACGTCGAAGCGATCTCCGCCGGTGAGTACCCCGCCGCGGCCCATGTCTATCCCATGCGAAAGAGCACCGCCCACGCGGCCCGATGATCGCTGACGGCAACACCGAGGACCCTCCGCAGCGCGGCCCGCGTTCGCAATGCGCCGCGTGCGGGGCACGGGCCGTGCGGTCATTCTTGCTGCGCCGCGGCGTGCCCTTGTTGCGCTGTTCACGTTGCGGCCTGGGTTGGTGGAACTGGCCGCCCTTCGATCCGCGTCGTTTCTACGATCGCGACTATTTTCAATCCGCCGACGCCGCCAAGGGCTACGACGACTACCGGGCACTGGAGGCCGGCGCGCGTGCGACGGCCCGCGCGCGGCTGCGGCGCATGGCGTCGCTTTGCGGGGGACGCCGTGCGGCCGGCCGGCGCGAGATGCTGGAGGTGGGCTGCGGGACGGGCTGCTTCCTGTGCGAGGCGCGCGCCGCCGGCTGGGACGCCCGCGGCATCGAGGTCAGCTCCTACGCCGTGGCCCGGGCGCGCGAACGAGGCCTGTCGGTTACGTGCGCCGCGATCGAGGACATCGAGCTCGCCCGCTCGGCCTACGACGGCATCGCGCTCTGGGACGTGATCGAGCACCTGCGCGATCCGGCGAGCCTGCTGCGGGCGCTGGGCCGCGCCCTGCGGCCCGGCGGAGTCCTGGCGCTTTCAACCGGCGACATCACTTCACTCTGCGCGCGCCTGTCCGGCCCGCGCTGGCACCTTTTCAACTTGCCGGAACACCTCTACTTCTTTTCACCCCAGGCACTACGACGCATCCTGGGGGCGGCCGGCCTGCGTCTCGGCCGGGTCGTGCGCGAAGTGAACTGGGTGCCGATGGCGTATCTGCTCGAACGAATTCGCAAATCCGCCGCGACAAACAGGAATCGATCGAGCCCCCACGGACCCGTCAAAGACGAACACCGCGCCCGCATTCGGAATGGCCTGATCGATCGTCTCGTGCTCCCGGCCACCTTGTTCGATGTGCTCGGTGTTTATGCCGTGCGCGACTTTCCCGCTCGAACGGGCGAGCGAGCCCTGGACGCCCGCCAGGCTCCAATCTCGGCTTCACCGGACGCCGGTCGTTGACCGTGCTGTAACGTGCATGTACGATCTTGTTAGTATCGCACCGCCGAGTTTGCCGCGGTTTCGCGCGGCGCCGGAACCGATCGTTCGGTCCGCGCAGATCCGTTGCATGGATCTGCAATGGGCGTGCAGAAGGAGTGCCTTTGGCCAGTCAAGAACCCCTGCAAATGGACGCAATCGTGCTCAAGGCACTCCCCAATGCCATGTTCTTGGTCGCGGCGGACGTCGGCACCGAGGAAAAGCACGAGGTGCTCGCGCACGTCTCCGGCAAGATGCGCAAGCACTTCATCCGCATTCTCCCGGGCGATAAGGTGACCATCGAAGTGTCGCCTTACGACCTCAAGCGCGGCCGAATCGTCTACCGTCAGAAATAGCGACCCCTCGCATCGCGCGCACGCTCGCGCTTGCGGTGCGCCGACGCGGCAGCCCTGTCAGGGTGGGCTCGCAGGGCTCGCGTTCGGCTGCGTCGTCGCCGCCGACGCCGGCTGCGAGCTCGGCGGGCTGGGCTTCCGGCCTTCTTTGATTTGGCGGGCCCGCTCCAGGAGGGTCTGCATCGCTTGCATCACGTCGGCCGGCATCGAAGTGGGCGGCCGGGCCTGCAACGCCGCGAGCATCGCAATCGCGCGATCCGCGTCGTCCGGGTTCACACGTCGCTCGATCTCTCCGCGAATCGCCTCCCAGACCGCCTGGGGATCCAGCGCGGGGTTGCCGTTGGCGAGCAACGACGCCACCTCCGCGTCGTACAGATCGTTAACCAGTGCGAAGCGCAGCAGCTCGATCGCAACACGCGGAATCTCGGCCGACCCCGCCGCGTGCATGTCCGCCAAGGCCGCGCGGTACATGGCAACCGCTTCGGGAGGCTGTTTGAGGGCCACGTGCTGCGCGGCGATCCGTGCCCGAACGCGCCCGAGCTCCCCGCGCTGGTCCCCCAATTCGGCTAGCACGGCCTCGGCGAGCTTGAGCAACTCGAGCGTCTTGGCGCCCGCCGAAGCGTCGCTCGCCGGCAGACGCGCGATCCGGCCTTCGATCACCGCGGCCGGGCGTGTCGTGAGCAGTGTCAACACCCCACGCCAGGCAGTCTGGCGAATCGACTGATCCGCTTCGGCCTCAGCCGCCAATCGTGTCCAAAGCGCCTCGAGGTGGGCATCGGAGGACGCGAGCTTGACGAGTGTCTCGACCACCGACTTGCGCACGCCGCCGTCCGGATCGTTGATCGATCCCGCGAGAGCGTCGGCATGACTCGGGTCGGCGAGCACGGCCAAGCCGCGCGCTGCCGCCTGGCGCACGCCGACCACCTCGGTGGGCGCCAGCGCTTTTGCGAACACAGGCCCGAATTGAGGATCGGCGAACCGGCTCATCGCGGCCAGGACCCGCTCGCGCATAGCCGTCCGCTCCGGGTTCGCCGAGCGAAATCGGTGCAGCAGCGCGGCTGCGACCGTCGGGCGCGCCGCCGCATCGACCACACCGCGATCCACGAGCCGCCCCAAGGCCGTAACCGCCTCGATCGTAAGGCGCTCGTCGGATTGCTCCATCAATCGCAGCAACGGCTCGACCGACGCGGACGATCCGACGTAGCCGAGGCCGTTGACCAATGCCAGCCGCACGCGCGGGTCGCTCTCGCGGGTCAACATTTGGCCGAAGCGTTCGCCGTCCCCCGCGTTGCGGAAGTTGGCCACGGTATGGACCGCCGCTTCGCGCACCCGCGCGTCGCCGTCGGTCAGCAGCCGGCCGGCCAGCGCGACGGTCTCCGGCGTAAGGGTCTTTCCCTCGGCGCGCTGCGACTGAACGAGTTCGAGCCCGACCAGACGCACTTCGGCAAACGGATCGGCGAGGTAGGATTGCAGCAACGGGGTTCGCTCGGCTTCGGGGGCGCGCAGGTATCCGTCGCGCAGCGCCCGTTTCAGGCGGGTCTGGAAGGTGCGCAGCCGCTGCGACGCGTCCCGCGACTGGCGCAGCAGCCTTTCGATTTGCAGTTGCTGCCACTCGGCCAACGGCAGGCCGCGCGTCTCGGTCCACCACCTCCGGGCCGCGGGCGCATCCCCGCCGAAGCTGAGACCCGTGGCCTGTTTAAGCGCCGCCAGGGCCGGGTCGCGCAGGGTGTTCTCCGTTTGTGCCAGCGCATCGATCAGCGCACCGATCGCCTCACGACGGACCATGCGTCCCAGCGTCTCGATGGCCGCCAGCCGCAGCGTGCGGTCCTTCGATTCATCCATCGCAATGGCCCGCAAGCGCGGCACGACACCGCCGTCGCGATAAGCCGCCAGCGCTCCGCCCACGGCACGCCGCACTTCCGCCGCCGGATCGCCCAGCGCCGCGATCAAGGGCTCGACGTATGCAGGCAGAAGTTGGGCCGGCGAATCGGACAGGACGGTCGCGACGGCGACCTTCGCGGGTGCGCTGTTGCCACTCAGGATCGCGGCAAGCCGCTTGGGCGTCTCGGACCAGCCCAATCGCAGCAGCTCGCGCACTCCCGTCTGCCGGGCCTCGGGCGCGTTATTGCCCTCGATCAACCCAATCCACTCATTCGCCCGTTGCAGATCCTCGGCCGAGAGCGTGTTCGCCGGTTGCGACTGCGGATTTTGCGCGTGGGCCGTGCCCACCAGCGCGAAGAGGATCACCAGCCCTGACGGCGCGCGGCGTACCGACGAACGACGAACGGACTTTCCTGGCGTACTCACTCGCATAGGCCGGGTACCGCCACCACGCGTACGGTCGCTACGGCAAGCCGATGCCCCCATACGTCCCCGGGGGCCATCGCCGGGGGGATTATACTGCGATTCGGGTCCCGAACGAGGGGTGTCGAGCCCGGATTTCGACTCCGGGACCCCAAGGACGGCCGCCCGCCGTTCCAGCACGGGCTCGAGCCTGAAGTGCCGCGGGCCGATCTCCGATAAGACTTGCAGCAGCCCCTGCGCCCGCTTGCACCCCTGTGCGGCGGGCGCTATGCTAGTAATGGCGTGTAGGCGACGCCTGCGAATTCCGGCAGGAGCCAAAATGTTGCGACCCCGAATCTGTGCTTTGCTCACCACGAGCCTGATCGCTGGTGCGACGGCCACGGCCGGGCTCTTTGACGATGTCTATCGCGGGCTCCAGGTGTTCGCCACCCCCAGCGGCTCGCCCATCTTGTCGACCGGCAACGGCACGCGCGTCAACGGGGCCCGCACGGGCCGCTTGCGCATCGTCCCGGACCGCGTCGGCCGCGGCTGGACGCTCGAATTGAATCGTGGGTTCGGAAACGACTCGAGCGGCCGCCCGGAAGTGCTCGATTTGGGCGCCATCGATCTGGAGCTGAGCGGGACCATGGATGCAACCATGGGCTATACAAGGCGCGGGTTCCTCATCGGAAACGGCGAACTCAATTTCAATAACTTGCAGTACACACTGCGGGCCAAAACCGGCTTGCAGGACGCCGAGCTCACCGGCACGTTCGCGATGCAGAGCACGATCGAGATCAACCAGTTCGGCTTCTACGAAACCACGCTCAATATCTCCAACGCCAACGCCCAAATCCTGGTCGACGGCGTGATCGCCCGGGACAGCGAAGACGTCAGTTTCGATATCGGGCCGATCGTCATCGAGGGCAATCTGTTCTTCGACTTGACCCTGGCCTTGCTGACCGGCCTGGGCGTCAACACCGACGGGCTTGAACAATTGTCGCCAAAATCCCCGATCGACCGCATCGATGACGCGATCGAAGAAGCGCTGCGCGATCATGCCGTCGTTTCCGGATTCAGCCTGACGGCAGACGTGAACGGCGACTACCTGCTGACGCCTTTGAATCCGGTCGGCCCGCCGCTGCCTGCCGGGCAGTCCTCCGCCGTGGCCCCTTTGGGCCTGACCGATCCAGGCGATCCGAACAGCATCGCCGTGCCCGAGCCCGGAACGATGATTCTGATCACGCTCGGCGGGATGGGCTATTGGGCCACGCGCCGCCGCCGCGCCTGAACCCACGCGCGCTTCCTTCCCATGCGGCAACGACTCGCGCCTCTTCCGACGAGCTGGTCATGAGCCGGTGCAGCGCGTCGCCGAACTCGCCTGCCGATAGTATTTCGATTTCCCCGCCCTTCAGCCGCTCGCCAGCGCGCCTCGCCCAAATCCGGCACGTCTCCAGGCATTATCACAGGCGGGATCGCCCCGCGTTTTGAATCATTGTCGTAGAAGAGGCCGCATTCCGGGCGACGCGACTCGGGCTCGGCCGGCGGCAAGGAACGCGGTGTACGGCGGGGCCTGAACGCCCCGCGGGTCGTGCGCCGCGAGGGGATCACGCGAGCTTCCGCGGACACCGGCAACGGTGAGGTCTCGATAGGACGCGCGAGCCGCCGCGGTTTGGCAAGAGGGCGCGATGGCTTCGCGACGCAAACAGATCGCAGATCCGCCGAGCCGGCCACCGCCCGCTGCAGGCCCCCCTGCCGCGCTCGATAATCCGGACGAGCCGCTCAACGCGCTCGGCGCCGAAATCGACTCGGTCCTCGGACAAATCAATCTCCTCGAATCACACCTGGAAGACCGTCAGGCCGAAGCACGGCGGCGCGACGCCGCGGCCGAGGCGCGCGTAGCAGAGCTCGACGCGCGCGAAGCGAGGCTGCGAAACGAGCGCGACGCGCTCGAACGCGAAACCGCGTCGCTCGCGCAGCGCTCGGCCGCGCTGCAAGAGTCGCACGCCAAGCTCCAGCACCGCCAGGCCGAAGCCTCGCAAACGGCCACCGGCCTCGAACAACGCGAGCGCGAGCTCGACCGCATCCGCCGGGAGCAAGAGCTGCACGGCGAGCAGCTCGAGCAGCAAACGGCCGAGCAGGCAGAACGCGCGCGCCGATACGACACCGAGCGGGCGGCGCTCGAGATACAGCAAACGGCGTCGGCCGAATCCGAGGCAGAGCTCGAGAGCGCCAAACACGCGGCCTTGGAACGTGAGCAGCGGCTCAACCAGCTAGAGCAGGCCCTGGATCGAAAAGACACCGAGCTCGGCGAGCAAAACGCCGGACTGAATCAGAGGAAAGAGGATCACGACCGGCAACAGGCGGAGCTGGAAAAGGCGCGCCAGCGTCTCGAAAATGACCGCGCCGCGTTTGCGCAACGCGGCGAAGAAGTCGTCGACGCCGAAGCGAGTCTGGAGCAGCGCCGCAGTGAGCAGCAGCAGCGCGAAGAGGCGCTTGACGAGCGCATGAGCGCGACCGAGCGTGGTCGGGCCGAGCTCGACGATGCAAAGCTCCGATTGGAAGAAGAGCGCGCCGCGCTCGAGCAACGCCGAACGATCATCGCTGCGCAAGCGTCCCAAGCCGACGAATCCGATGCTTCGCTCGAGACCAAACGCGCCCAGCTCGAGCAAGCTTGGCAGGAAGTCGAGGCGGAACGCGGACGCCTGGGCGAGCTGCGCGCGGAGCTGGTCACCGATCGCGCCGGCGTGAACGATCTTCAAGTCGGTCTCGATGCCCGTCAGGCGGAGCTCCAGGCCGAGCACGAACGAGGCGTGGCCGCGGGCCGCGAGCACGACGACCGCGACGAACGGCTCGCTGCACGCGAGCGCGAGCTGCACGAGCAGGAGTCCGTGCATGCCGAGTTGTCCTCCGAATTGGCCGAGCGCGAGAACAAGGTCGCTGAGCGGACCGAACACGCCAGCCGACTCGACGAGCAACTCGCGGCCCGGCAGGCCGAGCTCGAACAGCGCGCCGTAGCGCTCGATGACGGCGCCAAGGAACTCGACGAGCGTGAAAACGTGCTGGTCGCGCTCGAAGAGGAATTCGCCCAGAAACGCGACGCTACGGAACCGATCGCCGAGCAGCCGTCGCTCGCAGCGACCGACGACGACGCCGACGGCGAACAGCCTCCCGCCGACGAACTCGCCGCGGCCATCCCGGCCGACGATGCAACTTTACCGGCCGCCGGCCCCAACACTGACGTCGCAATTCCGATCCCCGAGCCGTCCGCTCCGCAGGACGCTTCCGACCCGGAACCGAACGAGGTCGTACGCGACCGGGCCACGATCCTGACCGAGCTCACCCCGCAAGAGCGCGAGCGGTTTCAGGTCCTACGGCGGCTCTCCGCCGGCCGAGTGTCGGACGACGAATTGGTCGAGCGCGTGCGGCAGGAGGTAACAGGCTCGGGTTCCGGTCCGGCCGCGAGCAAGTCGAAACGCCGCTGGTGGCATGGGTAACAACTCGTCGCGCGCGCGCCAAACAGCGGCACGAATCGTGCGTCCCGCCGCCGGCCCCCACAAAGTGTGGCACCGGCTATCAGCCGGTGCCCCTCTTGCTGGACCCCTTCCCCAGACACCCGCACCGGCCGGACCCGCACCGGTCGACGAACGTTCCACCCCGCATTGACCCCGCCCGACGACTGTCCTATTTTGAGCACATGGCCGCAGAGCGTCGAGCACGCAGGCGCCGTCCCAGACGCACCAATCCCGAGTCCGCAACCCGGTGCTGCATTTTGAGACGCTCGCTACCCGACTGCTGCCGACGGCATGGTGCTGCGATGTAGAGCGAGAGCCGCCCATCCACGGCGATACACGCGCCAATCCGCACGCTACAATTCTGCGAGGCCGTTTCCGACGACGGCCGCCGGACCGGACGCCGACGAAAGGGAGATAATGCCGGACCTGACCGTGGATGTATACCGCGTCTTCGATCCGGACGAACCCCTTCCGCCGGACAAGCCCGATCTCTACGTCGAACTGGACGATGTGCGCGGCCAAGCCGCCGTCGTCCAGCGCCTGGCCAACGCGATCCGCCGCTCCGCTGGCTCCACCTGCCAATTACTGGCAGGACACCGTGGCAGCGGAAAGACGACCGAGCTCCTTCGCTTGCAGAGTGAGCTCGAAACCGGCACCGGGAAGAGGTACTTCACCGTCTTCTGTGGGGCCGACGAGGACGTCGACCGCAACGACGTGGACTTTCCCGACGTGCTCGCGGCGATCGTTCGCCAAATGGCCGAGCAGATTCGCAAAAGAGCCAAGATCGAGCTCAAACCGGGATTGTTCATCGCCTGCTGGGAACGTTTCAAGCACCTGTTCGATAACAAATTCAGCTTCGAAACGATCGGGCTGGAGGCCGGCATGCTAAAGGTCACGGCCGCGATCAAGTCCAGCCCCGACGCCCGCCTCGAAATCCGCAAACTCCTGGAGCCCGACACCGGCAACTGGATTGTCGCAGCCAATGATGTCATCAGCGCGGCGGCGCTGGAGTTGAGGAGCAAAGGTTACCACGGGCTCGTCATCATCGTGGACGATCTGGACAAGATGGTTGTGCGACGGCACGAACCAGCGGGCTGCTCCACGGCTGAGCACCTCTTCGTGCATCGCCAGGCCCAGCTCTCCGCATT
>JACZRH010000361.1 GCA_022574815.1 Planctomycetota bacterium | reverse complement strand
CGATCCTGGTTTCGAGCGAAGACGTCCTGCGGCCTGTTGCCGTGCGCTACGCGTGGGGTGCGGCGGACGAGCCCAATTTGCGCAATGACGAGGGTCTACCGGCGTCTTCGTTCCGAACGGACGATTGGCGGCGCGACGGCCGGCGGCGCGAACCCTGATCGCTCCGAATCGAGGAGGGTGGCTGATGCCCAGGCGCGACGGCGGATGGTTCCTTGCGGGGGTGATTCTGGCGGCAATGCTGATCGCTCCGCCCGGTCGGGTTCCGGCGCATGCCGATGACGGGCTCCAGGAGACCGACCAGCAGCGCGACGCGCGGATGGGCTGGTGGCGCGAAGCACGTTTCGGGCTGTTTATTCACTGGGGGCTCTACGCGGTCCCCGCCGGCGAATGGCAAGGCGACGCGCGCCACGCCGAGTGGATCATGCATACTGCCCGGATACCGGTGGAGCAGTACGAGGGCTTCGTCGAGCAGTTCAATCCGGTGAAGTTCGACGCCGACGAATGGGTGCGCCTCGCCAGCAACGCGGGCATGAAGTACATCGTGATCACGTCGAAGCACCACGACGGCTTCTGCCTGTTCGACTCGGCGCACACCGATTACGACATCATGTCCACGCCGTTTCGGCGCGACATCATGAAAGAGCTCGCCGACGCCTGCCGGCGAGCGGGCCTGAAGATCGGCTGGTATCACTCGATCATGGACTGGCATCATCCGGATTACCTGCCACGACGGCCTTGGGAAAACCGCAGCACCGACGGGGCCGACTTCGGGCGCTACATCGAACACCTCAAGGACCAGGTCCGCGAATTGCTGAGCAACTACGGGCCGATCGGCGTGATGTGGTTCGACGGCGAGTGGGAGGACACCTGGAAACACGAGCACGGCCGCGACCTGTACGCGTTCGTGCGCGGCTTGCAGCCCGACATCATCGTGAACAACCGCGTGGACAAGGGCCGCGCCGGGATGCAAGGCATGACCCGCGCGAAGAAGTACGCCGGCGATTTCGGCACGCCGGAGCAGGAGATTCCCCCGACGGGCCTCCCGGGCGTCGATTGGGAAACCTGCATGACCATGAACCGCCACTGGGGTTACAACAAGAGCGACCACGACTGGAAGTCCACCGAGGACCTGCTCCGCAAGTTGGCCGACATCGCCTCGAAAGGCGGGAACTTCCTGCTCAACGTCGGCCCCACCGCCGAAGGCGAGTTTCCTAAACCCAGCGTCGAACGTCTGCGCGCGATCGGGCTGTGGATGCGCGTCAACGGCGAGTCGATCCACGGCACGCGCGCGAGCCCGTTCCAGTCGCTGCCCTGGGGCCGCTGCACCCAGAAAACACTGGACGGCGGCGACACGCGGCTGTACCTGCACGTGTTCGACTGGCCCGCGAACGGCGAGTTGGTTGTGGGCGGGCTGTTCAACGACCCGAAGCGGGTCAACCTCCTGGCGGAGCCCTCCGGGCCGCCGATCGCCGTGGAAAGGCAGGGCGACGCGCTGGTTGTGAAGCTGCCGTCGGTCGCGCCCGATCTGATCAACAGCATCGTCGTGCTCGACATAGTCGGCCGGCCCGACGTGGCCGACCCGCCCGTGCTGCTCCCCAAGGTCGACATCTTCGTCGATATCCTGGCAGTGACGGCCAAGAGCGAGCGCGAGAACGTCGAGATCCGCTACACCACCGACGGCACCGAGCCGACCGCGGCCTCGGCGCTGGTCGCGGGGCCGATCCGCATTGCCGAATCGTCGACGGTCAGCGCGCGCGTGTTTCGCGGGGAGCGCCCCGTCAGCCCCACAGCGCGCGCCACGTACACCAAGGTCACGCCGCGCCCCCCCGCGTCGAACACGGGCCCGACCGTCGCGGGCCTTCACTACGAGTACTACGAAGGCGAGTGGGACCGGCTGCCCGACTTTGATCGGCTGCGGGCCGTCAAATCCGGGACGATCGGCGATTTCGATTTCGCCCCGCGCCGCCGCGCCGAGCGCTTCGGGTTTCGGTATTCAGGCTTCGTCACCGTCCCGCGCAGCGGCATCTACACCTTCACCACCGAATCCGACGACGGCAGCCGCCTGACCATCGGCGACCGGCTGGTCGTGGACAACGACGGACTGCACGGCGTGCAGGAGGCCCGCGGCGCGATCGCGCTGGCGGCCGGCTCGCACCCCATTACCGTGACCTTTTTCGAGAGGACCGGCGGCGACGCGCTGCGCGTCTACTACGAAGGCCCCGGCGTGTCCTATCGCCGCATTCCGCGCCAAGCGCTCTCCCAGCCGGCGCGGCCCGAGGTCGGCTGGGAAGTGCAGCGCAGCGGCGTGTCGGCGAGCTTGCGCGGGTTGTGCGCCGTAAGCCGCAACGTCGCCTGGGCGAGCGGCACGGGCGGGATCTTCGTTCGCACAGACGATCGTGGCAGGAATTGGCGTTCGGGCATCGTGCCGGGCGCCGAGTCACTGGATTTTCGAGACGTTCATGCGTTTGATGAGCGCACGGCCATTCTGCTCAGTGCCGGCCAGCCGGCCCGCGTCTACAAGACGAACGACGGCGGCGAAACTTGGCGAGTGACCTACCAAAGCGAGAGCGCCGGTGCGTTCTTCGACGCACTGGCGTTCTGGGATCCCGAACACGGCATCGCGTTTAGCGATCCGGTTGACGGTGCCTTTCTGATTATCACGACGAACGACGGCGGGGAGACCTGGACCCGCATTCCGCCGCCGCAGCTGCCCGAGCCCCTGCCCGGCGAGGCCGGTTTTGCGGCCGGCGGGACCTGCCTGGCCGTGCAGGGCTCGCACAACGTCTGGATCGGCACCGGCGGCGCGACGGTCGCGCGCGTTCTTCGATCGAGCGACCGCGGCCGCACCTGGACTGTCGCGCCCACGCCGGTCCGGAGCGGCAAGGCCTCTTCGGGCATTTTTTCGCTTGTATTTCGTGATTCGAAAAACGGCGTCATTGTCGGCGGGGACTACCGCGAGCCCGAGCAGACCCAGCGCGTCGCGGCCTGGACCGACGACGGCGGCGCGACGTGGTCGCTGGTCGAGCAGGCGCCGCCGGGGGGGTACCGCTCCTGCGTTGCACTCGTACCGAACATGCCGTCGCCGACCCTGGTGGCGGTCGGGCCGAACGGTTCGGACCTGTCCGTCGACGGAGGGCGGGCGTGGCAGCGGATCGGTTCCGAAGGGTACCACAGCGTCAGCTTCGCGCCGGACGGCGCGGGCTGGGCCGTGGGCGCGGAGGGTCGTGTCGCGCGATTCGTGCGCGCCGAAAGGTAACGCCGCGGCCGTTGATCGACCGGGCGCATGGCACGCCTGCGAACCGCGCTTCGTGACGCGGTCGGCGGCCGATTGGCGTTGCAAATCCGCTTTTCGCGCTATAGGTTGCACACGCGGCAGACGCGAGTGGCGCGCATCTCGTTCGATGCGCTGCGCTGCGCCCGTAGCTCAGCAGGATAG
>JACZRH010000077.1 GCA_022574815.1 Planctomycetota bacterium | reverse complement strand
ATCACCACGGCAAGATCACGTCGTGGCAGCGCGGCGGGGGCAACAAGCGCCGCTATCGCATCATCGACTTCAAACGCAGCCGTTTCGACGCTCCCGGCAACGTGCTCGAGATTCAATACGATCCCAATCGGACCTGCCACATCGCTCTGATCGAGTATGCCGACGGTGAGAAACGTTATATTCTCGCGCCGCTCGGGCTTAAGGCCGGCGACCAGGTCGAGAGCGGCCAGAAGGTCGAGCCCAAGCTCGGCAACGCCATGCCGCTCGGGTCGATCCCCACCGGCATGGATGTTCACAATGTCGAGATGAACGCGGGGCAGGGCGGCAAGTTGGTTCGGACCGCCGGCGGTGGCGCGCGGCTGATGGCTCGCGAGGGCAACTGGGCGACCATCCTGCTGCCCTCCGGCGAGATGCGGCAGGTGCGGGCCGAGTGCCGGGCCACGATCGGCCAATTGGGCAACTCCGACCACCAAAACGTGCGGCTCGGCAAGGCCGGACGCAGTCGACACCTGGGGCGGCGCCCCAACGTCCGCGGCAAGGCGATGAACCCCGTGGCCCATCCGCTCGGCGGCGGGGAGGGCCGCAGCAACGGCGGGCGGCAACATTGTTCGCCTTGGGGCCAGCTCGCCAAGGGTGGGCGTACCCGCAATCCGCGGGCGCGCTCGAATCGGCGAATTCTTCGGCGGCGGGTCAGCGTGCGCTACGGCATCGTCAAGTTGCGGCGCAAGAGATAAGGCACGAGGAACACGGGTATGTCGCGCAGTGTGAAGAAAGGGCCGTACGTCGATGAGGTGTTGTACCGCCGGGTGGTGGCGGCGCGCGATTCGGGGGAGCACCGGACGTTTCGCACTTGGTGCCGCGCCTGCACGATCGTGCCCGAGTTTGTGGGGACGACCTTTGAGATTCACAACGGCAGGAGCTTTGCGAAGGTTTTCGTGACCGAGGACATGGTCGGACACAAGCTCGGCGAGTTCGCACCGACGCGAACGTTCAAGAGCCATACTTCGGCGAGGGGCCGGTAGAACAGGGAGTCGCGTTTTCATGGCCTGGACGGCGAAACATCGTTACGCCCGCATTGCCGAACGGAAGGCCCGCTTGGTTGTGGATGCGATTCGCGGCCGCGACTGCGATGAGGCCGTCGAATTCCTGCGCTTTACGCACAAGCGCGCCGGGCAGATGGTCGATCGCGTATTGAAATCCGCGATGGCGAGCGCGAACGAGGCCTCGGCGTCGATGAACGACCTTTTCGTGAGCGAAGCCCGCGTGGACGCCGGCCCGATCATCAAACGCTGGCGCCCCAAGGACCGCGGCCGGGCGCACCCGATCTTCAAGCGCACGAGCCACATTGTGGTCTGTGTCGACCAGCGGAAAGGATAACCCGTGGGTCAGAAGTGTCATCCGATCGGATTTCGCGTTGGCATCACCGAGGGCTGGCGTTCGCGCTGGTACGCGCCCAAGGCCGCCTTCGGCGAGTTTCTGGTCGAGGATGCGAAGATACGTCGCTACATCGACCTCAATCTCAACCGCCGCCCGCCCTACGCCGGTGTCTCGAAGGTGGAGATCGAGCGGACGCGCGATGAGGTCAAGGTGATCCTGCACTCGGCCCGGCCCGGCATGGTGATCGGTGCCAAGGGGGCCGAGGTCGACAAGCTCAAGGAAAAGCTCGAGGACTTGATCGACCGCCGCGTCGTGGTCAACATCGTCGAGATCAAGCACCCCGATCTGGACGCGCGGCTGGTAGGCGAGAGCATTGCCGAGCAGCTCAAGAAGCGCAGCAGCTTTCGGCGGATTATGAAGCAGAAGTGCGACGCGACCATGGCCGCGGGGGCCAAGGGCGTCAAGATTATCGCGTCGGGCCGGCTCGGCAATTCTGAGATGGCCCGTGTCGAATCGCAAAAGCGCGGCTCGATTCCGCTTCAAACCCTTCAGGCTAACGTCGATTACGCCGTCACCGTCGCCGTGACCAAGGTCGGCACGCTTGGCATCAAAGTTTGGATTTTCAAGGGAATGTACGGGGAAGAGCCGACGCCCACGCCGCCCGACGGGCGTTTTCGTCGGCGCGCCCGCCATTAGTTCGTTTTTCGGAGCCGCGCGATGCCCGCCAACATGCCGAAACGCGTCAAGTGGCGCAAGTGCCAGAAGGGGCGCAATCGCGGGAACGCGTCGCGCGGCAACACCGTCGCGTTCGGCGATTTCGGTTTGCAATCGACCCAGCTCGGCCGGGTCAACGCGCGGCACATCGAGGCGGGGCGCGTGGCCGCGACGCACTTTCTGCAGCGCGAAGGGCGCGTGTACATTCGGCTGTTTCCGCACAAGCCCATCTCCGGCAAGCCGCTGGAGACCCGCATGGGAAAAGGCAAGGGCGAGACCGCCTATTGGACGGCGCTGGTGAAACCCGGGACCGTGATGTACGAGATCGCCGGCGTGGACGAGGAAGTCGCCAAGGAGGCGATGCTTCGCATCGCCCACAAGATGCCGGTCAAGACCAGGTTCGTCGCGCGGCGTCACAGTTTATAGGCCAGGGATATGACGACCGAAACGATTCGAGCGATGAAAACCGACGAGCTGCACAACGAGCTCGAGCGAATGCGCCGGCATATTTTCGACCTGCGATCCCAGGCCGTCACCGAAAAACTCGAGGACGCCACGCAGCTCGGCAAGACGCGGCGGGACATCGCCCGCATTCTCACGATCCTGCGCGAGCGGGACGAACGGAACATCGAGCAGAAACAGCATCACCTGACCGCCGTCGCGGCGCGCCGCTAGGCTGGAGGCCAACCTTGGATTCGCAGAACAATGGAACGTGGAAATGAGTGAGTCGCCCGGCCCGGCCGTCGCTAGCTCGCCGACCACCCATCGCAGCAAGCGTGCCGCGCGAGTCGGCGAGGTGCTGACCGCGGCGCGCGACAAGACGATCAAGGTCACGGTTTCTTATCAGGTGCGCCACCCGAAGTACGGCAAATACATGCGGCGGCGAACCGTGCTGCATGCTCACGACGAGAAGAACGAAGCCGGCGTCGGGGACCTGGTCGAGCTGGCCGAGTGCCGGCCGTTGAGCAAGACCAAGCATTGGCGTTTGGTCCGCGTCGTCCGAAAATCGCTGACGAGTAGGTGAGTCATGATTCAGATGCAGACCCGCGTCGACGTGGCGGACAACACTGGTGCCAGGAAGGTCCAGTGCATCCAGGTGCTCAAGGGCAGCTCGGGGCGCCGCGGCAAGAAGCGGCTCATTCACGGCGGCGTGGGCGACATCGCGATCGGATCGGTCCGAGTGGCGTTGCCGTCCTCGGACATCAAGAAGGGTGAGAAGGTGCGCATGGTGATCGTCCGCACTAAATATCCCACGCGGCGCAAGGACGGCAGCTACGTTCGCTTCGACACGAACGCCGTCGTGATCATCGACGAGGAGAACAATCCGCGCGGGACGCGCGTCTTCGGCGCCGTGGCCCGCGAGCTGCGCGAGAGGAATTTCACGAAGATCATCTCGCTCGCCGAGGAGGTTTGGTAGAGATGGCTGCCCACGTCCGCAAAGACGATACCGTCGAGGTGATCGCCGGCGACCATCGCGGCGCCACCGGCAAGGTGTTGCGCCTGATTCCTGAGAGGGAGCGCGTCGTCGTCGAAGGCGTCAACATGGTCTATCGCCACGTGCGGCGAAGCCGCCGCCATCCGCAGGGCGGGCGGATCCAGAAGGAAGCGCCGATTCACCTGTCGAACGTTTTGGTGGTCGATCCCAAGACCGGGCGTGGGTCGCGGGTCCACTTCGAGCTCGAGCGCGACGACAAGGGTAAGCTGATCTCCAAGAAGCGCGTTAGCGCCGGCGGCACGGTACACAGCGAGCTGACCCGCACGTCCGAGGACATCAAGGGCGGAAAAGGCTGATGGCGCGACTGGCTGAAAAGTACAAGAACGAGATCGTTCAGGCGCTCCGCGAAGAGCTCGGGCGCGACAACGCTCTCTCCCTGCCCCGTCTCGACAAGATCGTCGTCTCCACCGGCCTGGGCAAGGCGGTGCAGGAGTCGAGCGGCAAGGCTCGCGAGAACAAACGCTTCACCGAGGCCCACGATCACCTCGCCACGGTCACCGGGCAGCGGCCGCTCGTCACCAAGGCCCGCAAGAGCGTCTCGAACTTCAAGGTCCGCGAAGGCTGGGACGTCGGGCTGAAGGTCACCCTGCGCGGCAAGCGCATGTACGAATTCTTCGACCGGCTCATCGCGCTGGCTATCCCGCGCGTACGCGACTTCCGCGGACTCAACCCCAGCAGCTTCGACGGGCGCGGCAACTACACCATGGGCCTGAGCGAGTACGGTGTGTTTCCGGAGATCCACCCGGACAAGATCAACTACCAGCAGGGCATGAACATCACCATCTGCACAACGGCCGGCAACGACGCCGAGGCACGGCGGCTGCTCGCGCTGCTGGGCATGCCGTTCAGGAGTTAGACCAAACGATGGCCAAACTGGCGTTGCGAGAGCGGCTCAAGCGCAAACCCAAGTACCGCGTGCGCGCATACACGCGCTGCGAATTGTGCGGCCGTTCGCGGGCCGTCTACCGCAAGTTTAGAATCTGCCGGATCTGCTTCCGCACGCTGGCGCTGGAAGGCCATATCCCCGGCGTTCGCAAGGCCAGTTGGTAAGGAAGGCAAGACGATGGCCACCGCGACATCCGACCCGATCGCCGATATGATCACGCGAATCCGCAACGCCAACGCGATCGGCAAGAAACAGGTTCGCGTCAAACGCAGCAAGATCTGCCTCGGCGTGGCGGCCGTGCTCAAAGAAGAAGGCTATATCAACGGCTTCGACTCGATCGACGACACGAACCAGGGTGAAATCCGAATCGATCTGCGGTACGGCGACCGAGGCGAAAAAGTCATCCAGGGCATCAAGCGCAGCAGCCGGCCCGGGCGGCGGGTGTACGGCGGGGTGAAAGACCTTCCGCGCGTGCTCGACGGGCTCGGTATCGCGGTCGTTTCGACGAACAAAGGGGTCCTCAGCGATCGGCGTTGCCGCGAGTTTCAGGTTGGCGGTGAGATTCTCTGTTCGGTGTGGTGAATCGATGTCGCGCGTAGGCAAGAAACCCGTTCCCATTCCCAGCGGTGTCAAGGTCGACGTCAGCGGGCGTCGCGTCCAAGTCGGCGGTCCCAAGGGCAATCTGGTCTGGACTGCGCCGGAACCCATCAGCGTCGCGCTGCAAGGCAACCAACTCGTCGTTAGTCGGCCCAATGACGAGCGGCGCAACCGGGCATTGCACGGCCTGTCGCGGGCCTTGATCGCGAACATGGTCAAGGGCGTCTCCGAAGGCTACGAGATCGGCCTGGAGGTCTACGGCACGGGCTACGGCTGCAAGCTCGAGGGCAAGCAATTGCACCTCAACGTCGGTTTCATGGGCCGCGGCGTCGGCCGCAAGGCCCAATTTATGGTCGACATCCCGGACGGGCTGGCGGTCGAAGTGAAGGTTCCGACGGCGCGTGGCGATACGGACCCCGCCAAGTTCGTCGTGCGAGGGGCGGACAAGCAGGCCGTAGGGCAGTTCGCAGCGGAAGTGCGAAAGCTGCGAAAGCCGGAACCGTACAAGGGTAAAGGAATTCGCTACGCAGGCGAGCACGTGCGGCGCAAGTCCGGGAAGGTTTTCGCCGGCGGCGGATAAGTCAAGCGGTTGGATTGGCGAACATGAAACGAGAGTTGATCAAAATGGTACGGCACCGTCGGCGTGTGCGGCGTGTGCGCAAGAAGATCAGCGGGTCGGCGCAACGCCCACGTCTGGCCGTGGCGCGCTCGCACCGCAACATCGAGGCACAAGTCATCGATGACGCCGAAGGCCGCACGCTTTGCGGCATCTCGACGCGGTCCCGAGACGTGCGCGGACAGATCGCTTATGGCGGCAACATCAAGGCGGCGGCGGCGATTGGCAAGCTGATCGGCGAGAAGGCCCGCGCGCTGGGCATCGAGACCGTCGCTTTCGACCGGCGCGGGCAACGGTATCACGGGCGCGTCAAGGCGCTCGCCGACGCGGCCCGCGAGGCCGGTTTGAAGTTCTAAATCAGAGAGGGCACGGTTTCCATGGCAATGCAGCGGCAGCGACCACGGCAGCGACCGAAACGAGCGGCGTTCGACGACGACGATGGCGGTCTGGATGACGTGCTGGTCAAGCTCTATCGCTGCGCGACGGTCGTGAAGGGCGGGCGGCGCTTCTCGTTCGGAGCGCTCGTGGTCGTCGGCAACCGAGCGGGGGAGGTCGGCTTCGGGTACGGCAAGGCCAACGAGGTTCCGCTGGCCGTCGAAAAGGGCATGAAGAAAGCCAAACGCAAAATGATCCCCATCCCTCTGCAAGGTACGACCATACCGCATCGCGTGGTGGGCCGCTTTGGAGCCAGCAAAATCGTGCTCGTTCCGGCGCGCGAGGGCACCGGCGTCATCGCGGGGGCCGCGGCTCGCGCCGTGCTGGAGCTCGCCGGCGTCAAGGACGTGCTGACGAAATCCTATGGCTCGACCAGCCCCAAGAACCTCGTCAAGGCGACGGTCGAAGGTCTCAAGGCGCTGCGAACGCGGCGGACGGTCGAAGCCCTCCGCGGCGTGACGCTTGATTTGCCGCCCGAGCCCGAGCCCGAGCCGGCTGCGGTCAAACAGACCGAAGCGTATGTGGCGGAAGTTGACGATGCAGGAACCGAACCGCCGCCGGCCGCTGAGCCCGCCGCGGATCGTCCCAGTCAGGAATCGTCGCCATGATGCTGAACGAAATCACAAGCGAGGCTGGTCGTCATCGCCGCCGCCGCCGCATCGGACGCGGCCACGGCAGCGGCCACGGCAAGACCTGCGGTCGCGGCCACAAGGGCTCGCATGCCCGCTCGGGCGGCGGCGCGCACCGGCTGCACGAAGGCGGACAGATGCCGATCTTTCGTCGCATGCCCAAGCGCGGCTTCAGCAACTTCTGCTATCGCACGGAGTTCGAGATCGTCAACGTGGCCGATCTGGAGGCTCGCTTCGGCGACGGCGAGACAGTCAGCGTCGATCTTTTGCGAAAACTACGGCTCGTCCAGGGGCGCCGACCGCTCGTCAAGATCCTGGCCAAAGGCGACTTGAAGAAAAAGCTGACCGTCGAGGCGCACGCCTTCAGCGGCAAGGCCCGCGAAGCGATCGAGCAGGCCGGCGGCACCGTCAAGCTCATCGAGCGACGCACGCCTCAGGAAGCCGCCAAGGCTAAGCGGAATACCGCGAAGGTCGCCCGGGCGGCCGCCAAGGCCGGCGCGTCGGCGCCGCAGGCGGACTCCCCCGGCACAGAGCCGTCATGAACCTACAGCTCCCAGAGGTAACGCGGTAAATGTTCCGTGCCTTCGTCAACATCTTCCGCATTCCCGACCTGCGCAAGAAGGTTCTGTTCACTCTGTGCATGCTGTGCGTCTATCGCGTCGGGTTCTACGTGCCCCTGCCCGGCGTCGACCAGAGCAAGCTGGCCGCCGCTTTTGCGCAGACCGGCGGCGGCGCGGCGGGGCGGGCTGCCGAGATGTTCGCGATGTTCACCGGCGGGAGCTTGGGGCAGAGCACGATCTTCGGCCTGGGCATCATGCCGTACATCAGCGCCTCCATCATTTTCCAATTGATGGTCACGGTGGTTCCGGCGCTCGAGAAGCTCCAGAAAGAAGGCGAGAGCGGCCGCAGGAAGATCCAGGAGTACACGCGCTACGCGACGGTCGTGCTGTGCCTGATTCAGGCGATCTTCTGGATGCGCTACCTGGTTGGGAACGGATTGGTCTACCCCGACTACGCCGACTCCTTCAGCTTTGCGATCATCGCCGTCACGGCGCTCATGGCCGGCACGCTGCTGCTGATGTGGATCGGCGAGCAGATCGACGAATACGGCATCGGGAACGGCATCAGCCTGATCATTATGGCGGGGATCGTGGCGCAGTTGCCCAACGCGTTCATCACGGTCTGGCAGGGGTGGAACCCGAGCCAGGCCGCCGGGGGCGGCGCGATGACGCCCACGAAGGTTGTCTTCCTGATCGTCTCGTTCGTGCTGGTCGTCGCCGGCGCGATTCTGATCACGCAGGCCCAGCGCCGCATCCCGATCCAGCAGGCCAAGCAGACCCGTGGCCGGCGCGTGGTGGGCGGGGCCCGGCACTACCTGCCGTTGCGCGTCAATCACGGCGGCGTGATGCCGATCATTTTCGCCAGCTCGTTCCTGCTGTTCCCCGGCGTGCTGTTCGGTTGGATGAGCCAGAGCGGGGTCCCGCCGGCCGGGGTCTGGCAGTTTCTGGACGAGGCCTTCCAGCCGGGCTCCTACATTTACGTGGTCGTGTACGTCGGCACCGTGTACTTCTTCTCGTATTTCTGGACGTCCGTGCAGTTCCGGCCGAAGGAGCTGGCCAACAACCTGCGCGATATGGGCAGCTTCATTCCGGGTCTGCGGCCGGGCAAGCGCACGGCCGACTACCTCGAGAACGTGATGGAGCGGATCACGTATGTCGGCGCCGGCTTCCTGGCGCTGATTGCGATCATCCCGACCATCATCGCCGTGCAGCTCAACATTCCGTTCCAGGTGTCGGCGTTTCTCGGCGGGACCGGTCTGCTGATCGTGGTCAGCGTCGCGCTGGACCTCGTTCAGCGGCTCGAAGCGAACCTGATCATGCGGAACTACGAGGGTTTCCTGGGCGGCGATGGCGGCGGCGGACGCGTGAAGGGGCGCTACTAGTCATGCGGGCGCTGCGGCTCATTTTTCTGGGGGCTCCCGGGACCGGGAAGGGTACGCAGGCCAAACGGCTTAGCGACCGCTTCGGCTTCGACGCGCTCTCGAGCGGCCACCTCCTGCGGACCGAGGCCGCCGCCGGCAGCGAAATCGGTCGAAAGGCCGAGGGGTACATGAAAGCCGGCGAGCTAGTCCCCGACGAGGTTATCACCGGGGTCATGCTGGCGGGCATCGCGCAGCTCCCGGGCGAACGGGCGTTCATTCTAGACGGCTTTCCGCGGACGTTGCCCCAGGCCGAAGCGCTGGATGCCGGCCTCGCGTCGGCGGACCGGCCCATCGACGGAGTGCTCGATTTCCAGATGGACGACGCCCTGATCATCCGTCGAATTACGGGGCGGCGCAGTTGCAATCGTTGCGGCGCCACTTATAATATCGAATTCTTGCCGCCCAAGGCGGCCGACATTTGTGACGAGTGTTCCGAGCGGTTGATCCAGCGTGCCGACGATCGGGAAGACGTGGTCGTGACGCGGCTGGAAACCTATCGGGAACAGACCGCGCCGCTGGTGGCTTACTACCAGGAGCGCGATCTGCTTCAAACGGTGGACGCGTCCGGCTCCGCCGATGAAGTCACCGCGGCGACGGTCGCCGCCGTTGAATCGCTGGACCGGGGCGAGTGAGCGTGGTGGTCTCGAGAATCGTGCTCAAGAGCGCGCGTGAGATCGAATTGATGCGCGCCGCCGGCAGGATCGTCCTTGAGGTTCTGCAAGCGCTCGAATCAAGAGTTCGCCCGGGTACGACGACGGCCGAGCTGAATGAGGTGGCCAGTCGCATGATTGATGAGGCCGGGGCGACGGCGCTGTTTCGCGGCGTGAAGAATCCGCAGGCCCGTTTCCCGTTTCCGGGCAGCATTTGTTCGTCGGTTAACGAAGAAGTTGTGCATGGCATACCGAATGACCGACCGTTGCAGGATGGAGACATCGTCAGCGTCGATTGCGGCGTGCGGCTGCGAGGCTATTGCGGCGACTCGGCGCGGACGCTGGTGGTCGGTGAAGCGTCGCCGGCAGTTCAGCGGCTCCTGGACGTGACGCGCGAAGCACTAAGCATCGCATTACGCGAAATGCGCCCGCACTGTCGATGGAGCACGATTGCGAGGAAGATGCAGGTTTGGGTTGAAAAACACGGATACGGCGTGGTGCGCGAGTTCGTGGGCCACGGTATCGGCCGGGAGATGCACGAGGAACCGAAGGTGCCGAATTTCGTCGAGCGCGGTCGGAGCAAATCGGACTTCGAGCTCGTGCCCGGCATGACCCTGGCGGTCGAACCGATGGTCACGGCCGGTCGGCCCGAAGTGGAGTTCGGTGACAATTCGCGCTGGCCGGTGGTCACCAAGGACCGCATGTGGGCCGCGCATTTCGAGCACACGGTCGCCGTCACCGAGGGCGGCTTGGATATTCTGACTGCGGAATCGTAGAGGCCCCGCCGGTCGGGGCGTTTGGATATTGGAACCATGAAAGTACGTAGCAGCGTGAAGCGGATTTGTGAGAACTGCAAGGTTGTCCGGCGCAAGGGTGTGGTCCGCGTGATCTGCACCAATCCCCGGCACAAACAGCGGCAAGGCTAAGCCAGGGAGACGCGCGGATGCCTCGTATTGCCGGTGTGGACGTGCCCAACGAGAAGCGGATCGACATCGCGTTGACGCGCGTTTACGGCATCGGTCTGTTTCGGTCCAGGCAGATTCTGACGACCACACGGATTGACGCCAGCGTTCGGGCCGGAAAACTGGCCGAGGACGAGGTCAGTCGCATCGCCAACGTCATCGAGGAAAAGTACGTCGTCGAGGGGCAGTTACGGCGCCAGATTCAGCAAAACATCGCGCGGCTGCGTGACATTCGCTGCTACCGCGGTTTGCGGCACATTCGCGGTCTGCCGGTCCGCGGTCAGCGGACGCGCACCAACGCACGCACGCGCAAGGGCCCCAAGAAGACCGTGGCGGGCAAGAAGGGCATCAAGGAAATGCATCGCGGGTAAGATTCGGGAGCGTTTGATTTGGCAAAGACAGGTGCAAAACGCCGTGGGAAGCGCAACGTCGCGAAAGCGATCGCCCACATTAAAGCAACGTTCAACAACACGATGATCACGATCACCGACAGCAGTGGGGACGTGCTCTGCTGGTCGTCGGCCGGGGCGGTCTCTCTGGGCGGCGGCGAGAAGAAGTTCTCCGGCGCTCGAAAGAGCACGCCGTTCGCCGCACAGCGCGCCGGGCAATCGGCCGCGAAAGAGGCGATCAAACACGGAGTGGTCGAGATTGAGGTGCGTGTGAAGGGGCCTGGTTCGGGCCGCGAGTCGGCCATCACGGCCCTTCAGGCCGCCGGCCTGCGTATCCAGTCCATCGAGGACGTGACCCCGCTGCCGCACAACGGATGCCGGCCGCGCAAGAAGCGGAGGGTCTAGAGACATGGGCAGGCTTCTGGGACCGGCGTGCCGCAATTGCCGACGCGAGGGCATCAAGCTGATGCTCAAGAGCATCCGTTGCGAGACCGCCAAGTGCCCCATGGAAAAGGAATATCGCAACAACCCGCCGGGCATGCACATGTGGCGGCGCGGCAAGGAGAAGGCCTACGGGATTCGCCTGCGCGAGAAGCAGAAGGTGAAGCGCTATTACGGCGTGCTCGAAAAGCAGTTTCGACGCATATTCCGGCTGGCGGAGCGCGCCCGTGCCAACACGGGGGTCGCGTTGCTCTGTCTGCTCGAGCGCCGGCTCGACAATGTCCTGTACAAGGCCGGCATGATGGGTTCACGCAGAACGGCGCGCCAAGCGATCGTGCATGGCCATATTCGCGTCAATGGACATCGTGTGGATCGGCCGAGTTATCTGGTGCAGACCGGCGAACGCGTCGGCGTTCGAGAGAGCGAGAAGTCGATGAAGTTCATTCGGGAGCAGATAGGCGATGAAGGCGCCCGGTCGCCTCAATCCTGGCTGCAGGTCGACTTCAAAAAGCCGGAAATCGTCGTCATGACCCTGCCGACCCGGGATGACGTGCAGATTCCGGTCGAGGAACAGCTCATCGTCGAGTTCTGCTCGCGTTGAGACGGCACTGAATTGGACAGGAACATCCCCGAGCGCGGGAGGCGATTCAACAATGCGGATTAGATGGCGTGGGCTGGAATTGCCCGCCCGTGTCGTGCGTGATGAGTCCATCAGCTCCGACATGTACGGGCATTTTACGATCGAACCCTTCGAACGCGGCTTCGGAACCACCATCGGCAACAGCTTGCGGCGGATCCTGCTGTCCAGCCTCGAGGGAGCGGCTGTCACGGAGGTGCGAATCGCCGGGGCCGAGCATGAATTCTGCTCCCTGCCTGGGGTTCTCGAAGACGTTACGGACATCATCCTCAACATCAAGGCGCTCGTGGTGGACGTCGATGCCGACGAGCCGAAGAAAATGCGCCTCCAAAAGAAGAAGGCGGGCAAGGTTCGGGCCGGCGAGTTCGAGGCCGACGCGGCCATCAAGATTTGCAATCCCGATCAACTCATTGCGACGCTGACCGACGACGTCCCGTTTTCCATTGAGGTTACCGTGACCCGCGGCCGCGGCTACATCCCGGCGGTCGAGAATATCGACGAGGAAAGCGAAATCGGCGTGATCCCGATCGATTCGCTGTTTTCGCCCGTGACCCGCGTGCGCTACCGAACCGAAGACACCCGCGTCGGGCAAAAGACGAACTACGACCGGCTGGTGCTGGAGGTTTGGACCAAGGGGACCGTCCGGCCCGAGCATGCACTCGTCGAGGCCGCCAAAATCCTCCGCAAACACTTGAACCCGTTCGTGCAATACCACGATCTCGGGCTGGCCTTCGCCGCCGCCGGCGATCCCGTCGTACCGCAGGTCGCGGATGATGACGACGAACTACAGCACAAACTCGATCTTCCGCTGTCGACGCTCGACCTTTCCGTGCGCGCCAGCAATTGCCTCGAGGTTGTGAGGATCTCCACCATCGGCGAACTCGTCAGCCTAGGCGAGCCCGGACTCCTCCAGTTGCGCAGCTTTGGCGAAACGTCCCTCGAGGAGGTGCGACGCAAGCTGGGCGACATCGGTCTTTCGCTCGCTAATTCGTCCGAGGAAGGCCCGCCGCAAGATTCCGGCGCGAACACGGTCGAGCAGCCCGCCGGCCAGATCTGAGAGGAATCCCCCCCATGCGGCACCGAGTCCACAAGAAGGCCCTGAACCGCACGCCGTCCCACCGGCTCGCGATGCGCCGCAATCTCGTCCAAAGCCTGATCGAACACGGCCAGGTGCGCACCACGCTGGTCAAGGCCAAGGACGTCCGCGCGCTGGCCGAGAAACTCGTCGGGCTGGGCATCGACGGCAGCTTGGCAGCGCGGCAGCGGGCCATCGCGCTCATCAACGATCGCTCCTTCATCGCCAAGGAGAACAAGGACGACTACGACGGCATGAGCGACGCCAAGCGGGACAAGGTGCTGCGCTCGCGATCCGGACGCCGCTATCGCGCGTCGACCACCCGCCCCGGCGTCAAGTTCACCGCCGCGTCAATCATTCACAAGCTCTTCACGGACATCGGCCCCCAAATGCGAGCCCGCAACGAGAAGCGCGGCTGCGGCGGGGGCTACACGCGGGTCATCAAGCTGGCCGACCGGCGGCTGGGCGACGCCTCTCCGCTCGCCATCTTGCAATTTGTCGGCGCCGATGACGCGCCGCGGCCGCGAGCGACCGACAAGACCGAACGCAAACGTCGCGCCCGCGTCAAGTACGCCTTCTACGCCGGCAAGCCGCTCAAGCGCCGCGGCCAAAAGCGCGCGTCCCGGTCCGAAAAGAAAGTGGAAGCCTCCGCCAAGGACGCCGCTACCGCCGGTGGTGACGAGGCCGGCGCTAGCGAGTAGCCCCATGTCCGCGGCGGACTGCGTTTTCTGCAAGATCGTCGCCGGCGACATTCCGTGTCATCGCGTCTTCGAGTCCGAACGCGTCCTCGCGTTTCTCGACATCCATCCGCTATCGGAAGGTCACACGGTCGTCATCCCCAAGGATCACGCTGAACGCCTCGACACGCTCGCTCCCGCGGACGCCGCCGCGATTGCGGCTGAGCTCGGCGATTTGGGAAAGCGGATTTGCGCAGCGGTTGCCGCCGACGGTTACAACGTGCTGCAAAACAACGGCGCCGTTTCCGGGCAGGTCGTCCCGCACGTCCATTTCCACATCATTCCGCGCCGTGCGAATGACGGACTCGGCTATCGCTGGAACGCGCGCACGGCCTCGAACGAACAGCTCGGCGCCCTGACGGCGCGCATCAATACGCGCGGCTGACGTAGCGCGACTGCCCCCGGCCGTCATAGTGCGAATTGACCCACTACCGATTGGCGAAACGAGACGGTCCGGTTGCCCCGCGCGGCGGCCGATCTATAATAATGGATCACCGGGGACGTAGCTCAGTTGGGAGAGCGTCGCGTTCGCAATGCGAAGGTCGAGGGTTCGAGTCCCTTCGTCTCCAGTCTCGCCTCTCCGGACGAAGGGGGCGACGCGTCGTATCGCTAGCGTGAGTTTCCTTGCGTGGCGACTGAAGCAGCGGGATCGCGTTTTGCCGAATGGGGAAATGTGATCCACTCGGTAGACTTCAGCCGCCGTTCACGGATTGCGCATGCGGCCTTGGCGTCGTAGCCCTGTTGGGCTCGCCCCGAGTAGTCCCGTTCGACCGGTCATCCGCCGCCCGGCTCTAGCGCGGTGTCTGCCTCCTTCAGCGCCGCCTCGAACCTCGCGAGGGCGGCTTCGTAGTCGCC
Organism: Planctomycetota bacterium; assembly: GCA_022574815.1. Taxonomy (GTDB): domain Bacteria; phylum Planctomycetota; class Phycisphaerae; order UBA1845; family Fen-1342; genus JACZRH01. The sequence continues at coordinate 1,820 of JACZRH010000077.1, read as the reverse complement.
GCGGTCGGGGGCGTCGGGGGCAAGCAGTGACAAGGCCTTCTTTTCGGTTTCGATGGCCGCGGTGATGTCGCCGGTCATGAACTGAGCCAAGGCAAGTGTGTCGAGGTGGCCGGGATCGACGCCGCCGGCCTTGTCCACGGCTCGCTGAGCCAACGGCAACGCCCGGGCGGGGTCACGCAGCTCCGCGTGCTCATTGGTCAGCAGATTCCGGGCCGCCTCGTTGAGCGCTTGCGCCGAGGCGTCCGGATCCTCCTCGACCTGCGCGAGTTGAAACTCCTGAAGTTCACGCCAGAGCGGAAGCGCATCGTCACCCCGATCCAGGGCGTCATAGGTCCGGGCCAAGCCCTCAAGCGCGTACCGCGTCCAGGGATGACGCATCCCGAGCACACGCCGCTTGATCGGCAGGCTGCTCTCGTACATGGCCCGCGCGTCTTCAAAGCGCTTCATCATCAGATACAGGGCTCCCAGATTGGTGATCGCCCCCAGCGTGTCCCGATGCTCCTCGCCCAGGAAGCGCTTCCGGTTCTCCAGCGACTTGACGTACAGCGGCTCCGCCTCGTCGTAGCGGCCCTGACGGTAGTACAGCATCGCGAGGCCGTTCATGGATGTGAGCGTGTCCGGATGCTCCTCGCCCAGGACGCGTTTCTGGATCTCCAGCGTCTTGACGTACAGCGGCTCCGCCTCGTCGTAGCGGCCCTGATGGGCGTACAGGATCGCGAGGTTGTTCATGGAGCCGAGCGTGCTCGGATGCTCCTCGCCCAGGACGCGCTTCCGGATCTCCAGCGTCTTGACGTACAGCGGCTCCGCCTCGTCGTAGCGGCCCTGTTTCTGGTACAGGAGCGCGAGGTTTTGCATGAGGCCAAGCGTGTCCGGATGCTCCTCACCCAGGACGCGCTTCCGCGTGTTCAGCACCTGAACATACAGCGGCCCGGCTTTTTCGTAACGCCCTTGGTTCCAGTACGAAAGAGCCAAAGCGATCAAGGCGTCCAGCGTATGCGGATGCTCTTCACCCCAAACGCGCTCGCAGTCTTTAAGCCGCTTCACAAGTAGCGTCTCGGCCTCGTCGTAACGGCCTAATCTGTTGTACAACCCTGGCAGCTGCGTCATACTCCACAGCGCGTCCGGACAGTCTAGTACGACTGTTATGACCTCTTCGATCCTCTCCGCATCAAGCAGCGTCTGAGCAAGCACCTGCACGGCGTGACAGTGCTCGTTTGTTTCTAGGGTCGGGTTCTTGCGGTAGATCTCCACTGCCCGGCGCGCGAGCGATTCGGCCTCGTCGGGCTGGCCGTTGAGACGCAACACCTCTGCGAGATGGTGCATGGACCGCGCCGTATCTGAATCTTCGTCCCCCCGCAGACGCTCGTTGATTTCCAGTTCTTGCCGACGGAGCGCCTCGGCCTCGTCGTACCGCCCCCTGTTTTCGTAAAGCTCTGCCAGATTAACCAAGGACTCCAGTGTGTCGGGATGCTCCTGGCCCAAAACGCGCTTGCGGTCTGCCAGCGACTGCAGATAGATTCTTTCAGCCTCGTCGTGACGACTCTGTACAAAGTACATCTCGGCCAGATCGTCCATGGAGGCCAGCGTGTCCCTATGCTCCTCGCCCAGCACGCGCTTGCGGGTCTCCAGAAGTTGCAGATAGAGCGGCTCGGCCTCTTTGAAACGCTCCTGGTTCCAGTACACCCAGGCGAGACTGTTCATGGAGGTCAACGTGACCGGATGCTCCTCGCCCAAAACCCGCTTGGAAGTTTCCAGCGCTTGGGCAAGCATCGGCTCCGCCTGGTCGTCATCGGATCGGCCGCTCCAACCGACGTCTCCCC
>JACZRH010000360.1:3176-3512 GCA_022574815.1 Planctomycetota bacterium | reverse complement strand
GGCCAACCGTCCCTCGAACACGATTTGCCCGCGATTGTTCATCGCCGCGTGCAGCTCCGGATAGGGTGTGTTTGTGACTTCAACCAATTCGTACCCGGGCGGGACCAATACGTCGGCGAAGACCACGGGCGCCACCATCGCGCAGCAAACCGCCGAAATCAACGCAAATCTGAACATGAAAAACTCCTTAGGGCATAATCGGGTCCAAGCGTGAACATGCACGCTCCCCGTAGCCCCATCCCGCCGAAAAACGCAGACGGAACCTGCAGAATCGGACTCTCGAGCCCGAATCATAAGCGAAAAGTCACCGTAACCCAACGAGGCGGCGAGAGTCCA
>JACZRH010000360.1:0-3167 GCA_022574815.1 Planctomycetota bacterium | reverse complement strand
TTTGCACGCTTCGGGTCACCGGCGTAGAAGGCCTGAGGTCGGTAGTGGGTCAGGTTGTTTCAGAGCCGCCCTGTCCCCCGAGGCGGACGCCGCGAGGACGCGGCGGCTCTGTCAAACTGACCCATCACCCAGAGGTCTCCGCGAACCGAAGGTACCAATGCGGGCGCGGGTTGGCAGGTATCGGCCGACCGGTAAAATGAACCCATTCGCCCCGTTTCGGCGTGAACGGCTCGTGAGGCGAGGCGCCCGACGGCCACGAATCGCCGAGCCCGGTCCGGGTCTGGCGCGATTTTTTGACGGCGACCGGGGGCGAGGCTCGTCCGCAAAGGTGAAACCCGGGCGTTGTTTAGGAATGCTGCTGTGATAATTCGCTTACTGCCTTGGCTGATCGTTGGTGCCGTCGCCGGACTTTCCATCCGCGCCCATGCGGACGATGCCGCACAGCGGAGTCGCCGCACGCCGGTGGTCGCCGTGTTCGAGAAGTGCCGCGACGCGGTTGTGAACATCAACACCCGCAAGACCGTCCGCGTGCGCTCGCTACGGCTTCCGTCCATTTTCGACGAGATCTTCGAAACCCGGCCGCGCACACGCACGCGGCGGGTCACCAGCATCGGGTCCGGGATCGTGGTCCACGAGAGCGGGTACATCGTCACCAACGCCCATGTCGTCTCGCAGGCGATCGACGTGCGCGTGACGTTCGCCGACGATCGCACGCTCTCGGCCGAGATCGTGGCCGTCGATTCGGAGCACGATCTGGCGGTGCTGAAGGTATCGAGCCGCCAGGCCCTCACGTATCTAAAGCTCGGCCGCAGCGACGACATCATGATCGGCGAGACCGTGATCGCGATCGGCAACCCGCTGGGGCTGCGACACACCGTGACCGCCGGAATCGTCAGCGCCCTGGAACGCGAGTTGAGCTTCTCCCAGAACGTCAGCTACCGCGGGCTGATCCAGACCGACGCCTCCATCAACCCCGGCAACTCCGGCGGGCCGCTGCTCAACGTCAACGCCGAGCTCATCGGCATCAACACGGCCATCCGCGGCGACGCGCAGAATATCGGGTTCGCCATTCCGGTCGATCGGCTCTGGTCGCTGCTGCCCGTCATGCTCGACGTCGAGCGACACAAGCGGGTGGCGTTCGGGCTGGAAGTCTCCGGCCCCGAGGCCAAGGTCATTCGGATCCGCCCCGACAGCCCCGCCGCGGAAACGGACCTGCGGCCAGGAGATCGGTTGGTGGCTTTCAACGGCGAGCCGCTCCGCGACGGGATCGACTATTATGTACACTTATTGGGGCAAGAGTCGGGCAATGACGTGCGGCTCACGGCGCGACGCGGCGCGGAAACCGTCTCCGCGATCATCCCGCTCGTCGCCGTACCGCTGCCCGATGGTCGCGAGTTGGCCGCGGCGCTGCTCGGCGTGCGGTTGGCAAAGGTGCCCGCACGGCTGCGGCGCGAGTTCGAGTTGCCGCGCGGCGTCGGGCTGGTCGTCGAGGGTGTGGATCGCCGCGGCCCGGCCGACCGAGCCGGGATCGAAAAGGGTGACATCCTCCTTCGTCTCGACCGCGTCTCGGTCCCGTCTTTCGAAGACGTGGGGTTGTTGCTCGAGCGTGTGAAGCCGGGCAGCCACATTATCGTCGAGGGCTTTCGGCTGCACGACGACCCGCCGTTCCGCTGGGAAGCCGCCGTTCGCACACGTCGGCCGTAGCCGACCGGCCCAAGGCGCGGCTGATTCGAACTCTTCGCCGTTCTCAGCGTCCTCTGCGCTCTTAGCGCCTCTGCGGTTCTATTCAGAACGTGCCGATGACTTTTTCGGCGACGTCGCGCGGCATCGCTTGGTAGCGCGCCGGCTCCATCGAATACGACGCACGCCCCTGCGACAAGGAGCGCATCTTGGTCGCATAGCCGAACATCGCCGCCAACGGAACCTCGGCATCAATCACATGATTCTTCGCGCGAATCGTCGTCGAAGTGATCGTCGCGCGGCGGGCCATTAGGTCGCTGTTGATCGGGCCGAAATACTCCTCGGGCGTCACGATCTCGACCTTCATGATCGGCTCGAGCAGCACCGGGCCGGCCTTTTCCAAGGCTTTGTTGAACGCGATCACGGCGGCAGTTTCAAAAGCGACCTCGGACGAGTCCTCGGGATGTTCCTCGCCGTCGAGCAGCGTAACCATGACATTAATGAGGGGATATCCGCCGAGCGAGCCCGAGCCGGCCGAGCCGCGGGCGCCCGCTTCGACCGCCTGGATGAAGGCGTTGCGGATCATGCCGCCGCGAATCTCGCTCTCGAAGCAGAAGTTCTCCTGCCCCGGCCCCGGCGTGAACGGCTCGACGCGCAACGTGACGACGCCGTACTGCCCGCGCCCGCCGGTCTGGCGAATGAAGCGGCCCTCGGCCTCGGCGGGTTGCGTGACCGTCTCGCGATAGGCGACGCGCGGCTTGCCGACGCGGACCGGAATGCGCAGGTCACGTTCCAGCCGATGACAAAGCACCTCCAGGTGCAGCTCGCCCATGCCGGAGATGATCAGCTGCCCGGTCTCGGCGTCGCTGCGCGAATCGAAGGTCGGGTCGCTGCGCGCGAGCATGGCGAGCGCGCTGATCAGCTTGTCGCGGTCGGCGGATGATTGCGGCTCGATCGCCATGCTGATCACGGTCTCGGGGAACTCGATCCGCTCCAACAGGACGCCGCGGCCGCGCGTGTCGCTGATCGTGTCGCCGGTCAGCGATTTTCTCAATCCGACGGCGGCGACGATGTCACCGGCGTAGGCCTTTTCGACCTTGTCACGCCGCTTCGCGAAGATATGGAAGAGCTGCGGCAGGTTTTCCTTTTTCTTTCGACGCACGTTCAGGACGCGTGAGCCGGACTTGAGCGTGCCCGAGTAAATCCGCAGAAAACTCAGGTCGCCGTGCGCGTCCGCGACGACCTTGAACAGCAGTGCCGACAGCGGGCCGCTGGGGTCGCATTTGACCTTAATGATTCTTCCGGGATTCTCCGCGTCGTGACCGGTCGTGGGCGGGATGTCCAGCGGCGACGGCAGGTATTCGCAGATCGCGTCGAGCAGCGCCGGCACGCCGCGGTAGCGCAGCGCCGACCCGCAGAGCACCGGCTGGCACTCGCGCGCGATCGTTCCCTTCCTCAATCCCGCCCGAATCTCGGCGGCCCCGAGC
>JACZRH010000076.1 GCA_022574815.1 Planctomycetota bacterium | reverse complement strand
TTCGCTCACGGGTAGCGCGTCCGGGATGCGAGTCCCAACCTGGGCCGCTTCGAATTTTTCCCAAGCACGCCGCTTACGCAATGCAACGAACGGGTCACTCACTTCGGCCGGCAACTTCGCTTCGGCCGCCGCCAGTTCTTTATCGACGGCGGCGATTTCGTCTGCGCGTCGCTTTAGCTCCTCCTGCCAACCGGGGCCGAAGTGGTCGTCAGGGTGATTGCCCCAGCCGGATCGAAAAAATTCATTTTGCGTTTCCACTCGGTCGCGCGGGTCGTTGTGCCGGTGCGTTACGCGCTCCAATTTCACGCGCAGGAATTCGTGGTTGAGTCGAAGCCGCGCCGCCTCGTCGGTCGGCGGCTCCGAATGGTGCCAGCCGCCATCACTCCTGGCGCCGTTGGCGAACACGAACGATACGTCTTTCAGTTGGAGCGCTTCACAGGCCATGCGTTGCCCAAATTCAGAAAAATCTTCAATGTACGGCATCTGTCTTACTCCTAAATTAAAAGGGAGCATCGGGCATCCGCCCACTGCTTCGGAGCAGGTCCGCGTAACCCGGAAAATTTTCCAAGAAGGTTTCTTCTCGGTCGGACAGTTCGCGCTCTTGGTGGAATTCGCGGCGCCGGGCTGGCTGTGGCTGGTGACGCTGTGTCCGGTGCTCTGCTGGATGGGCCACCGCAGCCTTTCGGGCCTGGGACCATTCCGGCACGTCGCGGCGCTGACCCTTCGCTTCCTGATCGTCACCCTCATGGCCGTTGCCCTGACCGAACGCACCGGCCGTCCAGGAGTACTCGGCAACCAGTTGCTGGTCGTAGAAGACTTGCGTCGTGTTGTTGTCGAGGTCGACAATCACGTCGATCGGCACCCACTGATCGACGATGTACGGCACATCAATCGTCTGGTTGCCGTTGCCGTGGAAGACCTCGAGCATTCCGCTGTTGGAGTCGACTCGAAGCACCACGGACGGCTCGGCGGGTCCGCCGATGTTGTACGTATTCATTAACCCCAGGTACGAGCCGTCATCCTGGCCGTTGCCTCCTGAGGTGAAATTCGAGGGAACCAACTGCCAGGTCTGGAACAGCCAGAGCCCGTTGTCGGCTCCTTCAAACTCGCGCACGACGTTGGCGCTGCGTTGCACGTCCACAGAGTTGGGCGGGCTGAGCACCGGGGCGGGTGCAACGATCGCGTCGAAGGCCGGGTTGTTGTCCCAGCCCTGCCAGCCGCAATTGCCGATCAGGCCGGCGCCGGATGGGTACGCATCGAAGTCGTCTACCCAGGGGATATTGTGCGATTGGCAGCCTTCCGATGCGCCCGCGTCGCTGGCGTCGGACTCGATCCGCAGAACGGCGACGTGCTCGGCTCCGGGGAAGGCCACGGTCGGGACCGGGATGTCTTCCCAGATAATGCCGAGATAGAGCGGTGCGTCCAGTACGCCGTCGGGCGCGAGATCGCTGGTCAATAGCGATTCGATCTCGGCCAGGGTGATTCGATTGGCGGCGATCTCGGTCGGCCCTTCCTCGAGCTCGTCGAGGGCGTAGAAGCTGAGTCCCGCTGCTTCCTCGCCGACCACGCGAACGCCGTCATTGTCGATCACGATGTTGAGCAGATTCGTCGTGCCATCGGCAACGTCGTAGTACACCTTCAGAGTGATTTCGCCGACCGCGCCGAGCTCACTGCCGACATCGAGACCGGCGGCCAAAAAGAGGTCATATTCGGGTTCGCTCACGCCGGCGGCAGCAAGCCCGTCCGGCGTGATGTGGAAGGGATCGTTGGCGGTGGCGACGGCATAATAGTTGGTGCGGCGTCCCGGTCCCAGCGTGCCGGCGGCAACGGTGGACCATTTCACCGTGTAATTGGTGCCCCAGGTGCGGGCGGGCCAACTTCCGCTGACGCCGAGGCCGCGGGATCCCGTTCTGCTGCCCAGAGGCCCCGGGCCGTCGATATCCGTGAAGCCGGTCAGACGTCGTCCGGTGGGGCCGGGAAAGGCGAACTTGGCCTCCGTCCAGCGGTTTATCCGGTGCCGCGCGAGGTCGGTGACATTGACGCCGGAAGACCAATTCATGACGTCGCGGGCCGTAGGCGTGCTGAAACGCCAAGTCTCGCTACCGCTGCTGGTGGCACTGCGGGCGGCCCAGCCGCCGCTGCCGGCCTTGGCGGTGGTTTGGGCCGGGGCGAGCCGGGCGGTGCCGACCAGCGCGGCAACGCAGGCCGACGCGGCAAGGACGCTGCGCATCCCGCGCACCCGCCAAAGATTGGCGTGGCCCGAGTGTTCGCGATTGGGATTCGGTTCTTGGTTTCGGCTAAACATTGTGGCTACTCCTTCACCTGGCACGACTCAGCCATTCCTTCGCAGGACGTGTCGGGCCGCCGTCCGGCCCGCGTTTCGTCGCTGCCTCACCCAACCGAGGCGCACGGCGGGGCGAAATGGGCCGGCAAAATCCCGAATTATTTGGGGGGAACGTTATCGAACCGCCGCCGGCGCCCGAAGGGATAGCGCCAGGCATGACGCGTCACCATTGAAGAGAGCCCGGCGGGCGCCCTACAATCCGTCCGTTGACGGCCTCCCGGGCCGAACCCGCGTGTGTGACCATGCCGTCGCTCGAGCAGACAACCCAACTCACGCTTCGACTAAGCCGAGGCGACCGCGTCGCGGCCGACGAACTGGTCCCGATCGTTTACGACGAGCTGCGCCGGCTCGCGGCGCGCTACCTGCGGCGCGAACGCTCCGATCACACTTTGCAACCCACGGCGCTGGTCAACGAGATCTACCTGCGGCTGGTCAAGGCCGACGAGATCGACTGGCAGGGCCGGGCGCAGTTCTTCGCGCTGGCGGCCCGGCAGATTCGCAAAATCCTCGTCGAGCACGCCCGGCGAAAGAAGGCGGCCAAGCGCGGCGGCGAAGCGGCCCGCATCACGCTCGACGAATCGGGCGGCCCCTCAGCGGAGCGCGACGTCGACCTGATCGCGCTCGATGACGCCTTGGCTCGGCTGGCCAATGCCTCACCGAGACAGAGCCAGGTGGTCGAGCTGCGTTTCTTCGGCGGGATGCGCGTCGAGGAGGTCGCCGACGTGCTCGGCATCTCCGCGACGACCGTGAAGGACGACTGGGCCGTGGCCCGGGCGTGGCTGCGTCGCGAACTCAGCGCAGGCGACACCTTATGAGTTCGACTCAGCACGAACGCGTCTCCGAACTGTTTCTGGCCGCGCGCAAGCTGGCCGCCGCGGTTCGCGCGCGGTATCTGGATGAGGCCTGCGGCGAGGATACGGCCTTGCGGAGCGAAGTGGAGTCGCTGCTCAGCCATGATTCCGAGCAATCGGCTTTCCTGGAGGCCCCGGCGCTGGGCGGGAGCTTCAACGTGGCCGAATCCGACCTGGACACGGTGCAACCCGCCGCTGCCGGCGACGTCGCGACGAGCGGCCCCTCGGTCGCATCGGCGGACGCGATGCCGCAACGGATTGCGTCGTACCGGATCATCGAGGTCCTGGGCGAGGGTGGGATGGGCGTCGTCTACCTCGCCGAACAGGACAACCCGCAGCGGCGCGTGGCCCTGAAGCTGCTCAAGGCCGGCATGTCTTCGCCGGGGACGCTACGACGCTTCGAGTACGAGGCCCAAGTCCTGGGCCGCCTGCAACACCCCGGCATCGCACAGGTCTTTGAGGCCGGCACGGCGGACACCGGCAGCGGCCGGCACGCCTTCTTCGCGATGGAGTATGTGAAGGGTCGCCCGCTCGGCGCCCACGCCAAGGCCGAGCACCTGGGAACCCGCCGGCGGCTCGAACTGATGATGGATGTTTGCGACGCCGTGCAGCACGCCCATCAGAAGGGCGTCATTCATCGTGATCTCAAGCCGGCCAACATCCTCGTCAACGAAGCCGGGCGGCCGAAGGTGCTCGACTTCGGCGTCGCCCGCGCGATCGACCCGGACGTGCAAATGACCACGCTCCGGACCAACGTCGGACAGCTCATCGGCACGTTGCCTTACATGAGCCCCGAACAGGTCACTGGCGATCCGGACGAGCTGGACACGCGTTCGGACGTCTACGCGCTCGGAGTGATCCTGTACGAGCTGCTGGCCGGGCGGCCGCCGTACGACATCCGCAAGCGGACGCTGCACGAGGCGGTCCGGATCATTCGAGAAGAGGAGCCGCTGCCGCTCAGCTCGGTCGATCGCGTGTTTCGCGGTGACGTGGCGACCATCGTGGCCAAGGCGCTCGAGAAAGACCGGGAGCGGCGCTACGCGTCGGCGTCGGACTTGTCGGCGGACCTCGGCCGGTATCTTCGGGATGAGCCGATCCAAGCGCGGCCCGCGAGCCGCATCTACCAGCTTCGCAAATTTGCGCGGCGGCATCGGGCGGTCGTGCTCGGCGCGATCACAACATTGCTCACGCTGGTGGCGGGGGTGGTTGTAGCGACGACTTTCGCGCTGCGGGAAACGGAGCAGCGACAACTCGCTGAAGAAAAGTCCGCCGAAGCCGAGCGCAACGCTGAGATGGCCCGGGCGAGTGAGCGCAAGGCCCGCGCCAGTGAGCAAACCGCTCGCGCAAACGAACGCAGGGCCCTGGCGGTCAGCGAGTATCTGAGCGAGATGTTTCACTCGCTCGATCCCTATCGCGGCGGAACGGAACTGAAGCTCGTGGACGTCGTCGATCGCGCCGCGCAGCGCATCGAAGAATCCCTCGGCGACCAGCCGGACGTCGAGGCCTCGCTGCGCAACGAGTTCGGCTCAGTCTACCTGAGCCTCGGACGGCTTGACGATGCCGAGCCGCACTACGAGAAGGCGCTCGAGCTGCGCCGGCGCGTGCTGCCAGCCGAGCACCCCGAAACGCTCGATTCACTCAATAACCTGGGCCAATTGCGAACCGGTCAGGGCCGCTTCGCCGAGGCTAAGCGGTTGTTGATCGAGGCGTTGGCCGGCCGCCGGAGCGTGCTGGGCCCCGACGATCCCAAGACGCTGATCACCATGAACAACCTGGCCCTGGCGGTGCAATACCAGGGTCAACTCGAAGAAGCCGAGCATTTGCTGCGCGAGACACTCGAGCGCCAGCAGCGCGTGCTCGGCGACGACCATACCGACACGCTGACCACGATGGCAAATATTGCCGGTCTGCTGCGGCAGCACCGGCGTTTTGACGAGGCCGAGCCGCTGCTGCGGACGGTGCTCGAGGGCTTCACCCGCGCCTACGGCGCCGAGCATCCCCGGACGCTATTGGCGGTCGGCGCGCTGGCGGTGACGCTCAAACAGGACAAGAAGTTCGAGCAGGCCGAGGCGCTCTATCGCCGGCGGGTCGAGACCTCACGCCGCGTGCTGGGTGAGAAACATCCCGACACGCTCATTGCGACGGCAAACCTCGCGAAGTTCCTGTGGGGGCGGCAGCAGCTCGACGAGGCCGTGGAGCTGTATCGGCTGGCCTACGCGGGCTGTCGCGAGTCGATCGGGGACGATCACCCCAACACACGGGCAATCTGCAAAGCGCTGGCCGACGTGTTGCAGGAGCGCGGGGAGCCGGCCGAGGCCGAAGAGGTCCTGCGTGGTTTGCTGGACGCGCTGGGTGGATTCGAGGCGGATGATGCGAGCGCGCTGGACGTCATGGGGCGCCTGGCAATCGTGCTGCGAGCGCAGAAGAAGCACGCCGCCGACGAGAGCGTACGGCGCAAGTTGCTGGCGGCGCGACGCCGCGTTTCGGGCGAAACGGATCCCGCAACGCTCGACGCGTGGTATCGTCTGGCGCGGGCGCTGAGCGACCAGGGCAAGTTCTCCGAGGCGCGGTCGTCCTTCGAGCAACTCCTGGGTCAGGCCCGCCAGCATCTGCCGGCCGACGATTGGCGTCTGGCCCGCTACCAAGGCGGCCTCGGCCGCTGTTTGTCGACGCTGCAACACTTCGACCAGGCCGAAGCGCAACTCACCGCCGCGCTTGAAGGAATGGAAGCCGCGCTGGGCGCGAAACACCGTCGAACTCGCGATGCCATTCAAGACCTGATCCGCCTCTATGATGCCTGGCCGAAGCCGGACCAAGCGGCTGCGTATCGCGAGCGGGCCGCGCGGCAGGAACGCGAAAAGCCCTGACAGTCCGTTGAAAAAGTAGCGCCGGGCCCCCTTGGCCCACGCAGGAGGTCGGTACCCGCCCGAGAGGCTACGTCCGCCAACGGGGGGCGGACGCTAAACCCGTTGTCCAGCAAGAATCGAACGACCATCGGGTGGTGATCAAATGCGCTGGATCGCCGCCGCCTCGATCCAGCCGCTGCTCTCGTCGCGCAGTTCGACCTCGACCCATTCGCCGCGGCGACCGAGCACGCGCAGCTCGACCCCGGAGCCGAGCGGCCGTTGGATCTTCGGTTCGTAGTTCTCGCCGCCGCCGGTGCGGAGGAAGTGCTCGCCGTCGACGAGGACCGCGGGTGGGGCTGTCGCATCCTGGTGTTGCTCCCAGAGGACGAGACCGGCGTTGGCCGCGCCGAGCAATATGCATGCACAAGCCAAGACGAAGAGCGGCATGTTTCGCCGGCGCAGACGCACGATCATCAGCAGCCAGCCGACTCCCGAAAATGCCGCTGCCGCCCAGAAGCGCTGCCGCGCGGTCGTGGAGTATTGCCAGAACAGCAGGTTGTGCAGGAGCCGGCTCTGCCCGGTCGGGGCGATGAAAGGCTCGACGCGATTGCGGGCGTAGCGCAGGTTGGCGGCGACTGCACGGCCGGCCGGTTCGAGTCGTTGGGCCCGGCGATAGTGCAGCACGGCCCGGCCGAGGTCGGCGAGGCGCATGTAGGTGTTGCCGAGGTTGTATTCGAGCGCCGCGTTGCGGACGCCCGCGTCGGCGAGCGTCTCGAAGTGCGTCGCTGCTCTGCGGAAGCGGCGGCGGGCCTCGGTCGGGTCGTCGTACGCGGACCCTACGGCGTCGTCGAAGAGGTTCAGGGCTTCGCGCAGGATTTCACGCTGCCGTTGCAGCGAGAGTCGCTCGGGTGGGTCGGCGGCGACAGCGCGAGCTGCCCCCGCGTAAGCGGCGCAGAGAATCATCAACACTGCGAGGCGGTTCATACGGCCTCTCGTTCGATGCGCGTCAGGCAATCGCGGGCCGCGCCCCACAAGTCGTCGTCGTCCGTGCCTTGGTCGCCGGCGAAGGAGGCCGCCTCGCAGCTCTCGATTACGTCCATCCAGAGCTGCCGCGCCTCATTGTCGACGCCGCGCCGTTCGAGCAGTTCGACGCCGGCGCGGCCCGCATAACGGGCGGCTGGCTGGTTGAGCCGATCGGCGAGATAGCCGGCCAGGGCCACACCGATCTCGCGCGCCGCGTCGCGCGGCGGGAGAACGCGCGAGTCGTCGATTCGCCGGTGCGCGCTGCGCAATGCGTTGCCGCGTCGTCGCCGTCCGATGTTATTGCCGCGCCGCTGCACGTACACCAGGCAACCCCACGTGCCGAGGAACAGCACGGGCGGGACAGCGGTCACGGCGATCGCGTGACTCGCCCGCACGGAAGGTGTCGCCACGAGGAGCCGCTCTTCGCTCGTTTCGTTTCCCAACAATCCGTCGAAAGAGTCTCTCGCGCCGCGGGCCGAGTCGCGCGACGGCGCGTCGGCGCGGGTCAATTCGCTTGGGTCCAGGCTTTCGGCCGCGGTGATCGCGAGCGGGATCGCCGCGCTGCGCGCGACGACGTACTCCTCGCGATACGGGTCGAAGTAGGGGTATTCGATCGGCGGCACTTCGGTCACGTTGCCGTGCTTGGCCCGGATGACCTGCGAAAACCAGCGGCGCTTGCGGACCGTTTGCCCGGCCAGGGATTCGCGCGGCACATGGAACGATTCCGTGAGCCGCGTGTTAGCGGCCAGCGGCGGCGGTGGCAGCGTGTCGATCGGGCCTTTGCCGAGGATTTGGATCTTCAACTCGATCGGGTCGCCGACGCGGGCGCTGGCGGGCTCGGCGGTCGTCGCGATGCGGAACTGGCCGACCGCTCCGGTGAAGCTCCGCGGGCGCCCTTCGGCCGGGGGCAAGAGGACCTCGGTCGCCGCGACCTTGGCGCGGATCCGCAGCGTGCGCCGCTTCCGCACCATCACGTCGCCAAACACGTCGCGCCCGAACGCCGTCGGGTAATACATGGTGACGTGCACGTCGTCGAACGTCAGCGGCCCGGGCCGGTCGGCGACCCACTCCGTGCTCACTTCGTAGACGTAGTAGTCCGCGGTGCTCCCGTCGGCCGCGGTCCATTCGTGCGTGGACAGCGTGAATTGCTGATTTCGCGGAAAGGGCTCGAGGCTCGAGCGCTGAAAGTCGATCGCCGAGAACATCGAACGCCCGGGCAGCTTGCGCCCCAGAGTGATAGCGGGCTTGACCCAAATGGCCAGCGTGAGTTTCACGAGTTGCCCGACGTAGATGCGTTCGGACTCGCAGCGGATTTCGACGGCCATCAGCTCGTCGCGGTTGCTCTCCCGGACCCGGATGCGCCGCGGGCGCGTCTCGAGTGTTTTCCCATCGACCTCGACCGAGACCGCGGGAATCACGAGCACGCCGGTCTTGCGCGGAATCAGTTCATAGCGGTAGACCAACGAGCGGGACCGCGTGACTCGCCCGTTGATGATGCGAGTCGCCCGGTGGTCCGCCCCGATGCCGAGAAACTGGACCTCGCAATCTGCCAGGTCGGGAAACATCGGCTGCCCGCAGTCCTTGAAGTCGCGCACCTCGACGTTGACGATCATCGGTTCGCCGGCGTAGGCCTCGTCACCGTCGAGCACCAGCGCGACGCGCGCCTGCCCGTACAGGCCGGGCACGCCCAGCGCGGCCACGGCGAGTGCGAGCCATCGAATTGTCCCCGGCGTCGTCATTTCAGGCCCACGCTAGCGGCTCCGAAGGCGGATTGCACCGGCGGGTACACGAGCTCCTACGATTCAGTGGACGTTGCGCGGCGCTACATCCCGTCGCAATCCGCGCGCCGACGGCGGCGAATATCACAAACGCGGCGCACCCGATATGATAGCGTCGAACCACGGAGCCTTGCATGCCCGAAGACCCCACCGGCACTGTCCCGACCCTGGTTTCGCTGCTGATCTGCGACCAGGTGATCGACGACAAGCTCTCCAACAAGAAAAGCGCCATCGGGTTGTTCAACATGATCCTGGTCAACCAGATGCCCACCCAAATCAACTCCATGACCGTGCTCGCGTCGCTGACCGAAATCCGCGGCCGCTCGGCGGTCGAGTTGCGGCTGGTCCGCGACGCCGACAACTTGGTCATCTTCAGCACGAAGGGGCACGTCGAGGCGCCGAATCCGCTCGCAACGGTAGACCTAGTCTTCGCAATGCAAGGCGTTCGGCTATCCGACGCCGGTCAATACGCGTTCGAGCTGTTGGCCGACATGGAAATGCTCGGGCGGCGCCGTTTTCAGATTATTCTGCGCCCGCCTGGCGCTCCGGCCCCGCCGGAAGCCGGCCCCGGCCCGCCGCCGACCCCGCCGACGGCTCTGTAGCGGCCGAGCCCGCCACTTGTGTGGCGGGTTCGGAATGGGTATCCCCGCCCGGCGCGGCGGCCCTACAACCCGGGATACTCGTCGAGCGGGTCGACGCGCTTGCGCAGCTCCCCGTCGTGATCGAGAAACTCGTCGAAAACCTCGGGCGCCGCCGTCATTTCCTGCCCGTCGATCCGAATGTCGCGCAGCTGCGACCAGACCAGGAACGGCAGCAGCACCCCGAAGCTGTAGACCGGATCGCTCTCGGCCGTGTCCTCGCCGTCGGCGGTGTCGGCGTTGTAGTTCTCATGCAGGTGCCCTTGCTCGAGCCACTCGGCTCGCACGGTCTCCAGACAGCCGCGCGCCAGCCGGGCGGCGGCGTCTTCACAGCCGGCTTCGCGCAGCGCGATGTGGACGAGGTAGGTGTGCGGCGGCCAGATGCGCCCGCGCACGTAGTACTGCTCCGAGTAAGCCGGATCGTCGCGTGGGCAGATGGGCATCGCATAGCGCCCGCCGAAGCGGCGCGGGGCCTCCAGATGATCCGCGATCGCGCGCCTGGCCCGAGCCGGATCGACGCCCGGCAGGAGCAGCGGGTAGAAGCAGCAAGGCGAGGCGCGCTCGTTCCACGCGCCGTCCCAGCCGCGATTGAGCCACAGCCCGATCGCATCGTTCCACAGTCGCGACTCGATGCGGGCCGCTACCGCGTCGGCCTCGGCGTGGTAGCGCCGCGCGTCATCGCTACGGCCGAGCAGCTCCGCCATCTCGGCCAGGCAGCGTGCGTCGGCCCCGTGCAGTGCGTTGAGACCGACGTCCGACTGCTCCTGCGTGTTCGTCTTGGGATTGAAAACGACTTCGTCCCACGCCGGGTGATTGTCCATCCCCGCCTCGTAGCGTGCCGCCCAGTTTGTGTGGGCCTGCCACTGCGGGTGCGGTGTTGCGTAGGGGTTGCTGCCCCATTCGAGCAGGCCGTCCGCGTTGCCGTCTCGGTTGCGCAGCCACCACGCGTGGTAGCGCGTCAGCGGTTCGTAGTACTGGTCAACGAACGAGCGGTCCTGCGTGCGAAGATACGTCTTCCAGAGCATCAGGCTCGCGACCGGCGGCATGGCACGTTCGCCGCTGATGCCGAGCGGACACGCGATTCCCGGAATGAGCCCGTCCTCGGTCTGAACAGACATCTGCGGGCACGCGATCTGATGGGCCAGGGCCGGGTCGTAATCGGCCGCCGCCGCCACAACTAGAAACGTGTCCCAGTTGAACAGCACCCAATCGCCGTAGTTGCCATGCACGCACCAATCGCGGCTGCATACCTGCACGGGCTCTCGTCGATCGGCGGCCCAGATCATGTTCCAACCGATGCCGTAGGGGACGCCCGCGTAGAGCCAGAAGAGCTCGCGCGGCACGCAGTTGAAACGCTCGAGATACGCGCGGCGTGCGCCCGCGATTTTGGCCGTGATCTCGCGCTCGCGGCTCGTCGGCGGGGCCGTATCGGGCGCGGCCACGCGCTCGGCCTCGGAGCGGTTCTCGAGGCGCGATTCGGAGCGCGACGCCGGCTCGATCACGGCGACGAACGGTCTGCGTAGCGACGCGACGAGGGTCGTCCCGCGCCGAATCGCGTTCGGCGACGGCGAATGGACACTCCACGCCGACGGCCCGCGCTGGGCGATCACGTATTCTTCGCGCGTGACGAGGGCGCCGCCGTTGTCCCTGAGGAACAGCGTCTCGAGCTGCAGGGTGACGTCGTTGGATGTTTTCGGGTCGAGGCTACGGACCAGCAGATACACGCACTCGTCGTCGCCGGACATTTCAAACGACCAGCGCGCCTCGCCGAAGCGCAGCGTGATTTGGGCATACTTCCCGTGGTAGTCGTTGGGCCCCAGCCGCTCGAGCGCGGGCCAGCGGAACTCGGTCTGATACACGCCGCTGCGCCGGTCGCGCAGGGCCACGCGCACGAGCAGGCCGTCCGGGCCGTTAAGCACGCCGGCCGGGGTGCTGCGCTCCCAACAGCCCCACGGATTGGGCGAATTCCACTTGGTCGTCATGCTTGGCCCACCATGAACACCCGAAACCGTCGGCGCAACGAAGCTTGCAAGAGTGACCGGCTAGGGTGCGCCATCGGACGCCAACTGCGCGAACCAGCCGTGCAACGCTTGGCCGCGGTAGACGATGAATAGGGCTGCGGCGCCCCACAGAAAAAGCGCCGCCTGAAACGGGCGATCGCGCAGCACGACGTCGGTCGGTCCGTCCACGCGGCCGTGCTCGACCAACAGCGCAAAACGAAAGATCGCATACACGACCATGGGCAGCGTGTAGATCAGGTAGTTCGTTCCAAATCCCGTTTCCGCTGACGTCGTTCGCTCATCGGTCGCATACAGCATAAAGCTGACCACGGCGATGCCGGCCGTCATGGTGGTCATGTGGTTCAGCAAATCCGGCGTGTAGGCCGAGAGCGTCTTGCGGTGCTTGGCCGCCGCCTGTCCGCCGTTCTCGGCCAGCGTATTCAGTTCGCAGCGCCGCTTGCTGAAACCCATGAAGAGGCACAGCGTGAACGTACAAAGCACGAGCCAGGGTGAGATCTCGACTTGCACGAGGACCGCGCCGGCGATCGCCCGCAGCACGAACCCCAGCGCGATCGAAATTACGTCGAGAATCACGACGTGCTTGGAGCCCCAGGTGTAGATCACCTGAAGGACAACGTAAGCAACCACCACGACCAGAAAAGCCGGATTCAGCAGCCAACTCCCGACCAACGCGACCAGGAGGCAAAACGCCGCGAGGAATAGCGCAAAACCGACCGTTACCTCTCCCGACGCGATCGGCCTCTTTCGCTTGCGCGGATGAAGCCGGTCCTCCTCGCGATCGTGAACGTCGTTCAGCACGTAGATCGTGCTGCTGGCGAGACAGAGGCATGCGAACCCCAAGAGCGCGAGCAGCACGCTATCCGCCTCGGTGAACTTCTTTCCGAAGATCAGACCGGCGAAGACGAAGACGTTCTTCACCCAGTGGTGCGGCCGCAGCAGCCGGAGGTACGGCATGGGAGTCTCCACTCGCGCCCTCGGAAACCGACACGCCGAGGGCCGAGGGCATTCTGCTGGCGGTCCGCTCGGCGGTCAAACCACCGCGGACCCGAAGGCGCCGGGCGCAGTACATCTTGTTAGTTTCTGGAAGATTTCCGTTGACGCGACCGGTCGCCGTCCGGTAATCTGCGAGGTGACCAGTGGAGCAGGAGTGCGGAAATAAGCTGGGACCTCCTTCGGCGGCCGGACTACGCGAGGCTGCCGAAACGAGGTCCCAAGTCTTACTTGATGGAACAATGCCGGTCATCCGGAGCGAGGCCCCGGATGACGCTCTCACGCCTCGACCTGTCTCCCCACAGGCGTCGGCGAGCGGACCGTTTGCGGGGCTCCCGTACACGCAAACCATCCTACATCCACAGGCTACCACAGCACTTCGCGTGCCACGCACACATTGACCAAAGCGCGTAACGCACAGGTCTGGCGTAAACACTTGCAAATAAAGATGTTACATTCAGTTTCGGCTCCGATGCGCGCCATCGGCGGCACCGCCGTCTGGGGACATGTACCCAATGTGGGCAATCAAGGATTGGGCATTTCCAACTCGAAGCGAGAAATGTTGAACACCGTCATTCCGAGTCTATCGGGGAATCCTTCCGGGTGCCGGGCCAAATGCTTCGCTTCGCTCAGCATGACGTACAACATTTCATGCTCCCGGTAGTAACGACTGCGGCGGCCGCGCTTTGTCGCGGCCGGCCTGGGTTCCTATCCTATGCTGGATCGCAAACCGCCCATCGCGGCGTCAAGGAGCTGATATGAACTTCGCCACAAAGGCCGTCCACGTCGGTCAAGCGCCCGACCCGTCGACGGGTGCCACTGTCCCACCGATCTACGCTACCAGCACTTACACCCAAGCCAGTCCCGGCGAGCACAAGGGTTTCGAGTATTCGCGATCGGGCAACCCGACCCGCAATGCGCTCGAAAGGTGCCTCGCCGCACTCGAAGGTGGCGCCGCCGCCGCCTCGTTCGCATCGGGGCTGGCCGCGACGACCACGGTCTTGGCCTCGCTGCTACGGCCGGGTGATTCGATCGTCGCCTACAGCGATCTATACGGCGGCACGTACCGCCTGCTCGAGACCCTGTTTCGCCCGTGGGGGCTGGAGCCGCGCTACACGGATAGCACGGATCCGAACGCGATCGCCGAACGGGTCGACGCCACGACGAAGATGGTCTGGATGGAGACGCCGACGAACCCGATGCTGCATCTGCTGGATATCGCCGCGGTCGCAGACGCGGTGCGGAGCAAAGCGGCGTCGCCGGACGGCCTGCTCGTTGCGGTGGACAACACGTTCGCGTCCCCGGCCCTGCAGCGCCCGCTCGAGCTCGGCGCCGATCTCGTGATCCACAGCACCACCAAATACATCGGCGGCCATTCGGACATCGTCGGCGGCGCCGTCGTGACCCGAAACGCCGATACGATGGAGCCCGTGCGCTTCAACCAGAACGTGATGGGGGCCGTGTCCGGCCCGTTCGACTGCTTCCTGACGCATCGCGGCGTCAAAACACTTGAAATCCGCATGAAAAAACACTGCGAAAACGCGCAGCGCATCGCCGCGTGGGCCGCCGAACAGTCGGGCTTCGAGAAAGTGATCTACCCGGGTTTGCCGAGCCATCCCGATCACAAGTTGGCGAAACGTCAGATGAGCGGCTTCGGCGGCATGGTCAGCCTGGTTCTCGAAGGCGGGCTCGACGCGGCACGGAAGTTCATGTCGGCGACGAAGCTGTTCGCGTGCGCCGAAAGCCTGGGCGGCGTCGAATCGCTCGTGAACCACCCGGCGATCATGACGCATGCCTCGATACCGCGCGAGATCCGCGAGCGCATCGGCGTCGTGGACGGCTTGGTGCGGCTGAGCGTGGGGATCGAGGATGCCGACGACTTGATCGCGGATCTTGAGCGGGCGCTGGGGTGCGCGGGCAGATGAGCGGCAGCTGGCAGCTTTGGACAATCAATGAGCGTACCGATAGAATAGTACGGGATGTGTTTG
The DNA here is from genome assembly GCA_022574815.1 of Planctomycetota bacterium. GTDB lineage: Bacteria > Planctomycetota > Phycisphaerae > UBA1845 > Fen-1342 > JACZRH01. The sequence goes on along the minus strand of JACZRH010000076.1, from coordinate 2,086 downwards.
GGGATGCGCATGAATCGGACTGACGCCACATTCCTCGGTGCGGGCATTTACAGTGTGTCCGAAGCTGCGCGCCTGACGAAGGTGCCTTCAGCGCGAGTTCGGCGCTGGCTTCAGGACTACAGTTTTGAAAGCCAGGGCCGGCACCGCGAATCCAAGGCTGTGTGGATCCCGCAGTTGCCCAGGATCGGGGGACAACTCGGCCTGGGGTTTCGTGATCTGCTGGAAATCCGTTTCGTGGACGCCTTTGTCCGTGCGGGCGTCACATGGCCCACGGTGCGAAAGGCGGCCGAGAAGGCGGCCGATCTGTTGAACGCGACCCATCCGTTCAGCACCTTTCGATTCAAAACCGACGGGCGGCTCATTTTCGCTGACGTCTCGGGCGCGATCGGCGATACGTCGTTGCTCGAATTGACCAAGAGCCAGCACTATTTCGCCCGTATCATCAGGCCTTACCTGCGTGGGATTGAGTTTTGCTCGGACGAACCCGTCCGATGGTGGCCGCTCGGAAACCGACGGTGCGTGGTCCTTGACCCGCAACGGGCATTTGGCCAACCGATCATCGCGAGCCGCGGAGTCCCGACTGCCGTGCTCGCACAGGCGATGCATGCCAACGGGTCGACCGCGCAAGTGGCGCGCTGGTTCGAGACGGATGTCAATTCGGTACGAGACGCGCTCGATTTCGAAGAACACCTTGCCGCGTGAGGTTCTTTCTTGACAATAATCTGCCTCCGCGGCTCGCGAGGGCCATCAAGGCTCTCATGGGGAATGACGGCGATTCGGTCGTGCATCTCACCGACATGTTCCAGAGCGATACATCCGACGTGGAGTGGATCAGCAAACTTGCTGCGCAGCGCGACTGGATCATCATCAGCGGTGATCTTCGAATCACGAAGAGCCCGCACGCAAGGTCTGGCAGCAGGCCAGGTTGACGACCTTTTTTCTCCCAAGGGGATGGACCAAGCTGGACTTCTGGGAACAGGCCTGGAGGCTCGTCCGTTGGTGGCCGGGCATCGTGGAGCTCGCCGGGCGGGTCGCGCCGGGTGCGGCATTCCTGGTGCCTCCGAGTCCGAGCCGAACGAAGTTCAAGCAACTGAAGCTCACGGACTAGGCTTGGTTGGCGTCGAATCGCTCGTGAACCGCCCGGCGATTACGACGCACGCCTCGATACAGCGCGAGGTCCGCGCGGGTCGATGTACGAGGTGTCCCGCCAGCCGTGCCCGGGCCGGCCATTCACGGACTGTCCGCTTTCGCGTCGCGCTCGTCGAAGTGGGCCTCCGGATCGTGCGCGCCGGCGGGAACACGAATCGATTCCACCAGTCGTTGCACGCTCTCCGGCGGCGGCGCGGTCAGCCGGGACACGACGATCGCGACCGCGAAGTTCAGCAAACAACCGACCACACCGATTCCTTCGGCGCTGATGCCGAAACACCAGGGGCCCATGAGCGGTTCGGCGGTGCCGAAGACCTTGTCCGAGCGGTTGCCAAGGATGTAGGTCGCCGTGAAGACGATCCCGACCACCATGCCGGAAACGGCCCCGGCGCGGTTGGCCCGTTTGTCGAAGATTCCGAGCAGGATGACGGGAAAGAAGCTCGCCGCCGCCAGCCCGAATGCAAACGCCACCACCTGGGCCACGAATCCCGGTGGGTTCACCCCGAAATAGCCGGCGGCGACGATGGCGAGCAGGATCATGATGCGTCCGACCATGACGCGGCGGGCCTCGGACGCGTGCGGGTCGACGAAGTGGATGTACAAGTCGTGCGCGATCGAGCTCGAGATCACGAGTAGCAAGCCTGCTGCGGTCGAAAGCGCCGCCGCCAGCCCGCCTGTCGCGACCAGCGCAATGACCCACGGTGCCAGGTTCGCGACTTCGGGCGTCGCCAGAACGATGATGTCGCGGTCGATCGTCGCTTCGGCGAATTCGCCGCCATCGCTGGTAAGTTCGATCGTCCCGTTGCCGTTCTTGTCCTCGAATTTTTTCCCTTCGATGGTTCCCTTGCCGCTCTTGGCCTCGTCCGCGCCCATATCATGGATCAGCGACCCGTTGCCGTCGCCGTCGATGGGCCTGAAGTCGCTCTCGTAGTCATCA
>JACZRH010000075.1 GCA_022574815.1 Planctomycetota bacterium | reverse complement strand
CGGCAGGGCACATCCCGCGTTATTCTGAGGGGCAGGTGAGGCTTGGGTCTCTTTCCTGCGGGGAAGTTCCTCCGGCTCAAGAGCTGCTCATACGTGCCTGCCGGGGGAGCGCGGCCCAGGACATGTTCGCGGAGAGCGAAGAAATGACGGCCGCGCGAAGAAGTGCCCGCGTCAACGTCAAGGTGTTGCTCATCCTGATCGCTTCCGTCGCGCTGCTCGCGGTGGCGGCCATCGTCGGCAGTTTCGTGCGCAACAACGTGGTGGCGAGCAACGCGCTGGCGGCGGGTGAAGCCGCTTTGGAGCGTCGCGATTGGGCTGAGGCGTGCAAGCAGCTTCGCCGGTATTTGGAAAGGAGGCCCGACGATCTGGATATCCTGGAGGCGTATGCCGGGGCGCTAATGGAGGTGCGGCCGCTCGATGAAGGGAGCGTGGGCAAGGCGATCGGAGCCTACCGGCGGATGTTTCGGTTGGACGCGAACCGCACCGGTTTTTACAAGCCCTTGGCGCGGCTCTACGCCTATACGGGCAACTTTGCCGATTTGGCGCACCTCGCCCGAACGCGACTGGATCGCGAACGCGGAGAGCCCGAGGCGACGCTCTGGTTGGTGAGCGCGCTGGTCGGACAGCGCAACCTCAAGCAAGCGCAGGCGGCGTTGATCGAGCTGATCGAAGCCCTCGAGCAAAGGACGAGCAAACCCTCGCAGTATATCGATGCGTGCTTGTACCTGAGCCGGCTCGGGCCGCGCGAAGACTCCCTGGGTTGGATCGACAAAGCCGTCGGCGAAAACTCAGCCAGCGCGCTCCTGCGACGGGCCATGTTCCATCGCACCGAGGCGGAATCCGCGCTCGCGATCCTGTCGGACGCGGCCCGCGCCGAGCATTTGCGGAAACACCAGGAAGACCTGGAAAGGGCCACGGCATTGGGTTCGGACGACCCGCGCCTGCACCTGGCGCTCAGCCAGGAGTGGATGCAGATCGACGAGACCGAGCGGGCGGGGACCGCGTTGGCCGCTGTCGAACAAGTGGACCCGGCCGCGTTGAAGGAGTATTTCATCAACCCCGGCGATTGGCAGGTGCTCAAGTTCCTCGTGACTGCGGAACTCGGGCTTCGCACCGGGCAAGTCGCCCGGGCAATCGCCCTTGGGGACGAGATCCTTGGCGCGGCAACGAATCCCGGCCGCCAATTGGGGATATTGCCGTGGACCATCAAGCTCAGCGCGGCGGCCGGTGATTTGGAGGCGGCACGTCGCCAGCTATCCGACTATCGTGACCTTTTGGAAAAGACGCGCGCGATGCCCGCCAGTTTCGAGCCGCTCGCGGTGCTCGAAGCCCTTGTGGCACAGGCCGCGGAGCAGCCGTTTCAGGTCATTGACAAGCTCGAGCCGCTGGTCGGGGGCGAGCGCAGTTCGGCAACAGTGCTCCGCCTGTTGGCGCGGGCGTACGTTGAGACTAGGCAGGACCGCCGCGCCGTCCAAACCCTTCTGCAATACCTGCGTCTGCAGCCGCGCGACGAGAGGGCATCGATGCAGCTCCTGCGAGAATACATAAGGATCGGGGACTGGAATACGGCCATCCAATTCGTGGATCGCGCAGATCAGCAGTGGGCCGGCCGGATCGAAGTCGAACTGCTCAAACGCGAAGCGGAGCTGCGGCATACGACGTCGCGGCCACGGCAGCAAGTCGATGATGCCGAGCTGGCGAGGCTGGCGAGGCTGGCCGAGAGACTGGCCGAACTTCGAGAAGAAAACCCCCAGCGCGTCGAGATTCGAGTGCTGCTGGCAGCCTTGGCCCGATTCCAGTCGGATTGGCGGACCGCCGAGGACGAGTTGCAACGTGCCATCCAAGAGTGCAAAAAGACGCTGCCCGCAGAACTGATGCTGGCTCGGCTTTACCTGCAAACGGACCGGCCGGACGAGGCCGCCGCAACCTGCCGAGCAGCGTGCGAACGCAATCCCACGGACGCCACCCCTTGGCTGGCGCTGGTGGAGGTCCTGGAATTCGTCGGACGTCTGGAAGAAGCTCGCGACGCGTTGGTCACCGGGCGCGATCGCATGGAAAAGGAACTGCAAAAACGGCGAACTTCCATTCGGTTGGCGCTCTTCGATCTGCGACACGACCAGCGGCGACAAGGCATGACACTGCTGTTGAAACTGGTTGAAGACCAGGACTACCACGCAGATGTGAACACACGCGATCTGATGCTCAGCCTGCTCGGCGACGATCCCGCCGACCATCCGCTGATCGAAGAACCGGTCGCCCAAGGCCTGATCGACGGGCTGAAGGAGACCCAGGGGCGCAGCGGGCTGCTCTGGCGCCGACATCAAGCCGCATTGGCGATGAGACGCCCCGATTGGCGCGCCAAACAGCGCGAAATCGATGAGTTGCTCCAGTATTGCATTGACGCCGACCCCGGCTGGCCCGAACCCGTCCTCTCGATGGGCAAGCTCTACGGCCGGTTGAGAAAATCGGAGCAAACGGAGTCGCTCTACCGCCGCACGCTGAAAATCAACCCGGGGGCCTTCGATGTGGCGGCACGTTTGCTGAGCCTGCTGGAGCGACAGAACCGATTCTCGGCGGCCAAGGCCGTGCTCGAGGAATACCCCAACGTGGGTCCGGCACGGCGGGCCATGACATACGTCCTAACGGGAGACTGGGGCAAAGCGATCGAGCAACTCGAGCTAAAGATCGCCGGCGACCCGAAGGACTGGCGCTCGCGGCTGCTCCTGGCGCGGCTGGTCTATGGCGTCAATGCGGCCGAGGCCGAGACCGCGTACCAATACCTGGACGAGGCCTTGGAGGTCGCACCGGATTCCCTGCCGGTGTCGGTCGTGCGGGCGGCCATCAAGCGCGCCGAAAACAAGGTGGAAGAGGCTCGCGCGATCCTCGACGAAGAGGTGGCGCGCAGCGAACGAGCGCGGCAGGCCCGGGACGACGAAAAGACGCGCAGAAGGAGTTTCTCGGCCTACTACGTTCGCGGCGTTTTCCGAATGGGCCTGGATGAGCAAGCGCCGGCCGAAACGGATTTCGTGCGGCTGACGGAACTTGAAAGCAACGGAGAGGGGCACTTGTTGCTTGGCGACTATTTCCGCGAGACGAGCCGCCCCAACGATGGCGTTGCGGCCTGGGAGCGCGGACTCGCGTTGCACGAACATCCCTTCATGAAACGCAAGCTGATGCGGGCGCTGTTGCAGCGCGACGGCGACGGCGACCGGCCCCGCGCCGTCGAGATGCTGGCCGATCTCGAAAAAGTGTCTCGCAGCGGTCCACAAGAGGAAGTTGGGGATCCCGAGTTGCTGTGGATTCGGGCGGTTCTAACACTGGCCGAGGAAACTCCCGAAGCGCGGGTCAAGACCGAGCATCTTCTGACGCGGGTCGTGCGCGTGGAGCCCTCCTTCGCGGAGGCCCACTTGGGGCTGGTCCAATTCGCGATGGAGCGGGGGGACTTTGCGGAAGCACGCGACCGCGCGTTGGTCGCACAAGGTCAGAATCCCGGTAACCGCAGAATTCAGCTTGTCTTGGCGGAAGCGGAATTTGCTTTCGGCAATCGCCGGGTCGCATTGAATCTAGTCGAGGCGGCGGTGAAAAGAGACGCCACCGACCGAACGGCCTGTGTGATTTTTTCCGAATTCGCGCTCCAGATGGATGAGCGCCAGCCGCTGGAGCAGGCGCGCACGCGGCTGGAAGCGGCGATCCAGGCGCACCCGAAAGACGCCGAACTTGTGCTGACCTACGCGCGGGTCCTGGAGTCCGTGGGGCAGAGCGATCGCGCCGTCGAAGAGCTGGAGGCGTTTCGGCAGGAGCACTCCCAAGAGATCGACGGCGATTACCGGCTCGAATTGGCGCAGTTTCTGCTGCGGAATGGCGATCCGGCGAAATCAAGCGCGCTCATCGACGAAGTGGACCGCCTGAATCCCGGGAGCGTCAACGTATTGCGCGCCCGCGTGGTCTGGCACGCGGAGCAGGACCGCCTTGATGAAATTGCGACGCTGATGGAAGGGTACGAGCCTTCGGATCGAACCGAGGCGGAAATCGCCCTGATCGCGGCTCGCGCGCTGGCGAGCGCGAAGTCGGCCGCACTAATCGAACGCGCGCTTCAGCTTTTCGAACTGGTTACCGTCACCGCTCCCAAACTGACCGAAGCGCATCTCGGATTGGCGCTGCTGAGCTACAAAACCGGGGACACCCCGCGGGCCGTCGCAATTTACCGCGACGTTCTGAAGGCCGCGCCCCAAAACACGCAAGCCCTCAACGATCTGGCCTGGGTGTTGGCCGAGGCGCGGCAGGAGTACGCCGAAGCGCTGGAATTGGCCGACCGCGGCCTGCTGATCGCTCCGAACGATATTCACCTGCTGGATACGCGAGCTGAAATACTCTCGAACCTTCCAGGCCGCCTCGAAGATGCACGTGACGATCTCAAGAAGTGTGCGAACTTGTCCGATGGCCTTTCCAGCCACGCCAAGGCCTTGTTCAGGCTGGCGCGGGTGTGCGCAAGGCTCGCCGAGCACAGCGAAGCCAAGGGCTACATGAATCAGGCTTTACGGATTGATCCGGGGCGCGCACAATTCTCGGAAGAAGAGAGCCGGGCGATCGATGAGATCCTTCGACGCTGATTCGGCCGCACCGATGTTGCCGGCACGTTGACGGGTCGCGTTTCGAGCCGCCCCCTCTGCAAAGAGAGAGTGTCTTGTGAATCCTTCAGATCGCACGAGCAACGCCGGGAGACGCCGCGGCCGATCGCGATCGCGGCAAAGCCGCGGGTGGCGTAGGCGGATCGGCGGAGTTTTCCTTCGGTTGGCAACCTACGGGATCGTTCTTCAAATCGGCGGTTGCTTTGTGCAGGCCCCCGATATCCCATCGTTTCAGTTCTTGACGTGGCTGCGATCCGTGTTGGTCAACGTGTTTTCGTCCGCGCTGCTCAACCGCTGAGATCGTGCTTCGACATCGCTTTTGTGCCCGTGCTGGAAGAAAACGAGACCTTCCCGAGTATCCGACGAGCGTAAGACGCGCAGCGGAGGCCTTCAAGGACCGCGCCACACAGACCGATAAGACAAGTGTCAGCGTCTCTACGTGTTCCGCGCAAGGAGATTCCGGTGGAGATGTGTGCTCGCGAATCGGCCGATCGTCGAAACGGCCGCAGGATCGTGTGTTCGATCGTTGCATCAACGCGGTTGGGGACGTCGCGCCGTGCGTGCGCTCGGCGGCGCTCCGCCAACCGGATCGTGCTCGCGGGCGTCCTCACCGCCGCGCTCGCGGGATGCTCGGACGACAACCGCATCACGATGGACGCGCTGCACGAACTCGAATCGCAAATCTCGCGAGAAATGCAAGAGAGGAGCGTCAAGGAACTGGCGCCCGAGCAGGTCGCGCTTACCGAAATCCGCGCTGAAACGGTCGGGCCCGGCGACGTGTTGACCTTGACGATCACTGGGGCCAACGGCCCGTATCTAGTGAACAATGTTCGCGTGCGCGTCAACGAGAACGGGCAGATTCGACTGCCACTGGTGGGAACGCTCAAGGTGGGCGGGCTCGACATGAACGGCGTCGAACAAGTCGTCATCGATGCACACGTGCCGGACTTTGTCAAAGACCTGACCGTATTCGCCGAGCTTACTTTGCCGGAGGCGACCACGGTGCTGGTGGTCAACGCGGGCGGACAACCGGAGCTCGTGACGCTGCGGAGCAACGAGCGAAACGTCCTGTACGCTCTGGCCTTGTCCGCGCGCGCCACGCAGGGCGCCTCCGGCCGCGTGACGGTCCGTTCGGTGCGGCCCGAGCGCGAAGCGGTTGTGTACAATCTGACGCAGGCCGACGGCGCGCGACGAGCCCTGCTGGCACCGCCGCTCGAGTCCGGTGACACGGTTTTCGTCGAGGCGGCTCCGACGTACTCGGTGTTCCTGACCGGGCTGGTCAACGCGCCGGGCCCGCTGGCGCTGCCGCCCGATTCCTCCATCTCCGTGGCGCGTGCGATTGCGTCGGCGGGCGGATTGATCGACTTTCTCGATCCGCAGGAAGCGACCTTGTGGCGCGAGCTGCCGGACGGCGAGCAGGTTCGCGTCAAGGTAAACATCGCGGACATTCTCGCGGGCAAGTCCCCGGACTTCGATCTGCACGTGGGTGATATCCTCGACGTGCCGCACACCGCCGAAACGCGCTTTCGCGATTGGATCTTGCAGAACATCCGCATCGGGCCGTTCAGCGTAGGCGGCCACTACGACGTCGTGAGCCAGTTCAACTTCCGCCGGGCGCTCAACGACAACAATCGCAGCTTCGGGCAAAGTGCGCTGGACAATGTTCTGTTCAGTCTGCCGAACGCGATCGTGCCACCGGTTCTGCCGCCGGCCGCGACGCCCAATTAGCCGGCCCGCACCGGCCCCGCAGCGCGCTCGAGGGCGCAACTCGGTTCGGCGCAGACACTTGGCGTTCGCACGCTGGAGCGGCGCTGCGTCGCGGATTCGGTGCCGCATAGCACCGCGCAACGTTTCTCCACCGCGCAGGCTTGACACGCCGCTCGGTATGGGCTACCTTGGGGGCACGGTCACTGGTGTCCGGGAACTCGGAGTTTCCGGGAGAATAGGGAATCCGGTGAGAGACCGGAGCGGCCCCGCCGCTGTGACCGGGAACGAACGCCGCACATTTGTCATTGGTCGATGGATCGATCGAGAAGGCGCGGTTAGTAGGTGCAACGGGCAACGGATCACGGCGCCCCGCGCGTGCCCGGAAGTCAGAAGACCTGCCAGTATGACCCGAAGTTGTTGGTTGCCTTCGTGGGCAGGGTCAACCGTCGTGTCGAGCACCGCTACCAAATCTGACAACTAGACCGCGACGCCGGTTTCGCTCGGCGCCGCGAACTTGCGCGCCAACCGGAAACGGCGCTGTCGGCGTTGCGCGCCGTCTCGCGCGACCCACGCCGCCAAGGTCTCGTTGACTCGACGCATCGCCCGTTACCCCGATTGCAACTGACTTCACCCATGACCCGGTGCGGTGGTCGCCGAGGCATGGAATGTTGAAAGGGTTGCGCCATGTTTGTATCCATTCATGGAAGGGCTTGTTTCTGTGCGACGTTCGTGCTGGCGGCTTTTTCGGTTCGCGCCCCCGGGCAGGACCCCTGGGCCGACCGCGTGGTCAGCTACGATCCCGGCAGCACTCCGGTCGGCGGATTCAAGGATCCGCAAACGGCGTTGGGGTCGCCCGAGCGATTCACGGGCGAAGGGGTCTTTCCCGGCGTCGTCTCGGTGTTCAATCCACCCTTTGGCACCGACGAACTGGTCAGCATCGGCGAGGGCGGGCACCTCACGCTCGGATTTGACGAGCCCATAACGAACGATGCGTCGCACCCGTTCGGCGTCGATTTCCTGGCGTTCGGAAACGGCGGGTTTGTCGACGTGAAGTGGCCGATGGGAATGGTCGGACCGCAGCCGACGTTGTTCGGTGCGGACGAGATGCGTGTTTCGGTCAGTTCGGACGGAGTGCGGTTTGTGGATTTGGGCGCGTTCGTCGAGGGATTCTTCCCGACGCAGGGGTATCTCGACGCGGGGCCCTACGCTACGTCACCGGGGTCGTTCCCGACCGATTTCACTCTGCCCGTCAACCCGGCGTTCGTGCTCGCGAGCTTCGCGAACGCGACGCTGGCCGACGTATTGACGATGTACGCCGGCTCGGGCGGAGGCACGCCGATCGACATCGGCGCCGCTGGTTTGAGCGCAATATCGTTCGTACGCATCGACGTGCTCGACGACGGCAACCCCAACACGCAACTCAATGTCGAGATCGACGCGCTCGCGATCGTGCCCGAGCCGTCGACCCTGGCGCTTTTCGGATTCTTGGTGCTTGCCGGGGCGTTGCGAAAGAAGCGGCAGTAGCGCACATGTCGGCACCTCCCGGGCGGCGGCGCGTCCGTCGCTCGGGTGACGCGGTGCCAGTGCGGAGGATCTGCGATGCGAGAATCCCGTCGCCGCGTCCTGTCGTGGACGATGGCCATAGCCGCGGTGCCGTTCGTTTTCGGGGACGGCTGGACGCATCTGGCGCGAAGCCCCGCGCGCGACGCCGTCACCTACGGCGCGCCGCGGAACCTGAACAATCTGGCTTGGGTGTTTCGACTCGGCCTGGATGACGAGTTTGTCGGCCCGAGCTCGCCGGTCGTCGCCGACGGCCGCGTCTTCGCCAATGTTCGGCATTTCGAGAACAACCTTCAGACGAGCAATCGCCTGGTCGCCGTCGATGCACTCGCAGGGTCCGAGCTGTGGAGCGTGCCCATCGAGCTCGATGCACTGGATAGTTGGTCGAGCCCGGCGGTCGACGTCCGCAACGGGACCGTGCTGATTGGCAGCGGATCGACGCTCCACGCGCTCGACACGAGTACGGGGCGCGAGCGCTGGCAGACGCGGCTCCTGCCCGGGCGACTCGTGGTCAACGCGTCACCCGTCGTGACGAGCAATCTGGTCACCAACGGCACGCCCTCCAATCGGGTCTTCATCACCGATTTCGGAACCCAATCGGCGACGCTCTACGCGATCAATGTCGACCCGCGCGACGAGACCAACAATCCCCATGATCCCGGCGAGATCGTATGGACGGCCCCGCTCGGCGGGGCCAGCGGCGCCAGCCCCGCTTATAAGGGCGGGCGCGTCTACGTAACGACCGTGAGCGGCGAAGTCCAAGCCTTCAACGCGCGCGCCAACGGGGCGCCGCTCTGGACTTTCCGAGCCGCAGCAGCCGGGTTTTTCGGCGGCCTATCGATTCGCGGTGCGTTCGTGTACGCCGCGACCTACGAGTTCAACGGCGGGGAGAACAACAGTCGCCTGTACAAGATTGCGGCCAATTCGGGTGAGCTCGCCTGGGAGATCCCGTGCGAACGGACGTCATCCATCCCGGTGATCGTGGGCGACCGCACGATTTACCTCTCGGGCGGCGTTCATGGGTTCGGCTCAGCCGTCAAGATCCAGGCGTTTGCCGATCACGGCGAGCGGGCGGAGTTGCTCTGGGACACCCACGCCGACACCGGCGGCGCGCTGGTGATCGGCGGTTGGTCGCATCAGCCCGCTTTTTCCTGCGGGATGCTCTACGCCGGCACGCTGCCGACCGAGCCGGGGTTCACGGCCTACCGAGATTTGCGAATCCTGGACGTCTCGCTGCCCCCCACCGATCCGGGCTTCGTCGTCGCGTTCGACCCCGACGCGGGCGGCAGTCCCGCACTGGCCTCGAATCGCATATACTCCATCGGTCCGAACGGGCTTTTCAGTTTTGCGGGACTCGGGCTGACTTGCGCGCCGCCGGACGAGGTGAGCGAACCGACGATCACCGCGGGACGAGAATGAGAACCGGACGCGGATTCACGCTCCTGGAGCTGTTGGCCACGGTCGGCATTATCGCGATTCTGATGGCGGTTCTGTTGCCGGCGCTCGCGGGCGCCCGCGCGCAGGCCCGTAGCGTCGTTTGCGCATCCAATCTGCGGCAACTCGCGATTGCGTTTCACATGTACGCCGACGAACATTTGGGCCGCGCCATGCCGCTGGCCTACACGGAGCGGTCGGCGACCGGCAGCGGGTCGCCGGTCTACTGGTGGGGAACCAACGACCCATCGGGCGTCGATCACACCAAGGGCTTCACCTGGCCCTATCTCCGTAGCGAACTGCGTGTGAACAGCGTGTACGAGTGCCCCGACCAGCCCTGGGGAACGTACCGCGCGCAGGGGGCCGCGTCTGCGGTAACGAGCACGTACGGCTATAACGGGTACTTCCTGTCGCCCGAGCACACACCCGGCTGGGCGTTTTCGATCGGTCATCGCCCCTGGCAGAACGTCGACACGCTGCGTCTGCCACAACGATTGCTCGCCTTTGCCGACACGATGATCGATCTAGGCGAGAGCGTCCCGCGCAATGTCGCTTTGCTCGATCCGCCCTACCTGTATTCCGGTGGCCGGTGGAGCATGAACCGCAGTCCGACCACGTCTTTTCGCCATCGCGGACGGACCAACGCCGCGTTGGCGGACGGGCACGTGGCGTTGATGGGGCCGGGCGACGGCGTGATGGGGTCGCCGCGCTTTCGCATTGGTTCGATCGGGAAGCTCAACGATCCGCACTACGTGCCCGATTGGCGTGACTGGTAGCCCGCCGCCGGAGACAACGAACCGAGCCAGCGAGCCATTCGTTCGTGAGAACGGGAACCCCAACAGCCATTTCCGGACCGGCGGGCGAACCGGATCAGTCGTCGGTGAGTGAATGGATCACCAACCCGTTGGCGAGCTTCGGATAGAAATACGTGCTCTTCGGCGGCATCAGATCCCCCGCCTGGCAGACATCACGCAGCTCCGCCATCGTCGTCGCTTGCAACAAGAAGGCGGAGCCGGCGGTTGTCCGCGCAAGTTCGACGGCGTCGGCGGCGCTCTGGATGTAGCGGATGGCGGGAGAGGCACCCCCGCACAACTTCGGCGTGACGATGCGATCAAAAACGTAGGCGTGAAGAAACGAGAGTCCGAGTGCTCGCCACGCCAGGCTGCGATCGGGCGCAAGCCGGTCGAGCAGGTCGCTCGATGCCGGCGTCAACGCCAGATAGCGGTCCGCCTCGTGCGACCGGAAACCAACGGCCTGCGGTCCGAGTCGAGCCAGCTCCCGCACGGCCGCGTCGGGCTCGGTCGCGGCGAGTTCGGTAACGACTAGGGCGTCGTCTGCTCGAAACAGGTCGGCCGGGACGCCCACACCCGGCACGAGCCGGTGGGTCGGCAGAATCAGCAGCCCGGGATCGTCCATCGCACAGAAAACGCACAACACGAAATTGGCGGGGTGATTCTCAGGCAACGGCCCGCGCTCCGCCGTCAGCCAATCGCGGTACATCAGCGCGGTGCTATAACGATGGTGCCCGTCCGCAATAAAGGTGGGTCTGTCGGCCATCAGCTCGGCGACCTCGCGGACCACGCCGGGATCGCTTTGTGCCCAGAGCTTGTTGTCGACGTCGTCGAGCCGGCCGTGTGCGAGCGGCTGGGAGGCGATCGCCCGCTCAAGCCGGCTGTTCACTTCACGCTTAGGATCCTGATAGAGGCCGAAGATCGGGCTGAGATTGGCCGCAGTCGCTTTCATCAGGGCCAGTCGGTCTTCCTTGGGACCGCCGAAGGTCTGCTCGTGCGGAAAGACGCTGCCGGTGCCGATGGCCTCGAGTTGCAGCGTCGCAAAGAACATTCGCCGCACAAATTCGGTCCCGGCGTGTCGATAGTGCTGGTGGTAGACATAAATGCTTGCGGGATCATCTCTTATCAGCGTTTCGTCGGTGAGCCAGGATTGGAGGGTGTCGCGGGCGCGATAGTACGCGGCGGGCGGGCCGGCGGCCTTGGGCGGCGTGTGCGGGAGGTCGACCGCGACGAAGTTGCGAGAATCGCGGGCCAACAGGCCCTGCTTGGCCGGCTGATCGAGTATGTCATACGGAGGTGAGAGGCGCGATGTGATATCGGATTCGGGCACGGTATTGTAACGAATCGCGCGAAACGGGCGGATCAAACTCATGGCTGCACTCTCTTCCCCGGTGGGGCCGGGTCCCGGCCCTGGCGCCGGCAAAGGCACTTGGGCGCCCCCCTACCAAGGCCGGTCCATCGAAATTTCGTAAGTGCTTGCTGTTATCTGACTAACGGATATTGGACGCCGGTCGGAACCTCGTGCGGATCGCCCGCTATTATCGTTGACTGGCCACCTAGCAACGGGTAGATTTAAGGTGCGGGAGCGCTCATCGCGGGCGGCTCCCCTGATGGCGATACCGACTTGCAACTTGTTCGAATCCCTCGGAGGAATCTGTTGATGTCAATTCAACGGTTTTTTCTAACACCGATCACGATTCTCACCCTCCTGGTCGGCCTGATTACTATCATTTCGCTCGGTGGCTGTCCAGTTCAGCAGCAACCGCGAACGTCGGAAACGCAGGCCGACGACGCCACCCAGCGACAACCGACGGAAAACAACCAACGCGGCACGCGCCCGATTCCTCCGCCGGTCATCGACGACGATGAGACCGGTGTCGGAGACCTGGGAACCGGGGGCGGAACCGGTGGCGGCGCCACGGGCGGGATCTTCGACCCGGACGAAGGCACCACCTCCCAGCCCGTTTCGGTGATCGTCAGCGCCCCCGATGCCTCGGACATCAACATCCTGCCGGGCGGCGACGGATTGATCACGTACGAGGTCTTTGGCGGCGACCCCGCCGACGGCGTGGTCACCGTCCAGCTCTTCTACGACGTCGACGGTGTCGCTGACACCGGTGACGAAATCGTCCTGGAATCGAATCTCGCGCCGCGCGGCACCGAAGCGTTTCAGGCGTTGGGGATCACGCCGGGGGCTTACCGCATCGGGATCAAGGCCAGCAACAACAAAGAGATCGTGAGCGCCTACGCGACCGGCAGGCTGGTTATCGTCGGCGTTCCCCTGCTGACTTTCAACGAGCCCGCCACCGACGTTCGGGTGCGGCCCGGCGCCACGGTTAGCGTCCAGTTTCAGATCGAAAGCCTCGCCGCCACGATGTCCTACTCCGTCTTCACCGACACCGACACCGAGATCAACGGCAACGAAATCGAGGCCTTCACCGGCGGCGGTCTCAGCGGCACCGGCACAATCTTCCTCGACAACTTCGACGCCGGAACCTACTTCATCGGCGTCACCGTGACCGACTCCGTCGGACAGGAAAAGACCGAGTATTTCGGTGTGGAGTTGGGCGCGGCCCGGCGAATCACCGTCGATCTGGCGCCTTCCGTGCAGGTGACCGAGCCGACCTCGAACGTGGTCGTGCCGCCTGGCGGTCAGGCCCAGGTCGGTATCACGGTCATCGCCAGCGACGCCGAGGCCGCCGCGACGGTCAACGTCTTCCGTGACGTCGACGGGGTGTTCAACCGCAACGAGGCCATCCTGGCGACGTTCGAAATGACCTCCGCGCAGCAGACGTTTGTCCTTCCGGCGTTCGACACCAGCGGTCTGGCGCTGGGCACGTACAAACTGGGTGCCTCGATCGATGACGGCATCGGCGATCCGATCGCGGCCTACGCTCCCGGCAGCATTCAGATCAACGCCGCACCGACGGGCACGGTGCTCACGCCGAGCACAGCCATCGCCGTGCGCCCCGGAACATCCGTTTCGGTCAACTTCCAAGTCGAGGACAATGAGAACGCGCTGCAGCCGCAGCCGGACGGCGTTCAGGTCGTGTTGTTCGAAGCAGACGCAAACGGCGCACCGAGGGATCTCAACGGCGACGGCGTCATTGACGACAACGATCTGGTTCACCAGGAAAGCGATCCATCGTTCGGTCTCGGCCAGAATTCCCACTCGTTCGACACGAGCGTGACCGCCGGACTGCTCAACGCCGACGGTAACGGCGAGTTCGTGGTGGGCGTCCGCATTGAAGACCAGGTCGGCAACATCGCGTTCGCGTTCGCGCCGGGCCTGTTGGCGGTCGACAGCGTCGTTCCGCAGATCCAACTGACATCACCGGCGTTCTCCGCGCCGGAGCTGACGCTGACGCTCGACAAGATTGATTCTCTGACGGTTCGGTTACAGATCACCGATACGTCGCCGGTTGCTTTCGGCGTACTGCTCGACCCGGATCTCGAGTTGGGCAACGGTGGCGAGTTCGTTCTGGTCGTCCCGACGTTGTGGAGTCCCGGCGATCCGGATCCCGAGTTCACGTTCGATCCGCTCACGGGCTTCGAAGCTGGGTTATTCCATGTTCAACTGATCGTCCAAGACGCCGTCACGCCGTTCGAGGCGCACTATTCCCCGAGAGGGGCCAACCAGTCGAACCCCAATGTGCTGTATAAGATCCGCATCCGCGACCGCTTGATCGGGACGATTGCCACCGAAGACCTCGCCGATCCGGGGTTTGAGGGCGGCGCCATTCTGCACGGCCACAATTTCAACGACTTGGCCGGCAGCACGTTCATGGGCGTGCCCGACCTTACCGGCGACGAAAACAACGAGTTCTTGATCGTGGCGCGCTTCGGGAAGTCCTTCATCTTCAACAACGACGGCATCGGCGTCGGCGAGGCTTACATGGTCTACAGCGACGCTTCCGGACCGAACCGGCGCCTGACCGGCGCGCAGACGCTCAACGCGGTCGGCCGCGGGAGCATCCCCGGCGTTCCGTTTACCGGGATTCGCATGCCGGTGGACACGAAGTGGTCCGCGGGCATGTCCGACGCGGTCATCGTGCCCGATATGGACGGCGACGACCTGCCGGAACTGGTGTTCAGCTTCCCGCGTGTCGAGTCGGTCAGCCTCGCGGCCGGGGCCCCGGTCCAGCACCCCGAGCTGTTCCCGGACATCTCCGGCATGGGCAGCCTCGAGTACAACGCCCTTGGTCAGAACGGCTGGGTGCCGAACACCGCGCAGTTCACGCGCGGCGGCATCGTGATCGTGTCGAGCCACAATGAGATGCTCAAACGCGCCGAACTGCGCAACCGCAAGTTCGACCGCGTGATCGACCTGCACGAGGTCGGACAACTGTTCAACAGTCACTTCCCGCCCAGCCTCGTGCCGTACATCTTTGCACAGATACCGAAAGTCCCGCCCACCTTCTGTGCGGATTGTGAGGAAAACATCTATACGGGAGATCCCCCCGAGTGTACCGAGGGTTGCGGCGATTGCGGCGGAGAGCCCTTGAACGAGGCCGAGAGCCTGATTTTCGACTGGAGCACCGTCTGGGATACGGTGTTCAACAATCAGGGCCCGGGCGGCTTCCACCAGCCGTGGACCGCAACGCCGGCGGATCCGCCGTTGGCGAGCCCTCGTCCCTTCACGGTCAACCCGAATATCTTTTACCCGCCGCCGCTTGATCCCTGCAGCACCGTTGTGGACCGCGTAGGCTGCATGTGGGAAAACTTCTTCCTCTCGTGGAACTGCCCGGTGGCTCCGTTCCCGTGCACGACGGAGTTCTGCCTCGCCGCGTGGGAGATCAACGGAGTCACGGTCTGGACCGGTTTCTACGGCCCGAACTCGAGCCCCTTCATCGATCCGGCGAGTGGGTTCCCGAGCACCGTCGGCGCCCGCATGTTGGGTCAATCGGTGGACGACCAGTTCGGCAGCGCCATCGGCACCAATGGGACCTGGCTCTACATCAGTGCTCCCGAACACACCGCACTCCAGGTCGATGTGCCCGCACTGCGCAATAACCGCAGCCGCTCCGGCGTGGTCTATCAGTACCGCGTCGACACGCGCGTGGACCCGACCCGCCCAACGCGTTCACAGCTCTGGATCGAGCCGGGCCAAGCCTGGCCGAGTCCCGACGCCGAGCTCACGCGGCTCGACTACACGATGCCGGTTCCGCACCAGTACATCATCGAGACGGTCGGTTCGACCCGCGGCAATTCCGGGGACGCCAACAACAACTACGACTATGCGGGTGACGGTTGCCTGCCGCCGTGGGCGGCAACGGGCGGTGCCCAGGCCATCGTGGCGTCGAGTTGCTACTCCGCGAACTACGTGGCGGGCACGTCCGGCTTCTATGCGGACCGCACGCCGCAGATCGTCGGTCCGGGCGTCAACGCCAAGCTGACGCACATTCGGGGCATCGCCGACATGAATGACGACGGCATCCGCGACTTCGTCACCGGTTCCCAATTCGTTCTCAACGCCAACGGCGAGCGGGTCGGCGCCGTGTACATCGTGCTCGCCCGTCAGCCCGGCCTCGAAGGCGACATCCTGCTCGAGCGGATGGCCTTCCGGCCCAACGACCCGCTGCGTCAGAACGGCGTCATGCTGATCGGCGTGCCCGGCCAGATCATCTCGCGGGCCTTCGACGACGCCGGCGACTTCAACGGCGACGGCGTGGCCGACGTGATCGTTGGCAGCGAGAACGGTGCCGGCGGCAACGGCGAGGCCATCGTCGTGCTCGGCTCGCGAACGCTGCTCAGCCCGGAAGACGGGTACACCTTTGACGGCATCGTCGGCGACCAACGCGCTATCCGCTTCACGGGCGCCGCTGCCGGCGACTTGGCCGGGGCCAACGTGGCCGCGGCCGGCGACGTCGACGGCGACGGCTTCGGCGACATCCTCATCGCGGCACCGAATGCCCTCAGCCCGATCACCGGGGAGCGCACCGGCGTCGTTTACCTGATCTACGGCTCGTCCACGTACGTGGGCGGAAACGAGCTCGACCTCGCGCAGGTCGGCACGCCCGCCCTCAAGGGCGTCGTCTTCGTCGGCCGCCGCGACGGCGACATGATCGGCGGCGGCACGAAGGTGCTCACCGGCATCGACCCCGCCGGCAACTCGATCACGGCGTTCTCGCGCGGCGTGTCGGGTCTGGGCGACATCGACGGCGACGGTCGCGACGACTACGCCATCAGCGCGATGTTGGCCGACCCGTTCGGAAAGACCGATGCCGGCGAGGTCTACGTGATCTACGGCCGCGGTGACATGCTCGGCCAACCGTAGGTCTGAAACAAAGCGACTCGCTGGGGCCCGCGTTCGTGCGACGAGCGCGGGCCTTTTTCTTGCGCAGTCCTGGGTGACGAAGGGGCGACACGCCGGTTACTTCAGGTCGCCGGTCGCATCGAAGAAGCGCAACTGACGCCGCTCGAAGACGTCCTTTTGGAAACTGGGATCGATGGGGATGGGATAACG
>JACZRH010000359.1 GCA_022574815.1 Planctomycetota bacterium | reverse complement strand
TCGCGGGGCACGATCATCTCTACCAACGGACCCACCCCATGCGCTCCGGAGCGGTTGTCGAGCAAGACCAAACGGGTGTCGTGTACGTCGTGACCGGCGCGGGGGGCGCCGAGCTTTATGACGCTCCGCCGCCGGATGAGCGCGCGAACTGGTTTGCGGCGGTCGATGACGAGCACCACAGTTTCACGAAGGTCACCGTCGCTGGGGAGTTGCTGACGCTCGAACAAGTCGGCCGAGACGGCGAGTCGATCGACCGGTGGACCTGGAGTAAGCCCCGCCCTCATGCGGGGGGCGCAAACATGAGCCAGCCAAGCGGCGCGGGCAAAACGCCATAGAACCCCCCAGGTCTGGTCGCAGTGGTGCGCGTCGCTCCGGGCCGGGAGCGGGCTATGGTTTCTCGGCCGCTCCCTTGGGTGCCGCGGTCACGACTTCCCGGCAGAGGGCCAGGAGCTCGGCGGATGCCGGGCCGTAGCCCGCGTTCGGCAGCGCGTCGAGCGCTTCCGGCGATTTCGCGCCGACGCTCATTAGAAACGCGCGCACGCTCTTGGCGCCCGGGTCGTCGAGCTTGGGTGAGCGCAAAATGAGTTGGTTAGGAACGGCGACGGTCCGCGCGACCACGCGCAACTTGTCGCGGGCGGGCTCTCCTTCGCGCGGGTCGCTTTCGGGAAAGGCCTCCCAGGCACCCTCGTCGACAAAGCCGGCGTCCGAACTGTGATTGATGACGCTCTGGGCGATCGCGCGCATGTGGGGCATGTGTTTCAGCGAGCCCGGCAGCGGAAGCAGCTCGAGCGCCAAATCCGTCTTGTCCAATCCATGTTCGCGCAGGAGCTTCCATGCGGCATGGTGCGTTCGAGCATCTCCATTCGGACCAAACGCGATCCGCTTCTTGCGCAAGTCGTCAAGGCCGCGGATGCCGGATTCGGCGGGGACCACGAGCAAGGCCGAACGGGCCGAACGCCCCTTGTCGTCAATGGCGACGGCGAGGACCTCGAATTCTCCGTGGTCGAGCACCTCAACGTACTGCGACGCAGAAACGACGGCGAGATGGCTCAAACCGGTATTCAGACAGGGCGCCAGCTGGAACGAGAAGCACATGTCGTAGCCGACCGGCCGGCCGAGCTCACGCTCCATGGCCGCCAGCAGCGGCTCGTACGGCGCGGCCGGGTTAATCCACTCGCGGATGTCTTTGGGCGGTTCGTGCTCGTCGTCGAGCACGAACAGCACCATGATCGGGTCCTTCTTGATGCCGATGAGATTGAGCAGGCGCAGGCCGGCGCTGCGGCATCCGGTTGTCGCGAGCAGCACCGTGAGCATCAGGAAGCCGGCGTAACGCAGGGTCTCGCGTGGCATGATGATCTCCAGGCTTCGTATTATTATCTTTCGGCCGACGCTTGAACGCTAGTAGTCGAATAGCGCATCGCGTTCGAAGACCGGCCCGTCCGAGCAGGTCAGCGCCCAGCGCCAGCCGGGATCGCGTGAAGGATCGCGCACCCGGGTGACACACGAGAGGCACGTGCCGAATCCGCAGCCCATCGTGCGTTCGATGCACAGTTGACAAGCGAATCCGTGTTCGCGTGTGCGCCCCGCAACGGCCCGCAACATGCCCTCGGGGCCGCAGGCGAAGACGGTGGTCGATGATCGTTGGCTTTGCCGCGAACGTTCCCAGACCGCCAGCGCATCGGTGACCACGCCACGCAGCCCGAAAGAGCCGTCATCGGTCGTCACGGCGGCGGCGTACGGGGCGTTCCCCGGCAGCCGGACGCAGCACATCGGTGTGCCGTCCGCCCGGGGTTCTTCCGTGAGCGGGACTGGAAACAGGTTCCGGGTCGTTGCGCCGAAGATGACCGTCACGTCCTCGTGACCCAGCTCTTGGAGCCGCCGCGCGAGGTAGAGCAACGGTGGGATGCCGACGCCGCCGCCCACGAGCACGAGCGAAGTGCCCCGCTCCGGCACGCGGAAAGGCCGGCCGAACGGGCCGGACAGGTTCAACACCTGACCGGGTCGGAGTCGATCGAGCCAGCCCGTGCCGACGCCGATGGCGCGCGAGATCACGACCAGGTGCTGCGATCCGTCGTCGTCCGTCCAGCGGTCGGCGATGCTGAAGGGGCGTCGGAGAAAGGGTTGTCGCACCGGCCCCCTTCCTTTCGCGGGGCGATCGCCAACCAAGTCGCCACAGCGCAGTTGCAGAAATTGCCCGGGGCTCGAATCCGGAAAAGACCGCAGCGCACACTCAATCGTGATATGCTCATCGCACGGTGCGAAGGTGCATTGGACGACTGCATCAACGGTGCAAACGCGCTGCGCGGCACTATCGGCCATTCCCGATTCCCTTTGTGTGGCGTCGCGTTGCCGTGTTCGTTCGCGCGTTGCGGCGTGGCATCGGGAATATAGCGGCGGGCGGCGAACGTTAACAGCGAAGCGAAGCGTCGATCGATTCGTCGATGCGCGTATCGGCGTCAGGATCGTAGCGCGCGCCGTCCCCTTTGCCGTTTCGGACCGGGTAAGGAAGAAAAAAAACTTCCGGGGCCCTACCCATTGGGTGGTCCCCGGAAGTGCGCCACGGCTAGAACAGCCGCAAATCCGGTTCGTGGCCTGTTCGCCCCTTCCACGAACGCCACAATCGCACTATACCGGATCGCCCAAAAGGTGTCCACATGGCCTGAGCAAATTGAAATCAATGAAGTTTGGATCTGTAACTGCTTTGTTTTTAATGAGTTACGTCTCAGTATCTCGTTGTGCCGGCGTTATCCGGACGGCTAGCGGTCCCCGTGCGAAGCAACATGTGAATCTTCCGTAAGCTATTGATGATTAACAAGTTAGGTGTGTTTATTGACCTTTGGTGGTCTGGATCGTCTCGTGGCGGTGAGGGACCCGCTGGCGAGCTCTTAACAGGCTGTTGAACATGTCAAGAACGCTGTTGGAAGTCGTCGTCGCGCTCGTGCCGCGTGACGGGCGTTGGTTGGTTGCCAAGCGCCGCGCGAACGCTCATTTGGGTGGGCTGTGGGAATTTCCGGGCGGCAAATGCGAGCCGGGTGAAGACCCGCCGACCACCGCGATTCGCGAACTCGCCGAAGAGTGTGGCGTGCAGGCGGAGGCCGAAGACGTTTGGACGCCGCTGACCTGGGATTATGGCGATCGCTTGGTTCGGATCACGCCGGTGCTCTGCCGTTGGGTCGCCGGCGAGGGCCGCGCGCTGGCGAGCGAGGCGTGTCGCTGGGTCACGATGGACGAACTCGGTCGTTTGGAAATGCCGGCGGTCAACGCGGAGATTCTTCGAGCGATCCGCGCGATCCGGTAAGAGCTCCTTGTGGGATCCTCACGGCTTGCCCCCGGCCTGCCAACCCGCGAGTCGTTCGCGTAGCTGGGCCTCTTCGGGCAGATTGAGCACGTGCGCGATGTCGATGGCCTCCTGAAGCGCGACGAGGGCTTGTTCGCGCTGCTCGAGCTGCATGCGCAGCGACGCGATCTCGCGCACACAGACGTACTGATTGTTCAGGTCATCCGTCGCGCCCACCTCCTTGTACGCC
>JACZRH010000074.1 GCA_022574815.1 Planctomycetota bacterium | reverse complement strand
GGTGCGGCTGGACACGACGCAGCAGGAAGAGCGCATCAAAAACCTGCTGACGCTTCAGAACGACAAGCGCGTGATCCCCTACATCCTCTCTTTGATCCACGAAGCCATGCCCGAGCTCGACCCGCCGGCGGTGGGCGCCGATCCGAGGGGAATCCGAAACGGGCAAATCCTGATTGACGAGTTGCGCATTCAATACCGGACAGCCAAGACGAGCGAGAACAGACCGGAGGGACGATTGGAAGGCGATGATCCGGCGAACCCGTCGATAGGAGGGCGACCGGAGGAATTTGGTCGGGATTCCTGGCCATCGGCGGAACCTGGGTTTGTCGTCGATTTCGAAGGCCGACTCTTCTTTGACGGAGCGCCTTCCCGGGCCGCCGGCCGGATCACGGACGACTACTTGCCTCGCATTGTGGAGCTCGGCAGCCGCCCGGGAATGGGGATTCAACTGCGCGTCGACGACTCGGCCGGCCTTTTCCATCAGAGCATTCGACTGCAAACGTTTGCGCCAATTCAGAGCGAATCGGTTTCCGGTGAGAGCCGGGCTCAGGCTGCACGGCCACCGGGGTGGCGATTCAAGATCAGCTTCATGCTCATGCTTGGCGCGAATTCCAAGAACGACGGGCCGTAGTGTCCCAACGGCGCAACAGGAGAATTGCGATGACTGTCAGGCGAAATCGAGTGTTCCTGGCGACCTGCGGTAGCCTGGGCGCTGTGCTCTTTGCCACCGCGTTGGTGGGGATGGCGTCGCGAGGCGTCCTGGAGACGATGCATACCCGTATCGCCCACGCGCGCGGGATCGATGCGTTGAAGAACCGGCCGGTCAACGAGCGCATTATCGAAGACGAACAACAGCGAGCGCTCGCGTTTGCGCGGGAATACGAAGGCGCCATGGGTATCCTGCGCCGCATCAACGCGCGCCAACCTCTAGTTGACGTGGTCTTTCCCAAGCCCTCGCGCACCGTGGCCGCATTTGAATTCAAGTCGGCGTACGAAGCGGCCTTTGACGACTTGTCCGGACAACTGCACGCCGGCACTGTGCCGAGCCGGCTCGAAATCGAGTCGGCGAGCGCCGAATTGGAGGATTTGTGGGCCGACCGGGACCCCGGGCCGTCTCCGAGCCCCGTACCCGGCCATCCGGCGCCTACCCACCGCCGCGGGGCGGGACAAACACAATCCAGAGTCGGCGGAAACCCGATGAACGACGCCCGGCGATTCGCCGCCGTGATGAAGGCGAGGAGCATACGCTGCTACGTCGGGCCGGGGGCGTTTCACACGAGCCCAATCGTCGAGCTCGACCGCGCGCCGCGGGCGGCCGAACTGTGGTTCGCGCAAGTCGGGCTCTGGATCCAACAGGACATCGTCGGCGCGATCGCGTCCTGGAACGAAACCGCGGCGAGCGGAGTCGACGACAAATCGATCCACGTCGAGCACGTGCCGGTCAAACGGATCGAGCACATTCGCATCATGGGCTACCAGACCCCGACGCGGTCCATTCGCTTTCCGATTGTCCGAACGGACGCTTCCGGTGCGAAGCTCTCCGAGGGGCTTTCGCGCCCTGCGTCGCGCGGACGATCTGGCGCATTCGACGTCGTTCGATTCTCACTGGCGGTCGTGGTGGATCAGCGCGACTTGCTGCGCCTGATCGACGAGCTCGGTCGGCGCAACTTGATCGAGTGCGTCGGGGCCGAGTACCGCACCGCACGACCCGACGAGACCGCGGAGGGCTATCTGTACGGCACGGCGCCCGTAGTTCACGCGCGACTGACGTGCGACGTGTACCTGTCGCGAGCCCTGTATCGGCCCTATATGCCCACCGACGTCGTTGGGCTGCTCGATTGCAAATGAGTGATTGGTGCCGGCAGTAAATTCTCCTGCTCGGCTCCTTGCGTGGAGGACGTGTTATGAATCGCCGACGTTTGAGCCCGTTCGAGTTGCACGTAGAAAAAGTGGTTGTCTGTGCTGCGGCGGTTTTTGCCGGCGTGGTGCTCTGCGTCAGTTGGATTCGCTCGCCGAACGCCGTCGCGTACGGCGGCGCGCGGGTCCGCCCGGCGGAGTTGGATCGCGCGATCCTGGAGAACGCGCGCGACCTGGAAGGCCGTGTCCGTGGTGTGGACTTCGAGCCGGCGCCGGTCGAGCGCTTCGCCGAGCGATTGCAGCGCCGTCATCGGGAGGGTCTATTTGGTTCCGACAACGGAGCGGGCCTGTTGCGGGGCACGCTGCGCGTGGCCGCTCCGTTCGGGACGTCGCTCGACGCGTACGATCTCGGTTCGGCGCTCGTGCCGGCGGAGCGCATCGCGCTGGCCGTGCCGCTGCCGCCGAGCAAGCCCGTCGCCGCCACCGGCCTTGGAACGTATGCCGACGCCGGCGGAGACGGCGGGTCTCGCGCGCCACAAATCGACGCCGCACGAGTGAGCGACGCGGTTGAAGTCGTCTGGGTTACGGTTGCCGCGTACGTTGATATTGCCGCTCTGCGGAACGAGATGACGAATGCGCACTATCCGCCGTTTCGTGCGACGCCGTACATCGCCGGCGTGGAGGTTGAGCGGCAGGAGCTGGGGCCGAACGCAAGCTCTTCGGCGTGGAAGGCCGTGGCGATCGGGGGAGCAGGCCTGGCTGCGGTTCCGGAGCCCTTGTTTGAGGATGAATCCGGGCTGCTGCTGAATCGAGGCGAAATCGACCGGGCTTTCGCAACGGTCCGAGAGAACCAACACGCGATCATGCAGCCGGCGTTTCACACACACTTCGTCGCGGGTGAGCGATGGCGCGTGCCGCCGCTCGACGGCATTCGGCAAGAACGCGAGGCCGCCGGTGCGCCGGCGCGGGACGATCTGTCGATTGCGCGCGGTCTCTTCCGCGCCGCGGACTTCGCCCGCGCGCGCGAACTCGCTCGACTGATATTCGAAGACCCGGACGCGGCGTCGGATACGCGCCTGGCGGCCCGAAAGTTAATGCGCCGGATCGAAAGACGGATTGAGAGAGACGGGCCAACGGGGCCGGAACCGCCCGAACCAAGCCTGGGCGGACACGCTATCGAAGGCAAGGCCCCGGTGCCGCCCGCCGCTCAGCTTTCGGATGCGCAGAGCGCGCTGCAGCGCCGCCGCGCGCGGGCCGCGGAGCTGTTCGTCAGGCGTTTCGTCGACCACAAAGCGACCGGTCGGCCGGCGGTTTGGGTGCATGACGAATCGGTCGAGCCCGGCAAGACCTACCGCTATCGCATGCGGTTGAACCTGTGGAATCGCTACGTGGGCCGGCCGCGCGCCCTGCGCAACCCGGCCGCAGCGCGGGCGGTGCTGCTGCGGGGCGAATGGTCGCTGCCCAGCGACCCGGTTCGCACGGCCGCGAAGTCCCACTTCTTCCTGCGCGGCCGGCACCCCGGACGCGACGCGGCTTCCATCGAAGTCTGGAAGTGGCACGCCGGCCTCTGGCACAAGGCGACGTTCGTCGCGCGCGTCGGCGATGAACTCGGCGGCGATCGTGCTGTGCTCGTCCGAACTAGGGGCGGGGACGGCGCGCCCGTCCGGAAAGAGGTCAACTTCTCGACCGGCGCGGTTGTGCTCGACCTTCGTTTCGACGAAACGGTGCCGCAACGATTTGCCACCGGACCCAACGGTGAGTTCAGACATCGCACCCAAACAACGCTCGTGATGACCTACCTGGATCCGATCGACGGCCGGGTAAAGGAGCGGAACGCCCGCGCGGACCGCTACGATCCACGGCGAAAACGGCTTGGGCTACCCTAACGGTCAAGCGTCACGGGCCGTGCGGGCTGCACAGGGTCAATCGGGTTTCGAACGTCGAAATTGGCGTGGATGGGAACGCCGCGGATCCCGCAACCCAGCTCGCGCAGCCACTTGGCGACGCGCGAATTACACTGGCGGAGAAGGCAGTACGGGGCGTCGTCATGGACGAAGGTCAGGCCGGACAGCGAGTTTTCCACGCTCGTGTCGCGGTGCAGCTCGAAGCGCGCGTCGAGGCGCGCCACGAGCCGCTCCACGTCCGAGCGCTCGACCTCGAGCTCGTACAGGTTTTCGAACGAGAACATTCGGCCGATGCAATCGGCGTCCGGCGGCAGGTCGAGCTCGCGCTTGCCGAGCGTACCTTGCGACGGGCAGGAAGCCACCGGCAGCGAACGATACCACTGGTCTTCGTTCAGCGCGAACCAGCGCCATTCGCCGTAGGCGTATTCCACCATCTCGCTCGCGGAGCGCGGCAGGAGCAAGCTTGCGTGCTTGCCGTAGTCGGCGATGAAGACCGGCACCGGGTCGCGCAATTGGGCCGGCGGAACGACGGTGATCGTGCATCCGGCGATCGGCAGAAGACCCGCCCACAGCCCCAGCGCTACGGCCAATCGGGATTTCCCGCCGACTGGGCCGCGCTGTAGCGGCCGGCGCCTCGCCGGCCGTTGATGGCCGAACAGCATGCGGATTGGGTTGACGTTTACGAATCGCGAGTCCGGACGGACGAATCTCATGAGGCCGAGCATGGTCGGAGATTCTAAGTGAAGGAGTGCGAACTGGCGAAGTGCATCTCAGAACCTCGCCGATCGGACGTCCGAGCCGCACTCCGGACAGCGGCCGGACACGTTGCCGGTCAGGTTGTAGCCGCATTGCCGGCAGCAGCCCTTCGAAACGCGCGAGCGCCAGCAGAACACGGTAAGGGCCCCGGCGAGGACGAATGGAATCCAGAGCGGCAGCATCAGCATTCGAGTTGGAACGTAGGAATTCACCCCTATCGCCGGATATTCATGAAACTGTGGTAGCCACTCGCTTGGGGCGCGCAATGATATATAAGTGTGCCAGCCAGGGCGCACGAATACTGTAGGAGCGCTCCGCCTGGAGAAATAGAATGCGCCGGAGTGAGCCATGAATCCATGTTGGCCACCGGGGCTGGCCCACAGGACAGATACGTATAAGCCCAGCAGCCAGGAAAGGCCTAAGAATAAGCACGCTCCGAGACCGGTCCACTTCAAGAATCGACGGCGTTTGGAAATTGCGCTCATGGATGAATTGTAAAGCGCAGGGCCTATGCCCCGCCAAGGTCGCCGAAACCGACTGGACAGACGCGGCGTGTCGCCAATTCGCGCACGAAGATCAGATGCGCCGATCGAGCTGCTTGCGGGCGGCCTCGACCGTGTTGCGCAGCAGCATCGCCACCGTGACCGGGCCGACGCCGCCGGGGACGGGCGTGAGGGCCGATGCGACCTGGGAAACCGAATCGAAGTCCACGTCGCCGACTGTTTGGGACACCTCCTTGCCGTCGGCGCTCTTTTCGACGACCCGGTTGATTCCCACGTCGAGGACCACGGCGCCCGGCTTGACGTAGTCGGCGTTAATGGCCCGCGGCCGGCCGATCGCGACGACGAGAATGTCGGCTTTTCGCGCATGAGCTTTCACGTCGCGCGTCTCGATGTGACAGGCGGTGACCGTCGCCAACTGCGTCGTCAGGAACATCGAGATCGGGCGGCCGACGATGCGGCTCTGGCCGATGACGACCGCGTCGGCCCCGCGCGGGTCGGCGCCGCTGCGGCGGATCAACTCCATGACGGCCAGCGCGGTGCAAGGGGCGATGATCGGCACGTCGTAGAACAGCAGGCCGATGTTGGACGGGTTGACCCCTTCGACGTCCTTGTAGGGGTCGATTTGATATTGGGCCGCGGGCGCGTCGATGGACTTCGGCAGCGGCAGATTGAGCACGATGCCGGTCACGGTCGGATCGGCGTTGAGCCGCGTGATCTCGGACTTGAGCTGTGCGTCGGTCGTCGCGACCGGGAGATCGATCAGCGTGTGGTAGATTCCGACGCGCTCGCAGTGTTTCGTCTGCGAATTGGCGTACAGGCGCGCGCCGTGGTCGGCGCCCACCAGAATGGTGCATAGCTGAATGGGGCCGTTGGCCGCCTTGAACGCCTCGACTTGCCGGCTCACGTCGCGCCGGATTTCCTCTGCGCTGGCCTTTCCGTCGAGAATTCGTGCGCTCATGTTGGGAGTGTAAGGCATGTGAACCATTCCGCGATACAGCAACAATGAGCGATGAGAACCGTATAATGGGCCAAGGAGGTGTGCGCCATGATTCCGGGTGTTATCGCGCCGCTCACGGCTGCCGCGTTCCTGATTCTCGCGACTCGTCCCAGCTCACTCCCGGTCACTCTTCTTCGGCTGATCGAGGAAGCCGACCTCATCGTGTTGGCGAACGTCGAAGGTGTGGGCGGCAAACTCAACGCAGTGCGAGCCATTTATGGCGACCGGGCGAATCCGCCGCCTGAAGCCGTTCCGGTGAAGGTTGAAGCGGGTGAGACGTCGGTAGCGTTGCTACGGATCGAACGCGTTCTAAAGGGTAATGCGGAGCCAAACAATAGGATTCGAGTGCCGTTCTTGGGGAGCACGGGCTGCCCGAAACCGGTGCGGTATCTTGCCGCCGAGAGCGTGCTCGTCTTTTTGCGCAAGAATGCCGCAGGCTGGCGCACATGCCATCGCGGCGATGGCACACGCGTCATCAACGAACCGGTGGATATCGAGACGTACAGCGATCGTATTCGCGAACTGCTCAATATCATCGAACGTGATGACGAGAACGAGCGCGGCGCCGAGACCATCGACTGGCTCGTCAGATGTATCGAGCATCCGACGACGCGGTGGGACGGCGCATATGAACTGTGCGGGGTGCTCAAGATCGGCTTTAGCAGGCGGGAGCAACCGTTCGAGGCGTCTCTTGATGACCTGAGTCAGGCGCAGCGAGCCCGCATTCTTCACACTTTCATGAGTTCACGAAGTGAGGAGCTCGGATCCCGGGAGCTGGGCGAACTCGTAGCTGCCTTCTATGACGCTCAGCGAATCAAACAGCGATTATCCGACCTCGGGGGACTGCGTCTGTACGATGAGGCGATCGCACGGTCGGCCCGATCGACGATGCTCGAGTTGGTCGACCTGCTTGGGTGGCCGGAGGGACGTGAGATCGCGCAGTCACTGGTTCTCGGGGAGAACACGCCACGAGCACAGGCCAAGGCGCGATTCCAGATCGTGCGCAATTTCCGCCGCGAGGCCCTGAAGCGCGAACGACTCTGTTCCAGGCGCGTCAAGCGGCGTTAGTGCGGACGGCGTGGGACCGCCGTCGTGTCACACTGCGGGTGGCGTCGTACGGCCAATCAAGACGATTCGAAGCCGGTCTGCAAGCCGCAACGTCTTCTCGCGTTCCAGCACGATCGTCTTGCCCGCTTCGATGACCAAGCCGGCGGCCTTGTGGCGGTGCAGGTTCTCGATCGTGGTGGGGCCGATGGTCGGCACGTCGAAGCGCATGTCCTGGTCGGGCTTGGCGACCTTGACCAGCGTCCAGCCGCCGGCGGGGCAGAGCGCCCCGGCTCGCTCGATCAGGGCGTCGGTGCCCTCGATGGCCTCGACCGCGATGATCTCGCGCTCCTTGACCGCGAGCGCCTGGCCGATGTCAAGCGCCCCGATCTGCTTGGCGAGCGGCCAGGCGAAGTCGGCGTCGTCGAGCACGCGCTTCGACGGCTGGCCGCCGGCCAACACGCCCTGTTCGGCGAGAGCCTCGGGGCAATAGCGGGTCGAGTCGATCAAGGTCAGTCCCTTGCGCTGCATTTCGTCCGCGACGGCCCGCAACAGCGAGTCGTTGCGCTTGTCGCGCGCGTGCAGGTACCAGACGCGTATGCTCGTCAGGTCGGGCAGGTATTGCAACCATTGCAGCCAGCGCGGCCCGGCAAACATGGCGCTCTTGCGCACCCGCCCCACCATGATCACCTCGCGGCACCCGGCCCGCCGCAGCACGCGAATCCACGCCCCCAGCCGCGCTACGCCGCGCCAGCAGAATGAGTCGGCGAGTTCGCGCAGGCTTGAACGGGCGTACCCACGCAGGGCGACGATTGCGATCGGTCTGCCCGCCCGCCGCGCGCCGGCGGCGACGAGCCTGGGCAGTTCGCCCTCGCCGGCGACGAGGCCGAGCGGCGGAGTTGATTGGGCATTACTGGCTGGAGTGGCACTGTTCATCAGTTTTCCGGACAGTCAGCAAGTGTGCTCAACGGGGTCTTTTTTCGCTGAAGTGTTTCACCGTACTCGGATTCAAAACAGGGAAGAGCACGGCGAATATCGTCTCTTGTGTCAGGCCACTTGTGCCAGACCAAACACAGGCAATGCTGGATCTGCGTCGCTCTCAGCCACTTCCATTCTCTGCCCTCCACTGAGCGTTGTATGGCTATCAACTTGGCTGCATTGGGTGACCACTTTCCGTCAATTGAGACAGGAACGCGCCAAATCGCGCCTCCGCTGAGGCCGCCAGGATTCAACGCAGGCGTTGGTTCTCCACGTGAATTGAATCCGAACTCCGCGGAGTAGTACAAAAAGAGATCTGAGTCCTTGTCCGCCTCGGGCTCCGCGTTTGGCCACTCAGTTGACGGTATCGAAATCGCCCCCATTGACCAAGGCTGTGTTCGAATCTCCTTCTTTCCGGCATCCACCTGCCATTCGGTGTCGGGATTGCCACACACAATCAACAAGTCTTTTCCCGCATCGCGGACTCCGAAAGCAAGGCGATTGCATTCAACTGCCTCGATATCCGAGTGCAAGACCGAGTCCTCCTCGGCCCGTAAGCAGGCAACATCGCAGTGTCCACGGGCCTGAACTCCCTTATTGATCACGATTCGTTCGTTGAGTCCGGAGGGCCACGCAAGGACTGGTACCGATTCCTCTAGCCCAGCCATAACGTGACGGGCCGTCATAATGAAGAGTTCTTGGCCGATGCGAAGTGTCGTTCCCGATCCGAGAAATACAGACGTGTCGTCGCCGCTGGTCAAGAGACAGGAAAAACGCGCAAAGTGCCGGCCTGCGGCAGCGAGAACTTCAAGATCGGAATCTCTGTACTCGCGAACGACTTCGCCCCGGTCGTTCAGCAGAGCAAACCTACTCGCGTTCAAGAGAAGCTACTCCCTTTGAGCGAAGTAACCGTTTCGGCAAACACCTCGACGACCGGCGCCCCGGCGAAACCTCAACGAATGGCAAGCAATCCCTCTACCGAGATATCCTCATCGAGATCCGGCCAATGAACGCCCACACCGCCTCCGATCAGGCGGTAGTGGTTGCGTTCGGCGTCGGCGGCGCCCTGGAGGCGCGGAAACCAGACGAGCGGAACGACGATCTGGCGCCCGTCCGCAAGCACGACGTGCAGATCGTCCGTCGTGCAACGGACGCTGACCGCCAGCGGCTCGATTCTAACCGGAGAAGTGCTCATGCCATTTCTCCAAAAACAGCGTCCTGTGCTCGGCCGTCAAACGGGCGAGCTGCGTCAATTCGTGGCTGCGAAAACCTCGCGCGCGCGCCAACATCACGGGCTCGAGCCAGAGCTTGGCGTACCTGTCATCCCATTCCGCGTGAATGTGCGGCGGTTCACTCCAGTTCGAGCTGAAGAAGAAGAACCTGTAACCCTTGACGCGCAAAACCGTCGGCATTGCAGCATTATACCTCTTCGGAGATCGGGTTGCAGCTTGGGCGGTGCCCCCGCGGTCGTGTTGGCGCTTGTCAAACGTCCGAGCCGCTCAGCCGGGCTTCGATTTCCGCCAGTTTCTTCTCGAGCTCCTTGACGGTGCGGTTGAGCTCGGGGAGGCGTTTGATGTGGGCGAAGTTGCGGCGCATTTCGCGGATGGGGATCGCGGGCTGACCCAGGACGGTGACGCCCGGGGGGACGTTGTGGGCCACGCCGGCCTTGGCGGCGATGGTGGCGTTGTCGCCGATTTGGATGTGGCCGACGACGCCGGCTTGGCCGGCCAGGGTCACGTGCTTTCCGACGCCGACCGAGCCGGCGAGCCCGACCTGTGCGACGAGCATGCAGTCCTCGCCGATCTGGGTACCGTGGCCGACCGCGATCAGGTTGCTGAACTTGGTGCCGGCGCCGATTCGCGTGCGGCCAACCGTAGCGCGGTCGATCGAACAGTTGGCCCCGATCTCCACGTCGTCGTCAATCTGCACGTTGCCGATCTGCGGAATCTTGACCCACTTGCCGTTGACCGGGGCGTAACCGAGCCCGTCCTCGGCGACGACGGAGCCGGCGTGGATCGTGACGCGGTCGCCGATGATCGTTCCGTCGTAAATAACGACGTTTGGAAAGAGCAGCAGGTTGTGGCCGATGCGGCAGCGTGGGCCGATGTAGCAGCCGGGGTAAATGACGGCGTTTTTTCCGATAACCACGTCTTCGTCGATGGTGGCGCCGGGGTAGATCGACGCGTTTTCGCCAATCGTCGCGCTGCTCGCGATGTGGGATTGGCTGGGGTCGGGCGCGACGCGGCGGTGCTGTCGGTATCCGTGTAGCTTGACGATCAGGGCTGTAATTGCGGCGTAGGGGTCGTCGACCTCGAGCCGGGCA
Organism: Planctomycetota bacterium; assembly: GCA_022574815.1. Classification (GTDB taxonomy): domain Bacteria; phylum Planctomycetota; class Phycisphaerae; order UBA1845; family Fen-1342; genus JACZRH01. The sequence continues at coordinate 6,419 of JACZRH010000074.1, read as the reverse complement.
AGGCGGTCACACGACGCGACCTGTGGTTTGAGCACGACGGCCGAGGCGTGCGTGCCGGAGAGCATTTTCTCGTACTTGGGATTGGATAGGAAAGTGATCTCGCCTTCGTCGGCGTCTTCCAAGGTTGCGACCGCACGAATCGGGGTCTCACCTTCACCCTTGAGGACCGGTTTCATGCCGTGCCCTTCGAGGGTCCGGCAAAGTTCGGCGAGCGTCGTGGGCATTCGCTTCTCGGACGACCGTTTGGACGCGTCGCCGCGCGGCAACGACCGGGTGCATTTTACGAAGAACGCGGGGCCGGTGTCAAAGCGGGCCTGACCCGCGCGAGCTGGATGGGTGGTTCTCGATGGCTGCTGAGAGGGCGGGCTGAGCGGGTCGCGGATGAGGCAGTCCCGCAGCAGCCGACCGGATTGGTCCTGGTGACCGCTGGGCCGGCCGCTTGCGTTCGTGCGCAGCGAGCGGACGACGCCTGTCGCTCCGTGCGACGTGGCGCGGTAGATTAGTTTACTGGGAGCTTTCCATGTAATCGAAAACCGCCTCCATCGCCGGGTCGCGATTGTTCCGAAAGTCGGTCGAGGACAGCTCGGCCACCAGGTCGGGTGCGATCCACGTGCGATGGTCGGTCGCGGTCGAACTCTGCCAATACAACGATGAGCAACTGAAGCGCAGCCCGCTGCACGGCAGCGTGATCAGCGTCGTCTCGCCGACGAAATTCGGGCTCGAGCCGGTCGGCTCGCCGACGAACAGCGCCTCGGTGTTGCGCTCGATGTCGACCGCCCCGTTCATCGCGGCCGAAAATGTGCGGCGGCCGATGATCGTGAACAGGTGCCCGCGACGGTTGATCTTCTCGGCCTTGATCAAGCCATGCACGAGCGAGCGGTTGAGGAAGTTGTTCCCGCCGCCGTTGAGGCGCATGTCGATCACGAGGTATTCGACGGAATTTTCGTTGACGAAGCGGAACAGTTCCTCACAGAAGTCGGCGAGCGTGCGGTCCGGTTTGTCGCGCACGCTGTTGTATTGGAAATAGACGAGCTTGCGGTCCGGCAGGTATTCAAACCACCACGGGTCGGTCGTGTTCTTGAGATAAAGTGGCAGGGCAGGCTCGGCCTTCGCATTGGCCGCGACCAGAGCACCGATTTCGCCAATCAGCCTGGCCGGCAACTCGACGGTCGTTCGTTCGCCCTCGGCGTTCTCCACTACGATCGGAGTTTTCTCGAGATCGCTCGTGAATCCGAGCGTGACCAGGACTTCCGGAGTCGACAACAGCCGCGGTGCCTGAAGCCTGATGCCCATCGCGTTGTCGACGGAGCAGAGTGGTGTGACCGCCTCGAGCGCCTGTTTCACCGGCGCGTTCCCGATCCTGACGACCCGCGCCCCGAGCACGCTTCCGTACTCCGGCGCGGCGCGGCGGACAAACAGCCCGTCGGCGAAGGCGTAGTACTCGACCGGATTGCGGTGAAACGCCCAGCGACCTGCGCGCGTGTGCCGAATGCGGGTGTGTCCGTCGCCGACCATCGCCAGGATGCGTTGAATGCCGAGGACAATCTCGAAATTCTTCCGATCGGCGACACTCCGCTTGAGCTCCTGGACCGCTTTCTGGAAGGACGCTCGAGATGTCTTTGCATAGAGATCGTAATGCACGCGTTCCATGCGCCGGGCCAGATAGTCGAGGTCGTAGCGCCAGCGCTGGTCGCGCGACAGACCTTCCGGTGGATTCACGCCGACGATCTTGTCGAAACGCGGATCGTCGCGGAGCGGGTCGAGGTCGACGTCGGTGCGGAGCAAGTCGTTCGGCCCGACGAAGCCGGCGTCCAGGGCTTTTTCCAGCCAGGCCAGCGCTTCCGCTTTGTTCCCCAACTGGGCATTTGCGCAGGCGACGTTGTACATGTTCGTTGCCGGGGCCGCGCCGAGCTCGACCGATTTCTTGAACGCACGCAGGGATTCTTCGTAGCGGCCAAGCTGGTGTACGGCGAAGCCGTAGTTGCTCCAGTGGCTACCGACGTACGAATTCGCCGAAAGCACGCGCTGGTACACCGTGGCGGCCTGTGTCCACTCGCGATTGCGAAAGTGCGCGAGGGCCTGTTCCATGTCGTCGGGCGGCGAGGCGCGTACCGAAGAATGGGCCAGGAAGCTCGAAAACACGATCGCCACGCTTGCAGCGAACGGCCGCAATGCCGGCATAGAGGGTCTGGTCATCCGCAATCTCCTAAGCGAATCAGCCCGATTTCCCGACCGCCGCAGCCGTACGGAGCGGAGTCTCCTACAGCGGTCGGAGGATAGCGTAGGCGGCCGTGGCCGGCCGGTCAACGGACCGGGGTGTGACGAACGTGCGGGACTTCCTGAGGGGCGGCCTGCGCAGCGCCGCTCTTTCTTTGCATCGTGCGCGGGCGATCGTTAGACTCGTGGTTGAGAGGAGTGGACGCATGAAGATGACGACCCGTGGGCGCCGTCGCCGTGGCTGTGTCATTGGGGTCGTGGCGGCCGTCGCCAGCGCGGCGCCGGCCCAGACCACCGGCCCCAGCAGTTCCGAGAGCCCGTATCTGCTGCCCGTCGCGCTCGGCGTCGAGACCGTCTCGCTCTTGACGGTCGGCGACACACCCCGCGGCTCGGCGTACCGGCTTGTGGGGATCCCCGACGGAATGGGTGCCCATGACAACGGCAACGGGACCTTCACGATCCTGCTCAACCACGAGTTGACTACCAGTAGCGGTGTGACGCGCGCACACGGCGGCCGCGGTGCGTTCGTTTCCAGGTGGATCGTTGACGCGAGCACCTTTGAGCTCATCGCCGGTGAAGACCTGATTCGGGAGGTTTTCATTTGGAACGCCACGACGCAGGCGTATGAACAATCCTTCGCCGAAAGGTTCAGCCGCTTCTGTTCGGGAGACCTTCCCGCCGAAAGTGCTTTTTACAATGCCGCCACGGGTCTGGGCACCCGCGCGTTGATCTACACCAATGGCGAGGAAACCGGCTCGGAAGGGCGGGCTTTCGCTCATATCGCCGGCGGGCCGAACGCCGGACGCAGCTTCGACCTGCCGCGCTGCGGAAAGCTGAGTTTCGAGAACGCCGTGGCGGCCCCACTCGCGGGCGACGTGACGGTGGTCGTCGGGCTCGATGATGTCACGGGCGGCCAGGTCTACGTCTACGTCGGGCGAAAGACCGACACGGGCAACGAAATCGAAAAGGCCGGTCTGAGCAACGGCTCCCTGTTCGGCGTGGCGGTTGACGGTCTGCCCGCTGAGATTCCGGCCAACGGTCTGGGCGGCCCAACGAGTCTGCCGTTTCAACTGCACAAGTTCGGAGACGTGTCGGCGTGGAGCGGGTCGCAATTACACATCGAAAGCGTCCTCAACGGCGTGACCGCGTTCCTGCGGCCGGAGGATGGGCACTGGGATCCACGGCGGGCCGGCAATTTCTACTGGTGTACGACCGGCGCGAGCGGCGGCCCCGGGCGTCTCTGGCGGTTGCGTTTCGATGACATTCTCGATCCGGCCGCGGGCGGGACGATCGAGATGCTGCTCGACGGCACGGAGGGGGTCGTCAAGCCGGACAATCTGACAGTCACGTCGACCGGCCACGTGCTGATCCAGGAGGATCCGAGCAGTTCGACGCGGCTGGCGCGGATCTGGCTGTATGACATCGCGGCCGACTCCGTCACGACCGTTGCCGAGCACGATTTCGAGATCTTCCATCCCAACGGGTCGCGGTTTCTGACGACGAACGAGGAGTCGTCGGGGATTATCGACGCGCGTGGGATTCTCGGCGACGGCTGGTTCCTTTGCGATGTGCAGGCCCACGTCAGCGCCGGTGATCCCGAGCTCGTGGAAAGAGGGCAACTGCTCGCGCTGTTCATTCCGCAGGCCGCTTATCGCCGGGGGGACCTCAATTGTGACGGTGACGTGAACGCCGGAGATATCAGCCCCTTTTTCCTGGCACTGGTTGTACCCTCGCGCTATGCGAGCACCTTTCCCGACTGTGAACCATCGCTCGCCGATCTGAATGCGGACGGGCACGTGGATGGGGCGGACATTGATGTGTTCTTTTCGTGCCTGGGCGGTGGCGGCTGTCCTTAGCGCGGTACGAATGGTGTCGCTTGGGGCGCGTGGCTGAGGACGTCAGGGAACGACGCCCAGTCATCCGTGGTGGGGTGGGTCACCTGGTTCATCCGAAACACCGCGCGGGCTGAAGCCCGCGGCTCAGGGATGTGGCGGAGCTGCGCGGCGTGAATTAGCTCACTTCCCGCATGATTGCTCGCACGCGACCGGGATCCACGGGATTTCGGGCCTGTCCATCTTTCTTGAAGCCCGTGCCGACGATTGCGCCGTCGGCCGCGTCCAGATGGGCCGCGACGTTCTCCGCGGTTATGCCGCTGCCGACAAAGACCGGCGTGTCTCCCGCGGCGCTCTTGGCGCGGCGGATGGTTTCCAGACTCGTCGCTCGGCCCGTTCCGCTGCCGGACACGACAACGGCATCGGCGCGGCCGCGCTGGATCGTGTCCTGCACCTCTTCCTCAAGCGGGCGCGCGACCCCGAGCGCTGTTGAGTGCTTGACCTCCACATCGGCCAAGATGCGGATGTTCCGCGCGTCGAGCAACTCACGCTCGCGCAGCAGCTCGTGCGCGATGCCCTCGAGGATGCCCTGGTCGGTCAGCCGCGCACCGCACAACACGTTTACGCGGATCAGCGCAGCGCCTGTGGCCTGCGCCACCGACAGGGCCGACAGGCCGTCGTTGCGGAGCACGTTTATGCCGAGCGGCAAGTCGAAGCGCCGCCGGACTTCGCCCGCCAGATGGGTCATGTGTGCGACCACGTGCGCCGGCACGCGGCGGGGGAAAAATGGCGCGTCGCCGAAGTTCTCCATGAGCAGCCCGTGAACGCCGCCGTCAACAAGAGCTTGGGCGTCGGAGAGCAGCCGGGTCACGATCGAATCCGAGTCGCTGGAAAAGCCCGGCGATCCGGGCAGGGGCGGCAGATGGAGCATTCCGATGATCGGCTTGGCGATCGCGCTCCATTCGGAAAGCAAGGCGGGCATGGGATTACCTCGACGAAGCACCGCATCGCCCGGCTGCGTCAGGAGCCGCGGCCATTGGTGCGCAGCAGCGCTTCGAGCTCCCAAAGGTCCTTGAATTCGTGGTCCGGCCGGTACGTCCCGACGTCGTGGATGCGGTGGGCGCGATTGACCCAACCGCTGCGGATGCCGGCGGCGATCGCACCGCCGACGTCGCTTTGCAGCGAATCGCCGACATGCATGACCCGCTCGCGTCGCCAGCCGGTCTTGTCGAACGCCAGGTCGAAGATGGCCCGGTCCGGCTTGTACGAGCGGGCGTCCTCGGAGGTCACGAGATGGTCGATCGGCAGGTGGTGCAGGTCGATGGTCGCGTCGGCGTCGGCGCGGTCGGCGTTGGAAACGATGCAGATCGGCAGCTCGAGCGCGGCGAGGAACTCGCACACTTCGGGGTGTAGCTCGGGGTTCTGCCAGTAATGCGAAAGTTGTTCGACGTACGGGCGCGGGTCGATCTCGAACTTCAGGGCGGCCATCGTTTCGCGCAGGGTTTTGACCTCGAGGTCGAACAGGGTGAGGAAATCGTCGCCGTTGTGGTGATCGAGCGCGTCGAAAAAGCGATTCCCCCAGATCACGCTCAACTCGTGTGCCGTCAGGGGTACGCCGCTGTTCTGCACGACCGAGCGGCAGACGGTCTCGACCGCCTCCCGGTCGCCGGCGGTCAGCGTGCCGTACAAATCCAGGAAGATTCCGTCGAATTCCAAGTGGTTTCTCCGGCCCGATTGGTTGGGCGACCGGTTTATACTACCCGGAGCGAGAAATGTTGAACATCGTCATTCCGACGCCGAGCGGTGACAACGAGCGAGGAGCGAGATGGGTCCTGAGCAAGCGATGGTGCGAGAATTTCACCAAAAGTACGACGCTCCGATCCAATCCGCGCCGCGGCAGATCGGCGCGAAGGACCGGCTGCGTCGGGCGCGGCTGATCATCAGCGAAGCGAGTGAATTCCTCGAAGCCGCCGATACCGACAATTTCGTCGAGATGGTCGACGCGCTGGCCGACATCCTGGTGGTGACGTACGGAGCGGCCATCGAAATGGGCGTCGACCTCGAGCCCGTCTTCCAGGAGGTCCAGCGCTCCAACATGTCCAAGGATGGCGGGAAAGACGCCGGTGGGAAGATCCTGAAGGGGCCGAGTTTTCGGCCGCCGGACATTCTCGGAGAGCTGCGAAAGCAGGGCTACGATCCAAGCGATTGAATCGCTCTCAGCAAACCGCGGGGGATCGTTTCGATTTGGGTGGGCGCGATCGAGCGCCGATGGCGGGGTCCGTATTTTCGCTCGGTGATTCAACGCCGACGTAGAACGCACTTGACCGGCATGTGATCGGAGGGGCCGCCGAGGTAGGTATCGCGGCGGTA
>JACZRH010000073.1 GCA_022574815.1 Planctomycetota bacterium | reverse complement strand
GAGCGCGTGACCAGGGAGCAGCTGGAGTACTTCATGCCCCTCACGGCGAAGATATCGGGGCGGGCCTACGACCCCGACGCGAAGCTCGACATTCCGAAAATAGCCGATGAGAAGCGATGGATCGTGACCGACCCCGACGGATGCATCGAATGGCTGAAGGGCCTCGAGCGCGACACCGGCGGCTTGGGCGGCGTCCTCATCGTGTCGACGGAGTGGGCGACTCTCGAGAACTGGAAGCGATCGATGGAGCTCTTCGCGCGCTACGTGATGCCCGAGTTCAAGAACGGGGGAGGCGGCGCGAAACAGGCCTGGCGCAAGATGATGGATTGGGCCGCGCCGTAGTTGCGGCTTGGCTGGAAGTCGCAGGCCTTGCCGGCCTTTATTCCGATCGCTTTATCGATGCGGGCGCGGGGTCACAATCCGTTCCACATGCTGTAACCATGGTCCACGACCATACACTCGCCAGTTATGTGGGCTGCGAGGTCCGAGCAGAAAAAGAGATGGACCTTCGCCATATCCAGGGTGTCCTGTAGCTGGCGCGCCATCCGTGGTTTCTCGGGTAGGTTCGAGCGAGGCTCCATGAGTTTCGCCATCTCCTCCGCCGAACGGGCGAAGCTCTGTCCGATGTTGGTCGGCATGGCGCCTGGACAGATGGCGTTGACCCGGATCTTCTCCGGCGCGAGCTCCACGGCCAGGGCCCGCACCAGCGCGTTGATCCCGCCTTTGGTGGCGCTGTATACCGCCTGGTACAACGCGCCGTAGACGCTGGTCGTCGACGAAGTGGCGCACATCGCGCCGCCGCCGGCTCGCCGCAGCGCCGGGATCGCGGCCCGGAAGCAGCGGAACACGCCATGGAGGTTGACGTCCATCACCTTGGCCCACTCCTCGTCGGTGACCGACTCGCCGGGTATGAAAGACCCTCGCCCCATGATTCCGGCGTTGGCCACCATGACGTCCAGCCTGCCGTGGGTCCGCTCCGCGACGTCGACAGCGTTGTCAACCTCCGCCGTCAGGCGAACGTCCGTATGCACGTACGTCGCTTCGCCGCCCCCGGCGCGGATCTCGTCCGCCACCTGCTCTCCCGCCTCGTCGACGACATCGGCCACGACGACCTTGGCCCCCTCCGCCGCGAACAGCTTGGCGGTCTCCCTCCCCAGGCCGGAAGACGCTCCCGTGACGACAGCCACTTTGCCCTCGAGCAGCACTGAATCACTCCCTTCTAGCGTTTGGACACCCCAGGATCAGAGCCGCATGATCCAACCGCCGTCGACGTTGAGGCACTGACCGGTCATGTAGTTGCTGGCCGCCGAGGCGAGAAACAGCAACGCGCCGGCGAGGTCTTCGGGAGGAGCGAACGCCTGAATCGCCGCCTGCTGCTGCATCATGGCGCGGAAGGGCGAGTCCTCCGGCGCGGCGCGGAATCCCGCATCGGTGTTGATCGCGCCCGGCGCGATGGCGTTGACGTTGATCTTGTGCCGGCCAAGCTCGCGGGCCAGGGCGACCGTCAGCCCCACCAGCGCCAGCTTGCTCACGCCGTAGGCCCCGCCCCCGATGAACGCGCCCCCGGACGCCTGGTTGATGATCTTGCCGCCCCCGCGTTCGATCATCGATGGCACGACGGCCTGAGCGCATATCAGCGCGCCGGTGCAGTTGACCTTCATCACGCGGTCCCACATCTCGATCGGGAACTCGGCCAGCGGCGTTTGGGGAATCTCCGCCATGAGGGCCGCGTTGTTGACCAGGATATCGACGCCGCCGAAGGCCTGGGTGACCGTCTTTGCCATGCTCCTGGCGGATTCGGGTTGGGTGATGTCGAGGCCGACGCCGATCGTCCGGAGGCCTTCGCCCTTGAGGTCGCTCGCGACGGACTCGGCCCCCTCGGCGTTGATATCCGCGATGACCACCGCCGCTCCGGCCCGGCCCAGCGCGCGGGCGTACGCCTGACCGATTCCCCCGGCCGCTCCGGTCACGATCGCCACCTTGCCTTCCAGCGTTGTATCCATCTGCCCGGTCCTTTCCGCGTAGCCTATGCCCCCTTCGGCGAGTCCGCCGGCGGCGATAGTGTATGCCAAATTACTCGCCGGTGCGACTCGAGCGTTTCGCCAACGGGTAAACCGTGGGTCCGGTCTCAGCACACAATGTGGGGATCTTGATTCGTATTGCGACTGAGGTTCTAAAAGAGTACGCTGAGATCACTTCATATGGATCGACCAATGATCCATCGCTCCAAGGACTGGGTTTCTGTAGCGTCGGTGACAAAGTACGTTAAGCTACTTAGCACGTTAGTAACCACCACATTTAACTTTCAGAAGTCGTAGGAAGCTGCTCCGTGACCGAAAATCAACGGTGGGATGAACCACGTTTTTCATCGACGGACGTCAAGCGTCAGCACTATGTGCCGCGCATGCTATTGAAGCCATTCACTAGCTCTGATGGCAGGCTCCAAGTAACAGACTTCAACGAATCGCGTGTATTCAGGACTTCGCTGGAGAACGCGGCGGTAGAAAGTCGATTCAATGACGAGACTATACGTGGGATTCCCGCGTCAACGGAAAACTGGCTGTCAAAGATCGAGGGTAAAGCTGCACCTGTCATTCGGAAGTTGATAGAAGATCCGGATGGGATATTGTGTCTGAGCCTTAATGAAGAGATCGCTTTAGCAAGATTTGTTACAGCTATGCGTTTTCGAACGCCATCATTCCGTGCGGAAATGAATAGAACCTTTGAACCCGTGGTTGCGCAGATTAAAAAACTCGCTAAAGAGCAACTGTTTCACATGTTCCCGGACACGGCGGCAGAAACGTGGGCCGAATGGAGCGAAAAGCCAGACCACCAGTGGCTTCAAGAAGAACATGAACCTGAGCCGGCTAGCGTTTCCAACTCGCTACTCGGGGAGATCAACGGGCACAAGAACCTGATCCTCGCAGCCCCATGGAGAATTGGAAGGACCGCTGCCTCATTAAAGATATACATCGGAGATAGTGGCGTTTCTCCTTATCTAACGCCAGTGCGACCCTGGTGGGAGGGAGCGGCTTTTGCATCTTTCGCCTACTACCTTCCTTTATCTCCAGCCGTACTTTTTGTTGCAGAACGGAGGACGAATTATCCGGAAACATCGGAAGGTTCGACACTTGAAGAAATTCGGGGTTCGAGACGGAGAGCCGACTTCTCCAAAGGAGCAACATCATTCGCCCGGCACGTAGTCACCGCATCAGCTCACCGTTTCGTTTTCGGCGACGCCACCGTAGTTCCACGAGATTGTGCCTACCAATGTCTCGATGAGATAGGTGGCTGGAATCGCCGTTTCCGCCGATTATAACGGGACTTGAGCCGCTCGCAACGATCGGAGCCGGGGACGATGCCGGACACTCGGGACACTGTTTCGTGAAGTACTCGGGCAACGGTCCGATGAGGCGTCCGTGCCGCTTGCCTCGATCGGGGGTCGAACGCGATTTGCCCGCTCGGTGCGCACCGAAGGTCCTCGCTCTTGCTGAGCGATTATCGCGTGTTCCCTTGTTCGATGTCCCATAGTACAACGATTTTGCGGAAGTCAGCCTTACATCGGCATACAATCAGAGGACGAGCCTCTACCAATCTACGCCTGGTGCAAGACCCAGGAGGAAGAAGCATGCGGCGTTCAGGAGCGACCCGAGCTGCCATGGGGCTGGTTGGCGCGGCGGTCGCCCTTGTGGGCGTGGGTCCACTATCGGCGGACGTCATCCCCGGCGCATTGTACGGCGTGAACAGCCAAACGGGCGGGGGATTCCTGGCGATCATCGACAAGAACGACGGCAGCGTGACCAACATCGGCCCTACGGGCATCGACGTTGACGGCTTGGCGGTTTTCCAGGCAGCCACGATCTTCGCGGCCGATAACACAGACTTGCGATTGGTCACGCTTAATCCCGATACGGGCGGTGTCTCGTCGGTGATTGGAGCGTACGGCGGCGGCCACCGCCTTGAGGGGATGGCGTTCAGGCCCTCGGACGGGCAGCTTTTTGGCATCGACGTGAACCTCGATGTACTGGTGACGATCAACAGCAGCACCGGCGAGGTCACGAGTGTGGGATCGTTCAACGGACCGGACCTCTTGGCGGGCCTGTCCTTTGTCGGCAGCACATTGTACGCGGTGGATTGGGGCGACGGCGGGCTCTACGAGATCAATCAATCAACGGGGCAGGCCTCGCTTATCGGTCTCGGCGCGGCGGGCGGCAAGGGCGGGCCGCTGGGCCTAGCGACCGATCCGACAAATGGTTCGCTGTACACCGCTGAATGGCGAGGCGGGCGCAACGACGCGACACTGGCGACCATTTCGACCGCTAACGGTTCACGCACTCATGTGGGAACCATGATCGGCGCGCCACAGATTGAAGGCCTCTCTTTCGCCGTCCCGGAGCCGACGACGCTAATGCTGCTCTTGGTGGGATGCACCCCGATCGTTCTCCGCCGTCGATAGAACCGAGCCAAGACACCGGCACGAATAGACGGAAGTGCTAGAGTCTTCAAGCTGCTAGCTTGACGCAGTCGCGCGTTTGTCGTCGATGTATCCGGCAATGCCGGCGCGACGCGCGGGTCAGATGTCCGATCGGCGCCGTTTGCGATAGTAATGAACGGGCACGTCGGCCTGGTAGCCGGCGCTCTCGAACGCGGCCACCGACGCGTCGTTGCCGTGCTCGATCAGGGCCGCGACGATCTCGATGCCCAACTCGCCGAGGGCGGCTTCGCAGGCCAGCAGTAGCCGTTTCGCGACGCCGCGCTTGCGGTGGGCCGGATCGACGGCGAGGCGGTTGATCCAGCCCTTGCGGCCGTCGTTCGTGCCCAACACGACGCCGACCAGGCGCCCGTCGAGCTCGGCGGCGAGGTAGGTCGTGGAGTTGCGCTCCAATTGCCGCGCGAAAGCGTCGGCCGAATCACGCCCGGCCGCGCGCGTGGGCAGCCCGGCCGCCTGCCAGACGGCGCACACCGACGCATATTCGTCGGAGCGAAGCGGGCGAATGACAACGGCATCGGTCTCTGGCATGATCGGCTTTCCACGCAGGTTTCGACGCGGCACTGGAACTTTTCCCCGAGCTCCAAACACACCGGCGGGACGCCGGTGCCACAGGGGTTCTGGGACTGATTCCTACAACTGATCGCGGCTGGCGACGAAGGAGTCGCCGACCAGGATTTTCTCGTATTCGCTCAAGCCCTGGGCGTCAGTGAGCGGGCCCTTCGACGCGCCGCACAGGAACTGGTGAATCAGCCGATCTTCGTCCGACGCGAGCGTCTGGGGGTCGGCTTCGCGCAGGGCCTGGAACTCGCTGCGCGGGCCGATGCGGTGAATGCGGCCCTGCTCGAGCATGATCATGCGGTCGGCGATGCGAAAGGCCGAATCCATCTCGTGCGTGACGACGACGCTGGTGACGCGCAGCTTGCCCGACAAGTCCATGATCAGCTCGTCGATCGCCGACGACGTGACCGGGTCGAGCCCCGCACTGGGCTCGTCGTAGAACAGGAGCTGCGGGTCGAGCGCCGTGGCTCGCGCCAGACCGGCTCGCTTCTTCTGACCACCAGAAAGCTGGGCCGGGTATTTGTTGCGGTGCGGCAGCATGTGGACCTGTTGCAGCTTCATCGCGACGACGATGTCGATGATCGCGCGATCGACGTGCGAATGCTCGCGCAGCGGCAGGGCGATGTTCTCGGCGACGGTCAGCGAGCTGAACAACGCCCCGGACTGGAACAGAATTCCGAATCGCTTGCGCAGCTTGTCCGCCGTCGCGGCGTCGGTGTGCGCCAAGTCGACGCGGCCCTCGTCGGGCAGAAAGTACTCGATCTTGCCGGCGGCGGGCTCGATCTCGCCGATCAGGCAGTTCAGCAACGTGCTCTTGCCGCAGCCCGACCCGCCCATGATGACCAGCGTCTCGCCGCGGATGACGTCGAAGCTGACGCCGTTGAGCACGGTCAGCTCGCGCCCATCGGGCGTGTCGAAGCGCACGACGATGTCGCGAACGGAGAGCACGATATCGGCGTGGGAGTCGGTCATCGGTGATTCGCACGGGTTCAGGGTTCAGGGTTCAGGGTTCGGCGATGACGGGTGGCCTATCGCTTACGGCCTTATCGTTTCCCACAACTTCGGTTCTCCGTTGTCCATCGGATCGTCCATGACCTCAATGCACATCGGCCGAGCAAGAACCGGGCCCAGCCATGAATGCGACCGTCTCCGCTCCCACCGGCAAGCATAGCCGATCCTACAGCTGGAGAAAACGTGGGTAACGACGAGGGCCGACGCCCCGGGCTACTGACTCTCGCCCCTCCGGGGTTATGGATCCTCGGAGTGCCCGACCAGAAGAAACTCCACCCGCGCCCCGCCGCCGATGCGCGTGCTCTTGTCCGGCTCTTCGATGCGCACCTTCACGCCGACGGTCCCCTTGCCGTAGTTCCCAAGCGGATCGATCCGCAGGACGCGGCCCCGGTAACGCCGATTGCGATAGGCGTCGGGCACGACCGCGCAGGACATGCCGGCGCGGATACGCGCGATATCCTGTTCGGATACGTCCAACTCGACCCGCAAATGGCGCGTGTCCGCGATCGTGAAGAGCTGCGTCTTGATGCCGGTGCCGCGCAGGCCTTGCGGCGAGGCCAAATCGCCGACTTCGACAAATCGCTCGAGCACGGTCCCGCTCAACGGGGACGTAATGCGGCAGTCGTCGAGTCGCTTTCGCTCCAGTCGCAGGCCGGCCCGGGCGGCGGACACGCGCGCCTGGGCTTGTGTAAGGGCCGTGCGGACGGCGACCCACTCGGTGGGCGACACGAGGTTCCGATCACGCAGTCCGCGGGTGCGCTCGAGGTCGTGCTCGGCCTTTTCCTGAGCGGCGGTCGCCTCGAGCAGAAGCGCGTCCTGTCGGTCTCGGCGGGCGTTGTATTCGACCTCCTCGACCCGCGCGATGATCTGCCCGCGGCGTACGCGGTCGCCTTGCTCGACCAGCACTTCGACGATGCGACCCGGCACCCTGGCAACGACCGTCACGGTGCGGTCGGCGACGATTCGCCCGCTCGCCACGAGGACGGCGGCCGTCATCTCCGGAGTGGACGGCTCGAGATGGTGTGCGGATACCGGCATCGCCGAAGTGTCCGAGACCGCCGCGTCATTCGGGAAGCCCGACTGGTACGTTCCACCCGCGATGGCGGCGACGACCAGGGCGACCAGTGGGAGGATCAACCACGGGTGACGACCTCGGCGAGTCGTCGGCCGCGTCGGTCGCATTGGCGGATCGATCCGCAGGGATTCGAGGCATTCTTGCAGATTACGATTCTGAGATTCTCGATCGTTCATATTGATCCTGACCTGCTACTCGGAGCGGGAAGCGGTGAAGGCCGTCATTGCGAGCGAAGTGAGGAATCTTGCTGAATCCTCGGCGAGATGTTCCGCTCCGCATGATGCCAAACGATTCACGCTTCCCATAGTATCGTGCCCGCCGAAATCGGTCGCGAGGGCATGTACGCCGCGCTCGCGCATTATTCCACAGGAGTAATGTCTCGACGAGCGGAATCCCTTGCGACGTCGCGAGACGCGGGGGCGTCAGGAAAGGGCGTGCTCCCCAAACGTCGGCGTGTTCGAAGGGCGGGCAAGCGAGTTTGCCCCGGCGTCCGAGCCTGAGGAAGTACTTTGACACATCGGATAAACTGTCGGCACGTCGGATGCGACGTACTTTCCGGGGACGGAGGATCGGCCTGACCAGCGGCCGGCGCGGGCCGGAAGGAACGGGCGCGGCCATTTGGAATCTGAAAGAGCTACTACTCGGAGCAAGAAATGTTGAAGGCGGTCAATCCGAGCGCCGCGAGGAATCTTGCCGGGTGTTTCGCTTCGCTCAGCATGAGGTGCAACATTTCGTGCTCCCGGTAGTAACGATGGGCGCACCGCGACCGATCAGAGCGAGCGAATGAAGAAGCGCGTATTGATTCTCTGCACCGGGAACTCCTGCCGATCGCAGATGGCCGAGGGCCTCTGGCGGCACCACGGCGGCGACCGTTGGGAGGTCAGCAGCGCCGGTCTCGAGCCGAGGCGGCTCAATCCGCGCGCCGTCGCGGTTATGGCGGAGATCGGAATCGACATCGCGAGACAGACCAGCCAGTCGCTCGACGAGTCTGTCGGTCAGCCCTTCGACCTCGTGGTGACCGTCTGTTCCAACGCGGAGGCGTCCTGCCCGGCGTTTCCCAACGCGACGCGCCGTCTGCACTGGCCCTTTGACGATCCGCCCCGGGCACGCGGCAGCGACGAGGAAGTCCTGCAAGTCTACCGGCGGGTTCGCGACGAGATTGAAAATACGGTTCGCGAATGGCTCGAGCGGGAGCCGGCTGCGCCGCAGGACGCCGCGGATCTCTAAGGTTGCGTGAGCCGGTCGACGTCGGCTTGGCTCAGGTGAAACACGAAGAGCGATTGCCCGATTCGTTGGTCGGGGTCGCGCTCGCGCAAGCGCGACAGCAGCCGTCGCGGTCGCAACTGTTGGAATTGCTTCCGGGCGCGTTCGCGCTGTGTGCGGGCCGCGCGCGACTCGCCGGGTGAGGCCGGCGCCGCCGCCAGTTCGGCCAGCCGGGCGTAAGCGCGTGTGTTTGCCGGATTAGCCCAAAACGCTTCGCCGACGTACCGATCGTAAACGCCCAGAAGTTGGGTGACGCTGATCACGTAGGTGCCTTCGCTCAGTTTGGCGGGGAAACGATCGACCGGCTTGTAGCTCGGCAGCATCTCGCACTCAAAACCGTAATGCCACGGCGGGGCGCTGCCGAAATACGCCAACTTGATCCGCTCGTGCGGGTGCTGCTTGGCGTAGCGCGCGAGCCGCTTGAGATCCTGCCCCCAGTCGATGTTGCTGTCGGCGAGGTAAAGGTGCCCCTTGTCCGGGCCGCCGGACAATTCGTTGAAATAGCTGAGATAGTGGGGGTGGGCCGCGAGGTTCGTCACGGCCAGCCAAAGCAGCAGCGCCCCCGTCAGCCAGCGACCGGCCCGGTGCCCCAGCCAACCGGCGGCTGCGCCCGCCAGCACAATCAGCGGCGGATAGAGCGGCAGCAAGTGTCGATGGCCGATGTTGATACCGGCGGTGACGGTGACGTACCCATAAACGCATACGAATGCCGCGAGGCCGATCGCGAGCAGATTGTCGCCAACCAGTACGGATCGTCGCCGCGCAAGGGCCACGGTACCGGCGGCGAGCAGTACCATCATCGCGACGGGTGTTTTGATCGCGAACGCAATGGGGAAATACTCCGCCCGCCCCGTGGACCGGACGCGGCCCAGGAGATACGAGGGGCGACGAAGGGTCGACTTGCGCGTGTAGGCGAGGCCGTACAAGTAGGCCTCCGGCAGAAGCCGGTGCTCGCGTGCCCCGCGCACGAAGGCGGCGACGAGGCCGCGCGCCGGTCGGCCCTCGAGATCGTGCAGTATGGTCTCCCAGGCTTCGTCCATGGTCTTCGGCGGTGCGCGGCCCGTGTCGCGAATCGTGACCATCATGGCGGACCCGTTCGCCATGGTTCGGAACGGGCTGAAGCGCCACCCGTAGCAGGTCCAGATCGACAGCCAGACCACGACGGCGACGAAGAGCGCGATGGCACTCACCGCCGCGACCCGCAGTGGGCGCCCGGTCAGACGGAGGGACTTCGCCGATGCGTCGGTGGGTGAGCGACTGACGCGCCAGCGGGCGATCTCGAAGGGCGGTTCGCGAAAGATCACGACGGCCGCCATGAGCAGCATCGGCGGCAGAAGCAAGGGCCAGGAGAACTTCGACAGGCTGGCGGCGGCGGTCGCGCCGGCGAGGCCGAGCAACCGCAGCCCGGTGACCCGTTGCAGCGTCCTGGCCGCGGCGAGCAGGGCTAGGAAGGAAAACAGCGCGAGTGGAAGGTCGGTCGTTACCAGGCACCCATGCGCGAGCAACGTGGGGCTCAGCGTCGCCACCGCCAAGGCTACGAGTGCGGCGCGGCGGCCCAAAAGTGAGCGCGTGACGGCGTAGGCGGTGGTGCAGACCGCCAGGAGTAGCAGGACGACCATGCCGCGCGCGAAGACCAGCAGACGTTCGCCGTCGTTGAGCTCGAAGAGCCAGTTTTCTCCGACACGCCAAACGTCTCCGCGGCGCCAGGCGTCGCTCGCCGCGTCGGGCCACGCATGATCGACGAACAAGAGCGGCAGCGCGGCCCACAGCTTCGGCAGCGGCGGATGATCGGGCGCCAGGCGGAAATCACCGGTCTGGAGGTAGCTCATGCCCGAGGTCAAATGGCTCATCTCATCGGCGGTGATGCTGTCGCCGACGTAAGAAGTGAACGCGAGCACAGCGGTGACGGCCAGCGCCACGGGCACGAGCAAGCCGTGCGGGATGCGATCGAACCAGAGCTCGTCGGTGGAGGGCCGACTCGGAAGGGTCATGGCAGTTAGGCCGCAACTCCGGATGGCATTCGCCGCGCGACGACGGTCGCCGCCGAGCAGGTCGAATACTACGTCTGGCCGGGCGCGACGCCAACCGCAAGTCGCGGTTCAGTGGCGGGGGCGTCGATCGGGGCGCTCGATCTGCCGACGAGGCGCGAACGGAAATGGCGAGTAGGATGCGGGCGTGGCGAAGATCGTGTCGAACGTGATCGACGTTTATCCGTTTCGCCGTGACCGGTCGCGCGCCGAGTTCCTCTTGTTGAAGCGCGCCCCCGCGAGCCGCCTGGCAAACACCTGGCAGGCGGTGCACGGGCACGTTGAGGCCGACGAAACCGCGTGGCAGGCGGCGCTGCGCGAGCTGGAGGAAGAGACGGGGCTGAAGCCGATCGGCTTTTGGCAGATCGACCGAGTGAACACGTTTTATGTCGCCGCGGAGGACACGGTTCTGATGTGCCCGTGCTTCGCCGCCGAGATCGCGCGCGACGATCCCGTTCGGTTGTCTTGCGAGCACAGCGATTTTCGTTGGGAAGACGCGGAAAGCGCGCAGCGGATCTGTCTGTGGCCCGGCCAGCGGCGGGCGCTCCGCGAGATTCTCTCGGAGATCATTACGCCGGGCGTCGCCGAGCCGCACCTGCGCATCCCGCCACAGCCACACTGAGCGGCGTTCGCATGGCGCGGCCTTGAATGAGGCAGCGGCCGGACCTGGACGGAAAGGGCGTGGCCGCGACGTTTTCGGTTCTGCCCTCTCGTCGCCGGCGGCCCGATCGGTGGGTGCGCCACGCCTTGTCCATAGTGAATTGCAAGGCTCAGAGCGTCGCGGTTCGGGAGTTCAACAATACGCGTTGCAGCTCGAGCCGCAATTGCCGTAGCAGCTCGGCCCGATACGCGCACAACAGGCGCGAGATAACTGGTCGCAGACGCAGGTTGGAATGCAGAGTGCGCCACAGAGATGGATCGTCAATCAAGCGCTCGATCCGCCGCCGCCGCCGATCGGATATGGGCTTGGCGTCATCCGGGAATTGCTCACGAGTTGCAAAGCGCGGTTCGCTCATCACCGACGTCCTTTCGAAAACAAGCGGAGCAACCATCCGCCGTCCAGTCTTTCGCGCGACACGCAGCGCTCTCCTGTCGCGCTGCACGCACAAAGGGGCCTCCGCCGCCGCTCCGCTACACGGCCGGCCGGGATACCCTACTTACCAGAGCGACACCGGGGCGTGGCGCTCACGCCCCAATGCGCGAAATCGCCATCGCAGCCCGAATGACCGGTTGCGAGCAGCCGCGGGCTGCAGGCCGATGGGCGGGCCGTGCCCACGGCGAACCCTCGTGCGGGGCCGCCGATGTTCCCCCGCCGACATCGGAGACGAGCAGACCGGGCCGTGCAATCAGCCGGTTTGACGCCGGACCGTACGACTGACTAGATTGTTCGAGTTCGGAACGAAGCAAGAGGTCCGGGGCGATGAGCGCGTGAGGAATCGCATGAGCCACGACAAGATTGAACCGCTGCCGGACGGCATCACCCGGCGTGATTTCGTGCTGACGACGGCGACCGCCGGCGGCGGGCTGATGATGGGCGGGTCCGCTTGGGGGCAGGACGCGCAGACGGCGCCGCTCGTCAAACGCGGCGACGAACTGGCGCTCGCGATCATCGGCGTCGGCAGCCAGGGCGGGAATCTGCTCAACAAATGCCTGAAGATCCCCGGCGTCCGGTTTGTCGCGGTCTGCGACATCTGGCCGTATTGGCTGAGCCGCTACCGGAAGCTGCTCGAGCGTTACGATCAGGACGTGAACACGTACGTCGATTACCGCGAGATGCTCGAGCAGGAACGGAACATCGACGCCGTGATCGTCGCCACGCCCGACTGGGTCCACGCCGAGCAGGCGGTTTCGTGCCTCGAGGCCGGCAAGCACGTCTATTGCGAAAAGGAGATGTCCAACACGCTGGAAGGGGCCCGGCAAATGGTGAAGGCCGCCCGCCGGACCGGCAAGCTGCTGCAGATCGGCCACCAGCGCCGCAGCAACCCGCGCTACGGGCACGCCATCAAGCTCATCGAAAAGGACAAGATCCTCGGCCGCATCACGCATTGCTACGGCCAGTGGAATCGAGCTCAGTTGCTGGAGCGCCGCTGGCCCCAGAAGCACGAGCTCGCCACCGCGCCCAACGAAATTCCGAACGGAAACTCGGGGGAGTAAACAACGATCATGGATACCGATTCGCTCACCATCCTCGACGGGTTCATTCTGTTCGTGCTGTTGGTCGCAGCTGCCCGGGGCGCCTACATCGGCATGATTCGCGAGAGCTTTTCGATTGCCGCAGTCGGCATCAGCTGTATCGCCCTGCGCTTCGGCAACAGCTACGCGGCCAATTGGTTGACCGAGTTCACCGGTGGAGAAATTGGTGCCGGCGCCGCTCCCTTCATTACCGGAGCAGTGATTCTGATCGGAACCGTGGTCCTGGTGGGCTATTTGGGGCGAACCGTCAAACGGGGCGCCGAGGCCGTGGGGCTGGGCTGGGCCGACCGGCTCGGCGGAGGGGCACTGGGCGTTGCAGAGGGTGCGTTGGTCGGAACCTTGCTCGTGCTCGGCGCGACCCTGATATTCGGCGAGGAGCATGATTCGATCAAGGGATCGCGCAGCGTCGAGGCGGTGGAACAACTCCAAGAATACGTCGCCAACGAGTATCCGGAACAATTCAAGGCACTCCCCAGTGTCGCCGCACCCTTCAAGCGCTAGTAGTTGCTGCTGCAGGGTGGACTACGCCAAATAGTGTCGGATCTAGCTGGGGTCGACCCAGCGACCGGAGTCCTTGATCAGTTCGACCAGTCGCCCGGGTGCCTGATCTTCGCGCACGCTTCGTGCGAATACCTCATGGCCGACGTAGAGCGTCACGAGACCCGCCCCCGAACCCACGTAGCCGAAGTCGGCGTCCGCCATCTCGCCGGGGCCATTCACGATACAACCCATGATGGCGATCTTGACTCCCTTTAGATGTTCGGTGAGGGACTTGATGCGCGCAGTTACGAGTTCGAGGTCGAACAGCGTACGACCGCAGGACGGACACGAGATGAACTCCGTGCGAGTCGCGCGCAGACGCGCGCCCTGCAGAACGCGATACGCGAGATCGACCGCACGTCCCGAATCGTCGTTCCCTCCGAGCGTCACCATGTCGCCAATACCGTCGCAGAGTGGGGCCCCGAGATCGATTGCGACGTCGACGATGGCTCGCTCAGAATCGGATCGGTCGTAAGAATCGCCAGCGGCGTAATGACGCAAGACGATCGGGACATTTGAGGCACCCCGCTCGCCCAGGCGTTGCACGATCCGCCTCGCCCCGTGATTGGCGCGGGGAACCGAACACGAAAAAAGCAGTCGTGTCTGACCGGCCGATCGACTTGCATCGAGTGCTCGATCGACGAGTGCGGACAACCCAGCGAGATCCCCTGCGAGACACCACTCGAGTGCAATGCCAGCACGCTGGGAAAACCGAGCACTGACTTCGCACGCCCGAAGCGAAGTTTCGCCATCAATCCGAATCACGAGACGAGAGACTCGCTCGGACAGATCGAGGCTCAAGCTGTCGACGTCGGTTGCGTCGGACGCGGGGGCGGCAAACGCAAGGGGTTGATCGAGCCCGCATTTCGAGAGCGTGCGTCGCAAGCTGTCGATCGCCTGGAGATCGGCGAGATCAGCCAGATTCGAAAGCGCAAGCTGGATCGACTCGCAAGCGACATCTCGCTGACCGGCGAGGCTCTTGGCATGAGCCTCGGACCATGCGTCGAGATTGCGCTGGGGTACCGGACCCAGATCGAGTTCGACCCGTACCGGCTCTTTTCCGCCGAGCGCCAGTCCGGCTAGCTCGAGGGCGGTGGTTTCCCGGCGCTCGTAGCTATAGGGATCTGCCGTGAAGACCTGTTGAAGCTGCGTTCCGGCCGTGCCCTCGTCCGCAGTCCAACGCGCCTGGGCGCGTTCGGCCAGCGCGCGAGCCACCGGAATCTCTCGGATGGGATGCTCGGTGAGCGAGACGCGAATGGTGTCCCCGATGCCATCTTCGAGCAAAGCGCCGATCCCGATCGCACTCTTGATGCGGCCATCCTCGCTATCCCCTGCTTCGGTCACCCCAATATGGAAAGGATAAGTCCCCCCCGGCGGCGACGGACGTGCGTTCAGCCTCTGGGCCAGCAGTCGATAGGCCTGGACGGCGATCTGGGTGTTCGAGGCTTTCATGCTGAAGACGATGTCGTAGAAGTTCTCGGATTCGCAGACATCCAAAAACTCGAGCGCGCTCTCTACCATGCCACGCGGGGTATCGCCAAAGCGGTTCATCACACGATCACTGAGAGATCCATGGTTGGTCCCGATGCGCATCGATACCCCCACCTCACGGCAGCGCAGGACCAGCGGTCGAAAGCGATCCGCAACTTTTTCGATCTCGACCGCGTATTCGCTGTCGCTGAACTCGCGAACCTCGAATTTCTTGCGGTCGACGTAGTTGCCCGGGTTGATGCGAATCTTTTCTACGTGATCGACGCAGAGCATGGCGGCGTTGGGTGTGAAGTGGATGTCTGCCACCAGGGGCACCGTGATCCTACGCTTCGCCAACTCTCGGCGAATCTCGGGCAGAACCTCCGCGTCTCGCACCGAGGGCACCGTGAGTCGAACGATCTCGCAATCGACCTCGGCCAGGGATTCGATCTGGTCGACGGTTGCGCGCACGTCACGCGTATCGGTGTTGGTCATCGATTGAATGCGCAAGGGATTGGCCCCGCCGATCCCGACGTCGCCCACCTTGACTTCCCGGGTCGCGCGTCGCAGCCCGGTGAAGAGATCCCTCGCGTAGAAAGTTCTCATGGCGATCAACTAGCACCGACGAGTTCGTAGAACTTCGCGATCGCGGCGTCGATCTTTGACGCGTCCTTGCCGCCGGCCTGGGCGAAGTCTGGACGCCCACCGCCGCCGCCGCCGACAACCCCCGCCACCTCGCGGATCAAATCGCCGGCCTTGAAGTTCTGGAGTTGATCTTTTGTGACGCCGATCGCAACCAGGACCTTGCCGTTATTTTCCGCCAACAGACAAACGACACTGCTGC
Source organism: Planctomycetota bacterium (assembly GCA_022574815.1). Classification (GTDB taxonomy): domain Bacteria; phylum Planctomycetota; class Phycisphaerae; order UBA1845; family Fen-1342; genus JACZRH01. The sequence continues at coordinate 1,331 of JACZRH010000073.1, read as the reverse complement.
CCAGTTTGTTTCGCAGGTCGTCGATCATGCCGCGCATCCCCTTGGCGTCGGCGCCTTCGACGCAACCCGCCACGGCCTTGCCCGCTTTGATCTCTCGGGCGGAGCCTGCCAGGTCAAGAGCAACGCTCCCAAGCTTCGACGCATCGAGTGCTTCGCGCTCGCGTCGAGCAGCTTTGCGTTCTTCGAGCAGGCGCGAGACCCGCTCGGTCACATCGACAGTCGAGACATTGAGCAGGGCGGCCGTTTCGCGCAGCGCCCGTTCCTGCACGCGAATATGCTGCAGGGCGGCCCTGCCGCTCAGGGCTTCAATGCGTCGAATGCCCGCGGAAATACCCGATTCACTCACGATCTTGAGCAAACCGATGTCGCCCGTTGCCCCGGCGTGGGTGCCACCGCAGAGTTCAGTCGAACAATCGCCAAATGAAACGACGCGCACCTCGTCGCCGTACTTTTCCTCGAACAGCGCGATCGCTCCCTGCTTGACGGCGTCGTTGTACGAGAGCAGGCGGGTCGTCCCGGGGTGGTTCTCTTCGATCCACTGATTGGCGAGGTCTTCAATCTCCTCGAGTTCTGCGACCGTCACACCCTGATCGTGGGTAAAGTCGAAACGCAGTCGTTCCCCGTTGACCAGCGAACCCTTCTGCATGGCTTGCGGTCCGAGCACCTGCCGCAGTGCCGCGTGAAGCAAATGCGTCGCTGAATGATTGCGTACGATCGCCTGTCGGTTCGCAGCGTCGACCACAAGCTGCGCAATCTCACCCTGATGAATCTCTCCGGTGGAGACACGTCCATGGTGCACGATCAAACCGTCGATGGGCCTTTGCGTGTCCCGCACTTCGATCTCACCGCGAGGTCCCGTGATGAGCCCGCGGTCGCCCACCTGGCCACCGCTCTCCGCGTAGAAGGGACTTTCCCCAAAAACCAGTTCCACCTCGTCGCCGGCCCTGGCCACCTCCACCGGTTCGCCGTCGCGCAAGATCGCGCGCAAGCTCGATTCGCCGGTCAGTCCTTCGTAGCCGCTGAAATCGCTGGTCACTTCCGAAACGATGCGGCCGTAGACTTCGGCGACGGTCGTATCGCCGGTTCCCTTCCAGGCCGCGCGCGCTCGCGTGCGTTGGGCTTCCATCTCCCGGTCGAAACCAGCACGATCGAGGGTCATGTTCCGACCGGCGAGGATGTCGGCGGTCAGATCGACCGGAAAGCCATAGGTGTCGTAGAGCTTGAAAAGCATTTCGCCGGGAAGCGTCTTCTGCCCCTTCGCATCGAGTTCTTTGATTTCGCCCTCGAGCAGGTTGAGGCCCTTTGAAAGGGTCTCGAGAAAGCGCTCCTCT
>JACZRH010000072.1:8124-16819 GCA_022574815.1 Planctomycetota bacterium | reverse complement strand
CATTATTCGTAGACACCGATGGTTTGGCAAGGTTTGCAGCCGTCGGGCGACGCTTGGTGCGTGTCGCCGTCCACCGATGCCCTGCTGAGGGGAGCTGGCCCATGAGCACGCCCCGGATTTCCAATAATGCGAATGAACTGCTCGTAACCGACATCGGCACGCTCGCCGTCGTCCCGCCGGGGCCGCTGCCCGGTCGGCGAATGCGTGACGTGACCATGCTGCGCGACGCGGCCCTCGCGATCGAGGACGGCCGCATCGCTTGGTTCGGCCCCGCCGCCGACGCGCCCGATTTCAAGCTGCAGCACCGCCTCTCGGCCGGCGGGGGCTGCGTCATACCCGGCCTGATCGACCCACACACCCACATTCCGTTCATTGGTGACCGCAGCGGGGAATTCGTGCGCCGCGTCGGAGGCGAATCGTACCTTTCGATCATGGAATCGGGCGGCGGCATCCGCGTGACCACCGCAGCCGTCCGCCGAGCGTCGGAGCAACAGCTCGTGGACGCAAACCTGCCGCGCTTGCGTCGGATGCTCGCGTTGGGCGTCACGACCTGCGAGTGCAAGAGCGGCTACGGACTGGATCCGGAGCACGAGCTGAAACAGCTTCGCGTCATCCGCACGCTCGACGGGCTCCAGCCGATCGATCTGGTTCCGACCTACCTGGGAGCCCACGCGCTGCCGGCGGAGTTCGAAGGCCGGGCCGACGAGTTCATCGACACCATCGCGAGTGAGGAGTTGCTGTCGCTTATCGCGAGGGAAAAACTCGCGCGTTTTTGCGACGTGTTCTGCGACCGCGGGGCGTTCGACGTCGACCAGTCGCGACGCGTCCTGCGACGCGCGGCGAAGGCCGGCCTGACGCCCAAGCTGCACGCCGACGAGCTGGCGCAGATCGGCGCGACGCGTCTGGCGGGCGAAGTGCGCGCGATCTCCGCCGACCATCTGGAGCTCATTGACGACGCCGGCATCGAGGTGCTAAAGAACGCCGGCACGATCGCCGTCGTGCTGCCGGGCACGTCGTTTTATCTCGGCATCGAGCACTGCGACGCTCGCCGGCTGATCGAGGCGGGTCTGCCGGTCGCGCTATCGACCGATTGCAACCCGGGCTCGTCGATGATCGAGTCCTTGCCGCTGATCATGAACATCGCCTGCTGCCAGTTGCGCCTGCTGCCCGCCGAAGTGCTTGCAGCGTGTACCGCCAACGCTGCCGCGGCGATCGGCCTGCACGAAAACACCGGCGCGATCGCCAAGGGTTTTGACGCCGACCTGACCATCCTGGACGCTGCGACGCTCGAGTCCTGGTTCTACACGCCCGGCCGCCCGCGCGTCCGCTCGGTCATCAAGTGCGGGCGGATCGTGTACGGCGGCGGTTTGAGTCCGTGATCGAGGAGAACCAAGCTCAGCTATGTCACTCCCCAACTCCGGAAGCGAGCTTGCGACTCGGATCACTACCGCTTCGCCGCGAAGGTCTCGTTGAACGCGCGCAGCGAGCCCGCCGTCGCGTCGATCCGCCAGTTGTGCTCACCTTCACGGCGTTTGTCGTAGTTGAACCAGATCACCGCCTTGACCTGCGGGAACTTTCGTATCGTCGCGTACGCCTCGCGAATCCACGTCTCGCGCTGATCGGCTTCGCCGGGCGCCGAGCCGAACTCCGAGATGATCATCGGCTTCGACGCATAGCGTTTCGCGAAATCCGCGAGCGCCTCGGCGAAGACCTCCTCGAAGGACTGCCACTTGTGCCAGCGGTCGTGGTGGTCGCCGAAGTTGTACCCGTCCAGCGAGACCCAATCGACGTGTTCGTCGCCGGGATAGTACAGGTGCATGTCGTTCTCGCGTTTGTCCGGAACGCTCATGATGTTCGGCGACCAGACCCACTCGACGTTGTCGGCTTTTTCCTGACGGAAAATGCGCTGCGCGCGTCGCCAGGCTGCCACAAACGCCTTGGGGTCCTCTGACCACGAGAACCAATCGCCGTTCATCTCGAAGCCGAAGCGCAGCAGGACCCGCCGACCATCGCGGCGCGCGTCACGCGCCCAGCGTTTGAAGAACTGGTCGTACGCGCCGGCGTTGATCCGCGGCAGATAGCTCTCGGAGCGGCGGCGATCGTGCCAGTTCCACAACTCGAGCGATATCATCGGCGTCGCGCCGGTCTTGTGAATGCAATCGATGGGACGAGCCGGAAAGCGGCGCCCCAGGTCGCGATAGAACATGACATAGTTCGGCGACGTCTCGATCTTCGCGGTCGCCCGTTTTAGATGGTCGCAGTAGCGGCGCGACCTAAGAATCTGATAGACGCCCCATTCCAGACGCCGGCCGGGTTCGGGCTCGGGCTTGTCGGCGGACACGAGCCGGCCGCCGACGAGTCCGGTCCCGAGCAGCACCGCGCAACACGCGACGATGACCGGCGTTTGAATACGTCCGTAGCGTGAGATGCTCGAAGTCATCGATTCAAGGTTCCATGTCGCTTCGGTTCCGCAGAAAGGACGAAACCGCGCGGCGGGTATTGGACGGCTTGCGGGGTCGGAAATGCACCGCAACGCCGTGCCGTCGGATCGGCGACCCGCACTCGTATCTTGCCGCAACGCCGACCTACAAGTCAACCGCGCCGGCGCGAACGCGGTTTGAAGCTATGCCGGCGGCTCCGCGCGATACTTGATCACGCGCACCTTTTCGAGCGTGACCAGCCCCTCCTGCACCATTTCATCAATGTGGGGCAGAAGCTCCACGATCTTGTCCTCCCGATCCACGATCTCGACCACGACGGGAAGGTCCGCCGACAGCCACGAGCGGGTATCATGCCCACCATGGAAGCGAAGCCGGACCCATCTACGGCCCACGCCGCTTTGCGTTCGCTGCCGTCCGTGGATCAGCTCCTCCAGCTCCCCGCCGTCGCCAACCTGCTGGACGAGTTCCCGCGGAGCGAGCTCGTCGCGGCGGTGCGCCAGACGATGGACGAACAGCGCGCCCGGATCCAGGCGGGCCAATCCGCGAACCTGGACGCTCCCGTGCTCGCGTTGGCGATTCGCCAGAGGCTCTACCAGCGTTCGCGGCCCAATCTCCGCCCGGTGATCAATGCGACCGGCATCGTTTTGCATACCGGGCTCGGGCGGGCCCCGCTCGCGCAAGAGGCCATCGAAGCCATCACCGAAGTCGCGCGCGGCTACTGCAATCTCGAGCTCGAGCTCGAAACCGGCAAGCGCGGCGACCGGCACCGTAGCGTGCGCGACCTGCTCCGCGAGCTGACCGGCGCCGAGGACGGGCTGGTTGTCAACAACAACGCCGCCGCGACCTATCTCGTGCTCAACACGTTCGCCGCCGGTGGCGAGGCGGTCATCTCGCGTGGGCAACTGGTCGAGATCGGCGGGTCGTACCGCATCCCGGACATCATGGCGGTGTCGGGTTGCCGAATGGTCGAGGTCGGCACGACGAACCGCACGCGCATCGACGACTACCGCCGCGCCATCACGGCGGAGACGCGCGCCTTGGTGCGCGTCCACATGAGCAACTACCGCATTCAGGGTTTCGTCGCGTCGGCGTCGCTCGAGGAACTGGTGCGGCTCGCGAGCGACGACGCGGTCAACATTCTCGTGATCGATGACCTCGGCAGCGGCCTGCTGCGTTCGGACATTCCCTGGTCTTCGGATCGCACCGCGAACCCGCCGACCGAAGAAGCCCAGCCGCGGCCCGCGGAAGAGGCACAACCGCCGCCCACCTCAGCAATGCCCGCAGCGCCGCCACCGACGGATTGGGACGAACCCTCGGTTCGCGAGAGCGTCGCGGCCGGGGCCGACCTGACGCTTTTCAGCGGCGACAAGCTGCTCGGCGGCCCGCAGGCCGGCATCATCGTCGGCCGCGGGGAGCTGATCGCGCGGCTGCGCGAGAACCCGCTCATGCGAACCTACCGGCCCGACAAAATGACCTTCGCCGGCCTCGAGGCCACGCTACGGCTCTATCGCGACCCCGACGCCCTCCGCGAGCGCCTGCCGATATTCCACATGCTTGCCGCGCCGCTCGAACGTCTGGCCGAATTGGCGCGAACGACCGCCGGCGCCATCCGCCGCCACCTGCCCGACGCCGAGGCCTCTGCCGCACGCGACGAGTCCTACGCCGGCGGCGGCTCGCTGCCGACGATCGCGTTCCCCACGTGGGTCGTTCGCGTACGGCATCCGGCATTGCGGTCCGGCGATCTTGCGGCCGCGCTGCGCGAGCGCGACGTGCCGATCATCTGCCGCGTGCAGGACGACGCGGTCGTCTTCGACTTGCGTACCGTGCGCGACGACGAGGCCGAGCAGATTCCCGCGGCGCTCGCGGATGTGGTTCGTGAATTGCCGGAGGACGCCCCATGACGGTTCGCCAAGTGCGACGACTCTGTAAGCCGTGCGGTTGCGACCGCGCGCACCTTCCAGCGTCCAACAAAACACTGTCGCGCGCCCCGCGGAGACAATCGGCTGCGACGGCTTTCGCGCCGGCCACGAGGACCGGCGTTGCCATGCTTTCAACGGTCCACTACGGGCATCCGCCCGCGCCCAGGCATCGGAAGAAGGGGTCGATGTCGCCGCCGTTCAAGGTGCCGTCGCCGTTTATATCCCCGTTCAGCGGATCGCAGTTGGGAAACGCGAGTAGGTAGGCCGCCGGATCGCCGAGTGCCAGGAAGAACGGATCGATGTCGGCACCGTTCAGCGCGCCGTCGCAGTTCATGTCACCCGGCACGGCCGGCGATGTCAGGATTTCCACCGCGTCCACGAAGAAATTGGTGCGCATCGGGCCGCTCGTACTGGATTCGAACCTCAGCACATGGTCCCCTCCGTCGGCGAATTGGCTGATGTCGATGCTGACCTCGGTATAGGGGTGATAGGAGTTCATTGCCGTCTCGCGCACCGCGAAGACCGTCTGAGCGTCAATGCGCACGAGCATCCCGTCGACGCCGTTCCCACTGGCGGCGGTGATGTCCAATTGAAAGCGTAGTGTGGCGGTGCCCAGCGGAATCGTGACGATCTGCTCCAGCCAGCCGACCTCGGGCTGTGTCGCGCCGCCGAACCAGGCCCACCAGTCCCCCGCGAACGGGCCGCCGAAGAAGCTGCCACAGCGTTGGGTGTTGCAGATGGGCGAGGCAAAGTTCGTCGAGAACTCGTCCCAGAACGCGTTGGGCGTCCCGGTCTCGAATCCGCCGTCCATCACGACTTGCCCAGCCGCGGCGCCTCCTGACAAACTCAGAAGAGCCATTGCAACGAGATGGTTTCGGTTCATTTCTTTCCGACTCCTTTCAGGAGGGCATCGGCTCGGCCCGGGTCATTCGCCTCGATCGCACGCGGCCTGTGCGGCTCGCGCCCGATCGCCGCTTACCCGGTGTTTCCGGCCAAGAATCGGGCGGTGCCGCTCCGGGGGCTCTCGTGTTTAGGATAGCAGAAGCACGGTCAAAATGTCGGTGCTTCGGCCGGCGATTCGCGTGGTGCGGCCACTTTCCAACGTGTGGGGAGGGGGGTAAAGCGAGGCATGTCATACTGAACGGAGCGAAGTACCTTGCCAAGGATTCAGCACGATTCCGCGCTGCGCTCGGAATGAAAGTGTTCAAGGTATTCCGCCGCGAATAGGTTCCGATCACGCAGTTTTTTCGGCCACTCGCGCGCGAGTACAGTGCCCGGGACCGGGTCGGAGGTACTGAGGGAATAACAGTTTGCCGCGTAACGACCGAGAGTTGATCCGCGCCTGCCTCGACGGAGCCCCGCGCGCGTGGGATGAGTTGGTCGAGCGCTACGGCCGTCTGATCTACTCCATTCCGCGTCGGCTGGGCCTTTCGGAGATGGACTCCGAGGACGTGCTGCAAACCGCGCTCGGCATCGCCCTTGGCAGGCTTGAGACCCTGCGGGACGTGGATCGCCCATCGGCGTGGCTGATTCGGACCACCTACCGCGAGTCCTGGCGTAACGCTAAGCGTGCCCGCAAACACTCCGAGCTCGACGAGAACGTTGCTGACGATCAGGCCCCCTTCCCGGAATGCGAATCCCATTCCCGTGCTTGGCGCCGCCGGCGAAGGATGCGATAGTTCGAGCGGCCCGTTGGGACCGAGCGAATGAGGTGAGCCAGTGCCGTTGATTGCATGGATGCCGGTGGTCGCGATGTTTCTCTTTCCCGCGCCCGACGACAAGAAGAACCCCTGGACTGCGAAGGTTGCGGACGCCGTCGAGAAGGCCGAACGCACGGGTTCGGTTGAGGCTTATGAGGCGGCGCTTGACGCGACGTGCCGCGCCGACGATTGGCAGGCCGGGTTGAGGCTGGCCCGCGCGGCGTGCGAGAAGTTCCCGGACGCCCGACAACTGCGCGGCGTGATCGCGCGCGCGTTCTGGCGGGCCGGGTACGTGCGCGACGCAGAACAAATGATCGCCGGCGTCGCGATCGATTCGGACGACCGCGCGGCGCTCGGCGTGCGCGTCGTGAGCGACCTCGCGCGCGGGCGCAACGAGTCGGCCCTGCGCGCGGCGCGGCGGCTCGCCGCCCGTAAGGATGCCGGCGCGACCGACCTGAGCTTTGTCGTCGCCGCCCGCATGGCCACGGGAAAGTACGACGGACTCGGCGACCTACTGCGCCGCACCCAACGCCTGGTCGACCCGCAAAACGGCTATCCGGAAATCTACATCGGCGAAGAGCTCGATGGCCTCGCGGACTTCTTCGACCACGTCGGCAGCGAGCCGCTCAATCAGATCGCGAGCCACGGCCAAGCCCGTATGACCGCTATGCCGCTGGTCAACCTGCCCGGCTGTATGGTCACCATCAACGGGCAGGGACCGTACCGCATGGTCGTCGACACCGGCGGGAGCATCATGCTTTCGATCGATACCGAAGTCGCCGAGGACATCGGACTCGAGTCGGTCGCGCCTGCCAGTGTGCATGGCGTGTCGGGCAAGGAGGAGGCCGGGCAGGCCGTCGTGGATGAGCTGCGCATCGGCGGGATCGTCCTGAAACGCGTCATGACGCGCATCTTCGGCGTGCGAAAAGCCACGGCCTTCACCGCCGACGGTATCATTGGGACCGGCCTATTCGGCCAGGGTCGCATGACGCTAGATTTCGAGAACGAACGACTCGTCGTTTCCCGGTCTTCCGGCAAGCCCGCGGCCGGCACCGAGATTGAAGTGCGGATCGTCGCGGACGCCAAGCTCGTAGCGACCATTACCGTGCAGGGTGAGCCCGTCGCCGCCCTTTTCGATAGCGGAGCGGACGTGCTTGCACTTGCACCCTCGCGGCTGAAACGCCTGTTCCCTGACAAGCCGTTCCGCACGATCGACGCCGCCGTGGCGCTCGGCGTCGGCGGTGAGGCCGGCCCGAAGATCAGCATCGGACCGGGTGTCGACCTGACGATTGCCGGCCGCACGTACACCAACACCAGCGGCCTGGGCCTCGACGTGCTCGACAATCTGCTCGGCCCGCTGCTCGGAATCCAGACGGACGTGCTCGTGGGCATGCCCATCTTCCGCGACACAAAATCATGTACGGTCGATTACCCCCAATGCCGCATGTGGCTGGACTGGCTGAACAACGAGAGCCAGTAGCTCCCGCTGCAGCGCTACGCGTCGCCGAAAAACAGCGGTCCCCAGCGAACCGGCTCGCGCCGGGCGCAATTGGCATCGCCCCTGAGGCGCGCCGCCCCTCCTGACGCCAACCGGCCGCGAACCCCCGCACGACCTAGGCTTGACACGCCCGTTAGCGGCGATAAGCTCCGCCATACGATTGCGGGGTAGAGCAGTTGGTAGCTCGTCGGGCTCATAACCCGGAGGTCGCAGGTTCGAGTCCTGCCCCCGCTATTGACCTAAAGGGTGGCCTCAGGCTGTCCAACACCGTACGTGGGAGCCGCCGGAAGTAGGCGGTCCCCGTTTTCTTTTTGGGATCGAGTTCAATTCTCTCCAGAAAATGCCGGATGAAGCGCCTCTGTAGCTCGCGAGAGGCGTCACCAAGTTTCACGTAGGCCTCCCGGAGGCCGCGTACGGCCAAGTCGAGCGCCTGCTGGTCGGATACGATATTTGCCGTCGAATCCTGCAGTGCGTTCAGCTGGCTCTGAAAACGGTCGTGCTTCTTGCGCAACGCTGTCAGCGTCGGCTCGATCAGTTTCAGATTCGCAGCGGAGATTTCGGTGACCAACAGGTTGGCCTTAGCCTCGACCTCGCGCATGCGGCGTTCGAGTTGCTCAGCGGAGTCGTTTCCGCCAACCGCAGCAGGGCGTCCCATGATCTCCACCGCGCGCTCGACGATCGCGTTCAGGACCCGATCATCGCAGAGTAACCATTGGAACTCATCGGCAATCGCTGCGATGGTAGCCTGCCAGAGATCCGTCTCTCTCACCGACCATCTAACCGGGCAGATCGCCGTGCCCTTCAGGTCGTAACCGCTGCAGATGTAGTAAGATGTCCGAACTTTCGTGCCGTCTTTCCGAGGTTTGCCCTTGGTGGTCGTGTGCCCGTGAAACCGATGATCGCATTCTAGGCAATCTAGTAGCCCGCTGAAAGCATATGTTGACGTCGAGCCTCGCGCGTGCAATTTGCGGCGATCTCTTCGCCGTGCGTGAGCCGCGTCCCACTTCGCTTGTGGCACGATCCGCGGATGTGCATTTTCTACTACAATCCAGTCTTCCTTCGGAAGCCTCTCTGTCTTGGCGCTGTTCGAGGCCTTGATCTTGACGGCTTTGTGCTCGCCATGCTCTTTGCGAAGTC
>JACZRH010000072.1:0-8068 GCA_022574815.1 Planctomycetota bacterium | reverse complement strand
GGAAGCGCGAGAGACTCGTTTTGTTGTAGATCACATGGCCTTGGTAAGCCTGGTTCTTAACGATGTTGGCGATAGTTCCAGGACTCCAGCCGGCTTTGTGACGCTTCGACCAGTTGCCGTCGCGAGGCGTTGGGACACCGCGTTCGTTTAACGTCTTCGCTATCTGCTTGTCACCCGTACGAGCCGAAAGTTCGAAGATCTCGTTCACGAGCGCAATATCGTCGGTCGCGCCCGGGTGAAGTCGCGGACGATGAGACTCGTCCCGCGCGATCTTGACGCCAGGGCCCACGCTCTCGCGCAATGAGCCGTCCAAGTTCAGAATTGATTTGGTCCGGTCACGATTGAAGCGAACGATGAATTGCGGAGCGCCGGCAGAATCCTCGTATCGCAGATCGAAGCCAGTCGGGGGTATGCCGCCCGGCCAGAAGCCCCGTGACACGATATCGACAATTCCGCGGAGTGTCGCGCGAGAGAGGTCTCGCAGGTATTTGTGCCCCAGCCACTGCTTCACCGTCCGGACTAGATCATCGGATTCGTTGCCAGTGAATCCTTCGCTGGCGTAGAGCACTTCGACCCCGGCTTGCGTCAACACGTACCGCCAATGGCCCGCTTCATCCGAGTCGAAGCGGCCGAACCGGTCCACGTCGTAAACGATGAGGTACCGGATCCCGAGCCGACGGTTTCTCGCTGCCTCCATCAAGGCCTGAAATCCCCGCCGTCGCTCGGTCGCGGCGCCCGACACGGAATCGTCGGTAAACGCGCCGTTTTCGAAAACGTCTTTTGAAACCTCGGGAATCTGGCGAAGCACCTGGAGGTTGTTCGCTGCCGCAAATGTTTCGCATTCCGCGAGTTGCTGACCGCACGAAAGATCCTGGCTTTCGTGAGAATTGCGGAGGAGAATCACGGCAAACTCGGGCTCAGACATTCTTTTTCCTCCCCTCGACCTGCGCCAGCGAACTTGCCTGCTCGCATGCCATGCTCGCCAACGTGTCAACGAGCCTCGTTACGTCACCTTGCGAATCCGCGGAACCGCCCGACGAAGAGATGAGCGACGCGTTCAAGCTGAGGGATGACGTCGCGGCTGCTATCCGGCGATCTTCAGCAGATCGGTTCCTGGCCTGTGTAGCAGGCAGCTGTATCGACAATGAGAATTCGAGGTCCGGCCATCCGACGGGCGAGACGGTGCCGGCCGTCGTGGGCTTCTTCTTATTGACCTTCATCTGTTTTGTCCTGTTGAAGTAGGCCGGCTACGAGGCCGATACCCGGCGACGCCGCGTCGCCATCGGGCAAGAGGGCTACGACGCGGGCCTTGCCTGATTCGATCACACATGGTATGTTACCTCCCTCAAGTGAGAATGCAATGGAGATTAGTGTGGCCCGCACCCGTAAGACCGTCGTCATCAATCCCGATAGCCCCAACGCTCGTTTGGCCCAAGCGATTCAGGAACTGAAGGTGACGCAAGCCGAACTCGGCAGGCGGACCAAAGTCGGATCTCCGTACGTCAATGACGTGCTTCGTGGCCGCCGTTCGATCTCCGAGCCGTTCGCCGAGTATCTGCAATCCGAGTTCGGGATCAACAAGATCTGGCTGCGCTACGGCGAGGGGCCGATGTTCTGGCGATTTTCGCCGTCCGCGTCAGTCAAGGGTGCCGTGGCCGGGTTCGGGCTCGCACAACTTCCGTTGCTGGACCGACCGTGTGATGGCAATTCGCAGGAAAATGAAGCGTGGCTAGGCAGCACGCATCCTGTGCCGCTGAGCCTAGCGAATCCGTCGGCCTCCGACCGGCATCGATACGTGCTTCGCATCGCTGGCTACGGCACGTCCGGCGAAATCCGGGATGGCGATCTCGTTCTGGTCGAAAACGCCGGCGGATTTAGCTCCGATGAGCTGGCCTGCAGGCTATGTGTCGTCGCGACCGCCGGAATCGGAAAAATTCGGCGGATAGCGGAACCCAAGGACCGCCTCGAGATTTGGGGGCGTTGCATAGGCATCCTCTGGCGAGGGCTGCACTGATTTCAGGTGCCGCAAAAGAGCAGCACCGAGTCGCGAATGCGCCGTTTGGCGGAAGCGCGAGCATCGGGCGCTGCGCCATCGCCAGCAGTCTTCAACCGACGCAGAGCAGCTCGACACCCACGTGCTCGATACGCCGCTTCAGAACGTCTAGACCAGTCCGACCGAGACGGCTGATGTCGGCTACGACGACGAAGCGAACGCGAAGACCAGGATTCTCCACCGCTTCCAGCAAAGCCCCATAGCCGCAGCCCCGCTTCGGCGTGGATCCTGGCTCCGTATCGCTGAACACTCCGTCGCTGAAAACCTCCTCCGGCAAGCCTGGAATGTCGCGGAGTATCCTGAGCCCATTCTCGGTCGCAAATGTTCGACACTCCGTTCTTTGATGGGCAAGCGAAGAATGCGGGCCATGAGTCGAGCTTCGCACGTAGATCACAGTGTTAGTGGAACCAAACATCGCCTTCTCCATCGCGGCCGCCGCGCGAGCGAACCGCCTCGTCGGGCAGGAATCTCATCATGCTGCACGCGCGACCGCAGCTTCACTTATCTGGGTATGATACTCCCGTATACGAGAATGTCAATATTGCTCTCGGTCTGTGCCCGAGAATTGGGGAACGCGGCTCTCTGAGCCGGAATGCAGGGGCGAATTCTGGCCCGCCCGACATTGGACGTGAACGGCGGTTTCCCCCGGCGACATTGGGTCCGCCGTGGCGGCTCACGCAGCCGGTTGCGAAGTCGGCGCACGGTCGTCTTGAGATTTGGGAACTGCGCGTCGATCTCCTGTGGGCGCTGAGGTGTGCCGGCCTTGCTTCGATTTGATCCAACGGCGGGCGAGCAGCCGGGCGAGCAATTCGCACAACTCTTTCTCGCCGGGTTCTGGGCAGCCTGTCACAGGCTCACGGGGTTGATCCGTCACGGTGAGACTCCTCTTCTAGATCAGCGACATTTCGTACAAGGTCGCTCTCATGTACTTCGGCCCGGCGCCGAGGCCTGGTTCCGCGGTCGCCGATCAAATGCCGGCGCGGTGGTGATGATCCGGCGTTGAGTGGGATATCCATCCGAGGTGATCGCGGCTTCGACACCGAACGCCGTCTCGGCTTCCTCCCGGATTCGTCTCGTGGCCGAGTGGCGGGCGGGAGATACCCATGGGCGGCCAAGCAGGCCGCCACCTCTCCTTTGAGCTGCGTGATCCGCGCGGGCGAAACGCGCAGCTTGCGTGCCAGTTCGACCTGCCGGCCCTCGCCGACCGTCTGGCACAGAAAATGGAAAATTCGCTTCGCCTTGTCGCTGGCGCCAGCGCGTTCGAGGATCTCCGGATAGTCGATATTGCGACGCGCGTTCTCGGGTGGGCGATCAGCCTTGGAGTCGGCCAACATCTCAGAAAACGAGTACGAATTCCGAATGCAGGCAGTTGGAGAATCGCGCAGGTCTTCAAGGGAGATGACGCGCAGGCCGTGCCGGCGACGAGCCGCTTCCGACATTACGTCCGTGGACGAGTATCCGGCCATGCGCCGGCCCTCGCAGTAGCCTCGGGCGAAGAACGACACAAGTGTGAACGGCGTCAGCAGGTGGAGCTTGCCCCGTGTCTCGGCGCCGAGCACATACCGGAAAACGCTGGCGACCACGTCGGCGACGGCCTCTTCGCGCTCCAACGCCGGCCGACGTCGAAAGTATGCGTTGCACCGGCTCGTCAGCTCGGGCAGGTGCTGGTCGAACCAGGCGTGTGCGGCGGTTCTGATCGGTCGGCTGTGTTCTGGGATCGCGGACATGGCGGTCCTCCTCGCAAACGGAGGGCCGCCGATAGGGCGGCCCTTCGTCACCCGTTTCGGGTAAACAAAGAGCCGCCCCTTGCGGGGGCGGCTTTCACAGAAAAGCAAAGAGGCGTGCCGGGCGCCTATCCGCCGGGCACGCCTCCATCCATCGGAGTCGCCCAGAGCCGGTCGGGCGGGCGATTCTCCGTCACTTCAATTGTTCACGATTGTTTGGAGGCAAGTGGACCCACGACTGCCCGGCGTGATGCTGGCCGTGGTCGAGAACGGCCGCGGGCAAGCGAGGCGGGAAACAAGCGCGTCCCGGTGTTCTCCTCTTTTCTATTCGGCACGCGAAGGATCCCAAGCCGACGCTCACCTCCTGGTGTCCCGTTGTCACCGGGAAGATTGATCGGTGCCCGTTGACACCCGTGGCCCGCTCTCGCTGTCGCCACAATCACGCGAAGGCCTACCACCCATCAATTATTAGTAACGCAAAACGGCCCGCGGATTAAGCCGATCGTGGACAATCAGAGTCAGAACCTCGGCACCAGGCCGGCGGTGAGCGCCTAGAGCCAGATTTTGCGATTCAAAGGCTTGGCGAGGCAAGTGAGTTCGACCTCGATCTGGCGACAGCGTTCCAGTGACGGTTGTCCCTCCGGAAGACTCCGTCCGCGTTGCGCCGCAAGGACTTACGCACCTCGCCTGCTCGGGCCTGCTGCACTATCATGCCGCCTCACAGAAGCCGAACTGAGGCGTAATCATGGGCGTCGTGCGTGTTATCGTCATCCTATTCCGCGTGGTTCTTATCCCGCGTGCAGCGTTAGCTGCAGAGAATCTAGCCCTGCGTCAACAACTTGCCGTTCTTCAGGTGTCGGCGAAGCGCCCGCGGCTGCGAAAGCGCGACCGGATCTTTTGGGTCTGGTTGTCCCGGTTCTGGGCCGACTGGCGTTCCTGCCTTGTGATCGTGAGGCCCGAGACGGTCGTGCGCTGGCATCGCACAGGTTTCCGGCTCTACTGGCGCTGGAAGTCACAGAAACACAGACCAGGTCGGCCGAAGATCGCGGCTGAGATCCGCCAACTCATTCGGCGAATGGCTCAGGAGAATCCGACGTGGGGTGCGCCCCGAATTCAATCTGAGCTGGCGCTGCTCGGCCATGATGTCGCCGAGTCTACGGTCGCCAAGTACATGAACCGAAGTCGCAAGCCGCCCTCACAGACCTGGCGTACATTCCTCGAAAACCACTCACCCGATATCGTCGCGATCGACTTCTTCTTCGTCGCCACGGTGAGTTTTCGTTTGCTCTACTGTTTTCTCGTGCTCCGCCAGGACCGGCGTCGCGTGGTGCACTTCAACGTGACCCCGTATCCGAGCGCACGCTGGACGGCTCAGCAGGTCGTGGAGGCATTCCCGTTCGACGAGGCGCCGCGCTTCCTGATCCGCGATCATGACGGCATCTACGGTCAGGACTTCCGCGATCGCATCAAGCACATGGGCATCGAGGAGATCGCCATCGCGTACCGCTCACCATGGCAAAGCCCCTACGTTGAGCGACTGATTGGCTCGATCCGGCGCGAGTGTCTGGATCACGTGATCGTCTTCAATGAAGCTCACTTGATCCGGATCCTCACCGCGTACTTCAGGTATTATCACCAGTCACGCACGCATCTGTCGCTGGATCGGAATGCGCCGATTCCTCGTGAAGTCGAGCCGCCGAGCCGCGGCCGTATAATCGCCATCTCGCAGGTAGGCGGGCTGCAACACCGTTACACGCGAGCGGCCTGAAACGGCGGCGAGCGCTCATCACCCTGCAGGCCCAACGCTGGGATCGTGTTGCGCCGGCCGCCGCGATTGCGCCTGTTCGCTGGCCTTTGAATCGTCCGTGGGCACCGGGATGTCGTTCTCGCCGGCGCAACTGGCCTGTTATTCTCCGTCGCGGCGAGCGCGGATGGAGTTTCCGGTGGGGACACCCAGCTGCCTTGGTTTGAGCCAGCGGGCCATGGTTCCCACCCACCTCCCAGCGGTCGATTCATTTGTGGCGTTTTTGTGGCGGCTGGTTGAGACGCGCCCGCCCTGAAGGAGAGGGAGCCGCCGCATTGACAAGACCGTAACTGTCGTCTAGGAGCTAACTTGCGCTACACGGGATAGAGGTGCAAGGTGACCGGCGGAGAATCCCCCCCTCTCCGGCGCCGGGAAAGCGGTTGGTGGCGGGGGTGAAGGCGCATGGAAGGGTCTCCGGAGTTCCTAGGTAGTGTAGGCGCACGGGCCTCGGGGGTCAAGGGGGATTGGGGGAAAGGCACTAAGGCACGTAGGCACGAAGGCACGGAGCAGACGAGGGAACGAGGCGAGCCGGGCTGTGGGGACAGCCCGGCTCTGACACAATAACGATAGCTCGGCTGTGACTATTCCATCAATGCTCCGTTCTACGGGCCGTAGAGGCAGTTCAGGAACGGTTCGATGTCGAAGGCGTTGGACGAGCGTTACGGCACTACGGGGCATCCATCGGTTTATCGGCTATCGGCGCCGATCGTGCGGAACGACCACGCAGCAACTCGTGTTTGACTCGTTCCCGGCTTGATCGGTCGCGGTCACGTTGAGCGTGTAGCAGCGGCCATCGGCGCCGTTGTTTCCGTCGCGCTCGGCCCGCAGTTGGACCGTCGCGACCCAGGCGCCGTTGTTGCCGATTGTCGCGTCGAAGACGAGTTGAGTGCTCACATCGACGGCTGAAGCGAAGGCGTCCTGTCCGTCCACGTCGCCGGTGGTGTCGCCGTCGCCGAGCCCGGTGGCGTTGTCCGGCTCGTCGCTACGCAGCAGGGCCTGCACGTTGATCGTGGTCGGGTCGCTGACGGCGTCGGTCGCCATAACCGTGAGCGTCACAGTGCGCAGGTCATGGTTCGGCGGCCAGAGCACAGCAAAGTCGGTCGTACAGGCCACGGTCGGCGGCGTCGTGTCGGTCACGATCACGGTCACATCGCAGGTGGCGAATCCGCCGAAGCCGTCGGTGACGGTCAGCGTGGCCATGGTTATTCCCGCCGGGAAAATGCCCGACGGCATGGCGATGTCGTCGTCGTCGAGCAGCACGAATTGATTGGAGACGTCCCAGTGGTACGACAGCGGGTCGCCGTCCGGGTCGGTGGAGGCGGTTCCGTCTAGTTGCACCAAGGCGCCGTTTGATCCCGTGGCTTCGCGCGGGTTCTCACCGACGACGGCGCAGACGGCGACGGGCGGCTGATTGTCGCAGCCGTCGGGGATGCCGTCGCCGTCGGTGTCGATGTTGTCGTCGAAGCCGGGGCAGATGTCGCAGGGGTCAAATACGCCGTCGCCGTCACTGTCTTGGGCCGGGCCGATCTCAGGAAAGGGATCGCAATCGGGCAGCGGATCGCAGTTCAGTGGGTCCGGGCACCGGAAAGATAGAATGCCCATACCTCGGCCGTCGACAATCGTGTCGAAAGACGCATCGAAGTCGACGGTCCCATCGATGGAAGCAAGAAAGACGACGGGTGCGCCAGCGATGTTAAGGAAATGCAAGCCCGGCAGCAATACGAGAGGTTGGCAAATGTCGTTGCTCAGCGTTCCCACCGGGTTAAGGGTGAAAAATGACGCGCTGATGTGTCGTGCATCGATCTGGATGCGCGACCCGTGAATTAGGAGGTTGGGCGTGCCGCGGCCGATCAGGATTGGATCTAGATTCGGATCGAAGTCCAGCGAGCCGTCGGGGAGTACCTCAAAGGCGAAGGCCGTGCCCGAGCCGGAAACACCGGTCCCGTAGGCGAGTAGGTGCTTCCCAGACAGGAGTGTAAGCGAAAATGGGCATTCGGTCAACACCTCGAGCGCACCGCCGGGCGACAGGGTCAATTGCAGTTCTGTTTGAAGCGCGGTCGGAGTCAGTGCGGTGGCATCGACGATAATCTCGTGTCCGTCGATAACGAGCGTCGTGCCGCCCCGACCGGTCATCTCGTTGTCGAATATCGGATCGAATTCCAACGTGCCGTCGGCCAGAACCTCAAAGTCGACGAACGTGCCCGGGTTGGCAAACTTGGTCGCGTAGGCGAGTCGGTGCTTCCCAGATAGGAGCGTAAAAGGAATTGGGAATTCGGTCAACACCTCGAGCTGACTGCTGGACGGGCCGGTGGTCAATACCAGTCCTGTTTGGAGCACGCCCGGAGTCAGTGCGGTGGCATCGACGATAATCTCGTGTCCGTCGATAACGAGCGTCGTGCCGCCCCGACCGGTCATCTCGTTGTCGAATATTGGATCGAATTCCAGCGTGCCGTCGGCAAGAACCTCAAAGTCGACGAACGTGCCCGG
>JACZRH010000071.1 GCA_022574815.1 Planctomycetota bacterium | reverse complement strand
AATGAGTCCTTCCAGGCGCTGCAAGACTGCGACGAGCGGCTCGGCGGGATTCTGATCGTTCACGTGCTCATCGAATGGTCCCCGGAGCAGTCGCTCGAGTCACCCGTCGTCCTGGCCGCCATTCGAAAGGCCCAATCACTGCTTGAGGCTGAGCCCTTGATCAATTATCCCGTCTCGGTACTCGATCTGCTTGCAAGCCTGCCCGGCTCGCGCGGCGATCCAGCCGATCGGATCGGACTGCTCGCACTCGTCCCCGACGACATCCGGCAGCGATTCGTCGCGCCGCAGCGGCGGCGTACCGTCGTCACCGCGCGGACGCTCGACGCGGGCACGGCCGTCTATGCGCCGGTATTCGCGAAGCTCAGACGAGACCTGGATGCGGCCCAAAGCGAGTTTGAGGGCGTGACGATGAGGCCGACCGGAACGTCGGTCGTGGCCGTGCAAAACCTGAACCGGATGATCCGCGATCTTACGGGTAGCCTGCTGTTGGCGGCAGTGGTCATCTTCGGCGTGATTTGGGCGGCCTTTCGATCGTTCCGCGTCGGGCTGATCAGCGTCTTGCCCAACGTGTTTCCGCTGGTCGTAACGGCGTCACTGCTCGCCTGGCGGGGCGGAACGCTGCAAATCTCTACCGCGATTGTGTTTACGGTGTGTCTCGGCATCGCGGTTGACGACACGATCCATTTCATCACCCGCTTCTTGCGCGAGGTGCGGATCGACGGCGATGTGCCCGAAGCCATTCGGCGGACGATGGTCGCGGTCGGCTCGGCGCTGATCACGACCACGGCTGTGCTCGTTGCGGGCTTTGGAATCCTACTCTTGAGCGAAATGTGGGCCATGCGCGCGTTCGCCTTGTCGGCCTGCGTGGCACTGTTGGCGGCGCTGGTCGGCGATCTGGTCTTGTTGCCGGCTTTGCTGGTCTGCTTCGTGAGGCGGCGCTGGATGCACCTCGCGGCTGGGATCACACCGGCCGACGAAGGGCGTGGCCGCGAGACGCCGTGCGACGGGCCGCGCGCGGACGTGACCGAGGCTCCGGCGGGTTGATCAAACGTTCCCACAAACCATCGCATCAGGAGCGGTTTGCCTTAAGCGGGCGGGCTGTCGCCTGGGGGGTAAGCGCGGGTGTTTTGCCCGCGGTGTAGGACGGCAGCCGGCGCGACCCGCCCCGCTCAGGTGTCACGGGGTCGATCCGCCGGACTAGATATACTAGATAAGCTAGTGGTGTGCGGCTGGTGCCCGAAGCGGCGTCTCTGATCGGCGGCGACCGCACGAAACCGCTTCCTCTTCAGGAACAGCTTCGAGCGCGTTTCACGTGAAACGCCGTCGCCTCCGCAAATCGCCCGATCACCCTTTATTCGTTTCACGTGAAACGCTGTTCTCGGGGTCCTCGCCGGCCCTGAAGACGCCGGCGTGATAGCCGACCGAGTCCAGCGGATTACCGCCCTCCTCCAGATCGCACTCCGCACTGCAGGTGTGCGCGAGCTCCGAATATTCCGAAAGTCCGGCCGTTCGCACCGCGGCGATCGTCGCCGCCACCGCGCCCGAGCCGCACGCATTCCGATTCATCTCCGCCTCCGGAACGATCGCACCCGCGTCGAGTGCCCCCACAAGCGAAATAAACCGCCGATCGTTCACGTCCTTGGCCCACCGAATCCCCGCTTCGCCACGCCCGTGCGGCTCGAAACCAAAACTCGGGCCGTAATGCGTCAAGTCCGTCGACGCGACGAAAGCCACCCGCCGCCCGAGATCTCCGGCCGCCATCGCACACGCACGCCCGACTTCCTCCGCCCACGGCCCCGGGCGAACCATGATCGGCAGAATCATTAAATCCCCCAACGAACGCTGCAAAAATGGCAGCTCCACCTCGATCGAATGCTCCCGCCGATGGACACCGGCGTCCGATCGAATGTGCCGGCAAGATAGAACACGCTTTGCCAGCAATTCGTCAACACGAACAACACCCAGGGGAGTGCGCCAACTCCCGGACGCGAATAGGCTCGCCTTGTTTGAATCGAGAACGTGAACCGCACCAAAGATGATAACCGTCTCGGGCTTGCCCGCTGCGATCGCTGACAGGCTCAACCCAGCCGTCGCGCCGCTGAACTTCCATCCGGCGTGTGGTGCCAAAGCCCCCAGCGCCCCCCGGACAGCGCCCTGCGGGTTGAACCGGTCGACCATGGCCGAACACTGGGCCGCGTCCGCTGGGTAGAACCGGCCGGCGAATGCGGGCTCACGCGTCAGGGACACGGTCCTTACTCCAAAGCAGCGCGGCCGCCGATTTTTTCGGCGATGCGATCGAATTCCTCGAGGTTGTCGTATTGGATGATCACACGCCCCGAATTCTTCTTCCGGCCAGGCTTCAATGTGACCCCCAGACCCAACGCCCGGCCCAGCGACTGCGCGATATCCGCATGGTGCTTGTCAGGAAGCGCGGTCGCCTCACGGCTTTGGGCGCCCGCTTTCGGGTCGTCGCGTGCGAGGGCCTCCACCTGACGCACGGACAGGTTTCGTCGAACGGCCATTCGCGCGATGGCGAGTTGGCGCTCCGAGTCTTCGATTCCCGCGATCGCGCGTGCCTGGCCCATGGCGAGTTGCCCCGCACCCAGCAGCATATGTATTTCTGGGCGCAACTTTAGCAATCTCAGGTAGTTAGAGACGTTCGCCCGACTCTCGCACAGCCTCCCGGCGAGCTCATCGATGGTGATGTCGAAGGCTTCGATATAGCGTCGATAGCCGGCGGCGCGTTCAAGCGGGCTCAAATCCTCCCGCTGAAGGTTTTCGATCATGGCGATTTCCAACGATTCTGCGTCGGATGTTCGCCGAACCAGGGCGGGAATCGACTCGAGGCCCGCGAGCTTGGCCGCCCGCCAGCGGCGCTCGCCGACCACAAGCTCAAACCGGCCATTGCCTGCCGGCCGCACGATGACCGGCTGAAGAACACCTTTGGCTCGAATCGAGCGGGAGAGTTCCTCAAGCGTCGATTCATCAAAACCAGTGCGGGGCTGACTCGGATTGGGAACAATGACGTCCAGAGCGAGCTGCCGAATCTGGCCGAATCCGTCGCCGCCGGCCGTTTTGGGCATGGCGCCCGGATTAGCTCGCTGCCCGATGATGGCACTCAATCCTTTTCCCAGACGGGGTGTACTCTTTGACATGTCGGCCTCCTTGCGCGATGGTAGGATAGCCTCACAATAGCGTCTTTGTCAATCAAATCTGGGTCGCAGGACATAAACTAACATAACTTGTTTATTCACAATATGTTATCGTATACTTCCTGACTAAGACCAATGATTCGTTCCGTGCGCGCTCCCGGTTCGGTTTGTTACCGACTAGCAAATTTCCGCGCGAAGCGAATGC
The DNA here is from genome assembly GCA_022574815.1 of Planctomycetota bacterium. Lineage (GTDB taxonomy): Bacteria > Planctomycetota > Phycisphaerae > UBA1845 > Fen-1342 > JACZRH01. The sequence continues at coordinate 13,648 of JACZRH010000071.1, read as the reverse complement.
CGGACAATCAAATCATCGTGTTGTTCGGGTGTGGGTTGGCCACACCGATGACGCACGCCTTCCTCGACGACGTCGAAGTGGTGCAGACCATCCTATGGCGCACGAGAGATGAGCCGAATGGCCCGGGGCACGTTCGCCCGCCGGGCGCTTTGGTAGACTCGTACTTGGATTGCACCGCGCCGCGATCAACGAGCGGTGACTCGAAACGTGGTGCGCTTTTCCGCGACCTTTCGCCCGAGTGTATCCGCGATCGCGACTTTTAGAACATACTCTCCTGGAGAAAGCGTCGCCGGCAACCGGACCAGCCGCGGAATGAAGCAGTCGCGGCGCCGGTTGCGGCAACGGTCGACCACATCGTGGTCCTTGAGGTCGAGCACCGAGTCGCCGGCGCGGGTGAGAACCTGCGTGTGAATGTCGAAACGGGAGATGAACTGACCCTCGTCGTCGCGGTCGCTTACGAAACCCTCGAGTTCGCAGTACACGACAAACTCAGTCGCATGGCCAGCCGAGAAGTTGGGCGTCTCGATCGGCTGGTAGTTTCCGAAGCCCCGCACCTCGCTGCAAAGCCGCAGGATCCGAATCTTCAGGTCGCTGATCCTGCGCAGCGAATCGCCGAGTGTTTCGATCTGCTCGAGCGCGGCGTTGGCGGCCGCGTTCAGATCACCCGCGTGGCCTTCTCGAATCGCGATGAACGCGTTGACGAACCCGGTGACCCATTCACTCTGCTCGGTCGGCACCAAAACGAGCGGCGAGCGGGCCCGCTCATATTCACCGGCCAGCACCTCGCGGATGCGCTGATCGAACTGTTCCTGAAGCGAATCTGGCTCGGAAGGTGGCGGTAAATTCCGCAGGTCTGTTTTCGCTGTGGTTGTGACCTGCTGCGCGGCGGAAATGGGAGCATTGACGGCCGGCGGGTCTTGGCGTCGCTGCGCCGGCGCTTGAGCAGGCCGCGATCCGTTCCATATCGTAACCTCTTCGAGTACAGGATGTTGTGATTCTCTTGGTGCCGGCGGACCCATTGCATCTCGACCGGTGGGAATACTCTCCGAGGACTCCGAGGAGGTCGTCGAAACGGCGTCTCGGTCGCTGCCCGGCGGGGTTTCCCTGCCCCTAGCCGCCGGCGCGGTCGTGGTCCTTTGGGCTTCGGAGTTCGCCTCCAGAACTCGCACCACGGATGCCGGCGAATACTCAGGGCTACTCTTGACGCGGGGCGTACGGCTCTCATCGCGAAACGCAGCGTTCTCAAGCCGCGGGTGGGCCGTCCGGCTCGCGAGGCCGTCAACCGACTCGATGTACCTCTGAATCCTCGGATCGACCGCGTCGGTCTCGTCATCGGCGAATCCGCCATCGACGAGCAGAGGCCGTTCTTTGGGCTCGACAGGTTTGGGGGATTCCTGCCGGGCGGCGGGCCGGGCGTCCAGCAGGGGACAGCCGCCCCCCATCAGGAGGGTTCCCAGGCAGAGCATCCATGCCAACGGTCGCGCATCCATACCGATCTCCGCGAGTTTGCTCAGGCGGTGGGGGCTGCCAGTTCCACCAGCAGCGCCTCGATACCCGACTCTATCGACCGGTTGCCGGTCTTGGCTTGTAAGTCGAGGTCGACCGCCGACGCGAGCATGACCCTCAGGCGTTGCGCGGGCAAGCGGTGCAGAAGGGCCTCGAGTTGAGGCGCGCGACCGAACATGAAGACCTTGGGCGCGATCTCGGCGGCGGACATGCCGGCCGCTCGCATTTTGTGCGCTTTCAGCCAGCGGCGGAGGACATACATGACACCCCCAAGGGCGCGAAAGACCGCCGACGGGTCCATGGCGAGGACTTGTTGCCAGAGTTTTATGGCGGCCGGGAGGTCTCCATCGGCGGCCAAGTCCATGACGGCGAAGACCTTCTCTTCGCGACTCTGGCCGACCAGGGCCGCGACGTCGGTCTCGGTTACAGTCGCTCGATCCGCGACGTAGAGACACAGCTTGTCGACTTCCATAGCGAGCGACCCCTGATCGGGACCGACCAGATCGACGAGCCGTTCGACGGCGGGCGATTCGATGCGCTTGCCCCGGGCTCGCATTTCGGAGAGCACGAAGTCGGAAACCTCGCGTCCCCGGAGCTTCTCGCACTTGTACAGCCGCCCGCCGGCCGCGACCACCGCCTTGCTCAGCCGAGTCGTGCCGGGAAACGAGCGGCACTCGAGCAGCAGCACGCCCGTGGCGGCGGGCGCCTCCAGGTAGCGCTCCAAGGCCTCGCGGTGGGCCGATATGAACCGGTCGGCGTCGCGAACGACGACCACGCGTCGATCGGAGAGGAAGGGTAACGTCGCGAGATCATCGAGGACGGCGGCGAGCGACGGCCCGTCCTGGTCCGGCGGGCGCGTGCCGTCATACGTTGTCAGTGCCGTTGAGCGCTCGACTTCGGGTGGAAGGAACTCGTCCAGCACTTCTCGCAAGAGGACCGATTTCCGGTACTCTTCGTCGCCGAAGAAGACCGCGATCGGCGGAATGTCGGCAGGGTGTTGGTTCGGCATGTCTCGGCCGTGTCAGGGCCGAGTCTGGCGGATCCGGCTCGGCCCGAAGTACTGGATTCGTTTCTTCGCGCGAGCGCCGATCGCCGGGTCGTCGCCGCTCAGCTTGATCGCTTTCCGCCACGCCTCGAGCGCTTGGTCGAGGTTTCCGAGCTTGTGCTCGATGTCGCCGAAGCGGAGCTGGTTCTTTCCGGAGTCCGGCGCGAGCCGCAACAGGAGCAACAGGTGTTCGCGCGCCTGAGGATAGCGTTTCTGTGTGGCGGCGACCAGCGCGAGGCCCTCGACGGCGCCGTGATGGTCGGGCAGCACTTCGCGGGCGGACTCGAACCGCTCGGCGGCCTCGCGGTAACGCCCCAGGCGGTAAAGCGCACTGCCGAGATCGACGAGCAGGTCGGCGTCATCGGGCGCCTGGGTCAACGCGTCCTCGAAGCGGGCGGTCGCCAGAGACCATTCGCCGACGTTGATGTGGCGCCTGGCCAAGCGGCGTAATTGGGCGATCGAGTCCTCGCGTCGATCCTCGGTTTGTTGCGGGGACACAGTCGGCGTTTCGGTCGAGTCTCCCAATGAGACCGGCCGCACTACCGTCGGCAGTACGGGTGCGACCGTGGGCGGATCGACGCCGGCGACAGGCCCGACGAGCGTCGCTTTCGCCGGGAACGGCATCTGCTTTGATTTCGCTTGCTGCTCGTCCGCGCCGGACGGGCTCGCGCTGATCTTCACATCATGGATCGTATCGAACGCGCGGTTTCCCGCGAGGTCGGTAACAACGATCTTGATCTCTTCCGCTCCGGCGAATGTTTCGGGGACCGTCCAATGGAGCTGATCGTCGACATGGATCGCGGCGCCGCCGTCTTTCCAGGGCGCGTTAGTGGCCTTCCGATAAAACACGCGCACACCCGTCGGGCCGAGGTTCTCCTCAATCAGGGAGACCGCGAAGAGTCGGACCGGTGCATCAGACCGGCTGGGCCGCTCGAGCGTGCCGTGAATCTGAAAGGTCGGCGGCCGGGTGTCGACCACCACGGTGCGGTGAGGCGGAACGGACGGGGTCGGCGGGGCGGCGGACGAACCGGCCTCATTGTGCAAGACCAAGTAGAAACCGTAGGACCCGTCTTTCGTCGCGCGAAACCGGACTGCATGGGGTCCGGCCGGAGTCGTTTGAACCGGCTGCCATTCGCGACGCCCGTCGCGTGTGACCCAGACCTCGACGCGATCGACCGGGCCGCTCTCGTGGGCTCGGTATGAGAGGATGATTTCATTTGAAGAAAGGTATTGGGGCGCGTCCTGGGCCGCGGCAACGGTCACGCCGGTAAGGACGGGAAGCACCAGAAACCCGAATCGGATCATGCGGCTTACCTTTGGAAACCCGTGACGAAGCACTTATCGACAGACGAACCGCGAATTTCCATCGTCGCGGGCGGGGAGCGCGGCGGCTGCGCGAGTTGCGGCGACCGGCCAATCATCCTACGCTCATGCGCCGATACGAATCGTGGAGCAATCGTCGCATGCGGCCCTGCGTCATCAAGACGAGTACTTATCGAGCGATCCGACGCACGCTTGGCGCGGTGCGCAGCACGCAAACCGGTCGAACGCAAGCTGCTCTGAAGAACATGCTCATTCCCCTGATGTGCGTCGTGGCCATCACCGCGGCGGCAGCGGCGGACACGCTGCGCTACACGCTGCGACCCCTGCCGAAGAAAGGCCGACTCGAAGTCGAGCTGGTCTGGCAAACCGAGGGCCGGACGGCTTCGGCGATTTCGGTCTCGCGCCGCTTCGGGACCGTGCGGGACGTGCCCGCATTGCTCAAGAACGTGCGTTTCGACCAAGCCGAGCAGGTCCGCCGCGATAAGCACCGCTGGCGGCTGCGGCATCGAAAGGGAGCGACGATCACGTGCCGCTACACGGTCGATCCCGGGACGCGCTCGCTGACCTGGGACAACACCCACCTGCCGGTGACGACCCGCACCTTCTTTCACGGAATCGGCAACACGTTCCTGCTCATTCCAGACGTCGGCAAGGGGCTGCCGGACTCGGCGGACGTCATCGTCCGATGGGAATTGCCCAAGGGCTGGAAAGCGGTTTGCTCCTGGGGGACCGGCCCGAGTCTGGGCATGCCGCTGAAGCTGACCGACCTGCGGCATTCGGTGTATCTGGCCGGGCGGCTGGACACGGGCAAGGTCGTTCACGAAGGGCGCGAAGTGATCGTCGCACTGCGCGATCGGTTCGCATTCAACAAGGAGGAATTCGCCCGCATGGCTGCGAAGATCGTGGCCCAGCAATGCGAGTTCATGGGCGAAGACGATTTTCCGCCCTTCCTGGTGACGGCCGTTCCGGTCGGTGAGGCGCTGAAGGGGGACAGTACCCGGATGGCGGGGTCGGGCTTGTACCACAGTTTCGCGCTGTTCATCGCGCCGGAGTCGAAGCTGAGCGACTCGGTCGAGCACCTGTTCGCGCACGAGCTCTTTCACTACTGGAACGGGCGGAAGCTCGCGGCGGCCGATCCGGAGGCGCTGGTCTATTGGTTTACCGAGGGGCTCACGGACTACTACGCTTTGCGGATTCTGCGCGAGTCGGGCTATTGGAAGCAGAGCCTCTACGCCAAGTGGATCAACCGGCACATCCGCGAGTACTTCCACAACCCCGCCATCGGCGCGACCAATGAACAAATCCGCAAGGAATTCTGGAGCCGGCGCGAAACGGTCGGTGAAGTCGCGTATCAGCGCGGACTGCTGCTCGGATTGCGCTGGCACCGCCTGGCGCGCGACTACGGGCAGCCCGACGGCATCGATCGGCTGTTCAAGGCGCTCATGGCCCGGGCCGCGAAGGGCAATTTCAAGCTCACAAACGCGGCGATCCGACGGGCCGGGGTTGAGCTGCTCGGCGACTGGTTCGGGGACGACTTCGACCGTTTCGTAACCCGTGCCGAGCGCGTCGAGCTGCCCGGAAACGCGCTGTCGCCGAACCTGACCGGGCGCTGGAAAACGGTTTACAAATTCGAGCTCGGCTTCGACGCGTCGCGTTCGACCAAGGAGCGCCGCATCATCGGTCTGGTGCCGGACTCGCCGGCGGCCCGGACCGGGCTGCGCGAAGGCGACGAGCTCGTCGGCTGGTCGATCAACCGCGATCCCGACGTCAAGACCGAGCTCTCAGTGCTGCGCGGCGAGAAAGTAAGGAAGTTTCGATTTTATCCGCGCGGCGAGGGCCGTAGGATCGTGCAGTTTCACACAACCGGCCGCGGCAAGTAATCACCCGCCGGGTCTCATTTCCTCCTGTCTTCCCGCCCAAGTCGTTACACTGGCCGTGTCCGGCGCCTAAGAGATCGGTAGGTGGAGGTCGCGCACGGGTGAGTGGGTTTACTGAAACATAGGAAAGACCGTGTCATGAAACGAGCCATCTGCTTGCTGATCGCGGGAACTTGGGTGACGCCACTCTTGGCGCAGAGCGTCTGGGTTTCGGCTCGCGGCGTCTTGGGGGGACCGCATCAAATTCACGAGTTCGACACGAACGGCGTATACACGACGGTTTCGGTTGACCAGGTCGCGGGCGCCCAATCCAGCAGTTGGGGCTATCGCGACGGGGCCGCTGACCGGTCCGCCCATATTTTTTACGGCTGGGAGGACGGCGTGGCGCGGCACAACGCCGACGGATCGGGAGGCGTGCAGATTATCTCCGGCGGGATTCCGTTCGTGGGCGGGACTTGGCACGGTCTGGCATTCGACCCGACCGGCGACGGGGGGAACGGCAGTCTTTGGGCTGTCAACTTCACGAGCGACCGCCTCGCGGAGGTGAGCCTGAGCGGGGCCTTGCTGAACTCGTACTCTAACCTCGCGCTCGACATGTACGGGCTGGCGTATGACGACACCGACGGCAATCTGTGGGTGCATCTCAACGGGATCTTCACGGGCCGCTTCGGCGGCGTCATCAAGATCAACATCACGACCAACCCCGGAACGATCATGGCCGGGCAAGGCTGGTTTACGGGGTTTTGGTTTATTAATCACGGCGGCGGCATGAGCGGGTTTCATGACGGCAGCGGGTGGATGGCCGCGATCAACCAGGCCATTCCCGACGAGTTGGGCTTCTACGACTCGGTGGGCAATATGGTCGGCGGGCCGTGGGACTTGCAGGCCCAGACCGGCATCACGGGCCATCTGGGCGTGGCGGTCGTATACGACGAAACCTGTGCGGTGTTCCTTTGCGGCGACGCGAATTGCGACGGGCTCTTTAACGGCGGGGACATCGACGCATTTTTCTTCGCGCTCGGGGATCCGACGGCGTGGGAGCTGCAATTCCCAGGCTGCGATCGGCTGTGCCTGGTCGACATCAATCACGACGGACGGGTCGACGGCGGGGATATCGATCCCTTCTTCGCGGCATTGGGCGTGGGGCAGTGCCCCTGAAGGCGGGCCGCACCAGCGGGTCCGATCTGTAATTGTGATTTCCTGAGCGGGTCCTGGGGGGCGGCGCATTTTACGTGTTGGCTCGGTTGTGCGCGTGGTCGCTCGCGCGCACAATCGCGGGCCGGGTGACGGTGATGGACGAGACGATTTCCGAGAGCGGGCGGGTGCATCTGCGCTGGGCCTTGTGCGAGGGCATCGGGCCGATCGTCTTCGGGCGACTGCTGTTGCACTTCGGCGACGCCGAAACAGCGCTCGGCCTGCCTGCCGCCCAGCTCCAGGAAGTCAAAGGGATCGGCCGCGGCGCGGCCGACCGGGTGGCGCGCGGCCGCGAGTCCGTCGACATCGACGCCGAGATCGAGACGGCGGCTGAGCACAGCGTGCGGATCCTCTGCCGCGACGACGACGAGTTTCCCGAACTCCTGCGGCACATTCCCGATGTTCCGATCGTCCTGTATGTCAAGGGGCGCTTGCAGCCGCAGGACGCCGTCGCGCTCGCGATCGTCGGCACGCGCAGGTGTTCGATCTACGGCGGGGAGCAGGCGCGGCGGTTCGGCGAGCTGCTGGCGGGGGCGGGGTTCACGGTCGTCAGCGGGCTGGCGCGCGGGATCGACGCCTTCGCGCAGCACGGCGCGCTGGACTCGGCCGGGCGCTCGATCGGCGTGCTGGGTAACGGATTGACTGAGGTCTATCCGGCGGAGAACCGCGCCCTGGCCGACAAGTTGATCGAGAACGGTGCCCTGCTCAGCGAATTGCCGATGCGCACGGCGGTGCGGCGGGAGAGTTTCGATCCGCGCAACCGGATCATCGCGGGGCTGGGCCTCGGCACGTTGCTGGTCGAAGCGCCGCTGCGCAGCGGTGCGATGATCACGGCCCGCTACACGACCGAGTACAACCGCGAGGTCTTCGCGATTCCCGGGCGTTTGCAGGAGCCGGCCGCGCAGGGCACCAACGCGCTGATCCGTGACGCAGCGGCCAAGTTGGTGACCGGCCTGGACGACATTCTCGCGGAACTCGGAGAGGTCGGGTTGACGATGATGCAGAAGGGTTCGGAAGCGGCCGAACGCGCCGGGCCGGGGAACGCCGCGGACCCAACAACGAACGAGTCCGCCGACGCATCGGGCACGCCGACGACCGTGCGGACCTCGCAATCGGAGTCGCCGTGGAAGCTCTCGCGGATTGAGGCACGCGTCTTCGACCTGATCGGCCCGGACCCGATCCTCCAGGATGCGGTCCTTTCGGCCTCATCGTTCCCGCCCGGCGAGGTGCTGGCGGCCTTCACCGCGCTGGAACTGAAGGGCCTGATCAAGCGCCTGCCCGGTCAACTCGTCGTGCGCGGCGGGCGCGTCTAGCAGTCCCCCGCAAAGCCCGCACGCGATGGCCGCTACAGGACTATTGCGGCGGACTGTCAGCCTCCCGCCGGCTTGCTCATCGCGTGCCGCAGGTGCGATTCGAGTTGCAGCAGGTTGTCGCCGGCCATTTTCGCGAGCTGGAGCAGGTCGCCGGTGTGCTTCAGCTCCTCGACCTGCTCGTCGACGAACCCGTTCAGAAAGCTGCGCGTGGCGTAGTCTTTTTCCTTGTCCGCCAGCGCGACCAGGTCGTGAATCTGCTTGGTCACCTTCTTTTCGCTTTTCAACGCCGCTTCGGCCGCCGCCAGCACGGACTTGTACTCGCTGGGCGGCGGCGGGAGCGCGGCGAGCTTCACGCGCGCCCCGACTTCGAGCAGGTAGTCCAGGATTTTCAGCGCGTGTTCGCGCTCCTCCTCGGCCTGCTCGCGGAACCAGCGCGGGACGACCTTCAGGCCCATGGCGTCGGTTGCGCACGCCATCGCGAGATAGTGCTGCGAGGCGTGAAACTCGTGGGTAATCTGCTCGTTGAGCTTGGCGGTCATTGCGGTGGATGGCATAGTGCGGCACCTTTCCAGGTTGATCGGCTGGCAACTCATGCGCGGCGGCGCACCACCGCCGCAGCTCCCCGTACCGCCCGATTCCCTTGCGACGGGCGGCGCGCAGACTTCCGCGCCGCCGGGTGCGGGTCCGCGGTCGGCTTCGCGGGGCTGATATGCTATCGGCGTTTGCGGTTCGCTGGCAAGCTGCGCGAAATCTACGCGGCCGTGACCCGTGCCGGCCTACAGAATCCATGCAAGCCCGAAGCCCATGCCCCAGACTCCCCGATCGTACTCGGCCCGGTCGCTCACGGCGGAATGGAAACGCTCGCCAAATCCGTCTAAGATGCGCGTTTCGCAGGGCGGGCCCCGACAAGGCCCACGGAGACGAGCATGCTGGTCGTTATGAACGCGCACGCCGAGCAGGACCAGATCGACGCGGTCGTCGAACGCATTCGCGAGCTCGGGCTGGTGCCCCATCCGATCCCCGGATCGACGCGCACCGCAATCGGCATCACCGGCAATCGCGGGCCGGAGAACCGCGATACGCTCGTCATGCTTCCCGGGGTCGAGGACGTCATCGTCGTCACGGCCCCCTACAAGCTCGTCTCGCGCGAGGTACACCCGGAGTCGACCATCATTCCCGTTGCCGACACCGAGATCGGCGGGGGCTTCACGATCATCGGTGGGCCCTGTTCGGTCGAAAACGAAGAGATGATCATCGGGACGGCGCGCTTTCTGATCGAGCGCGGCGTGAAGCTGCTGCGCGGCGGCGCCTACAAACCGCGCACGAGCCCGTACAGCTTCCAGGGGCTCGGCGAGGAAGGGCTCAAGTATCTGGCTAAGGCTCGCGAAGAGACCGGGATCGGCATCGTCACCGAGGTAATGGACGTCGAGAGCGCGGCCCGTATCGAGGACGTTGCCGACGTTTTGCAGGTCGGCACGCGCAACATGCAGAACTATCCGCTCCTGCGGCGGCTCTCCAAGGCCAACAAACCCATCCTGCTCAAGCGCGGCATGGCCGCCACTGTCGACGAGTGGCTGATGGCCGCTGAGTACATTTTGAGCGGCGGGAACTACCAAGTCATCCTGTGCGAGCGCGGCGTGCGCACGTTCGCCGACCACACGCGGAATACGCTCGACCTTTCGATTATACCGGTGGTCAAGCACCTGTCGCACCTGCCGGTCATCGTCGACCCCAGCCACGGCACGGGAAAGGCCGAATACGTGCCGGCGATGTCGATGGCGGCGCTGGCGGCGGGGGCGCACGGGCTGCTCGTCGAGGTTCACCCCGAGCCTGAACGGGCGATGTCCGATGGCATGCAGTCGCTCGATTTCGACACCTTCACCAAGATGCAACAATCGTTGAAGCCGGTCGCGGCGGCGCTAGGGGTCGAGATTCGCTGAAGGACGAAGCAGTTCTTGTTGTTTGGCGCGGAAAATGCGCCACCCGGTCATTCCGAGCGCAGCCGGGTGCCATGCCTAAGCCGAAGGCGCAGGCATGTTAGCACCGACACGAGAACATGCCCGCGCTGCGCTTGGGCATGGCACCCGCAATGTCATTCCAAGCGCAACGAGGAATCTTGCCGAATCCGAGGCAAGATGCTTCGCTTCGCTCAGCATGACTACACCGCCCAGCGCTCACCATAGCACGGCGGGCCGTCCTGAAAGCTTGGCAGCCCTGCCGGTCGATCGGTCGTTTCAAGAAAGGCTCACCCGCCGCCGAACGACTGATTCGTAGATGGCGATCGTCGCTTGGACGGTCTTGCGCGGGTCGAGGTTTGCCGCCGCCCACTCAGCCGCGCGCGTGCCGATCGAACGGCGAAATTCCGCGCTGTGGTGCAATTCCATCAAGACGTCGGCGAACGGTTTCGGATCGTCGCCGGCGACCAGGATCAGCCGATGCTCGTCGCCCGACAGCTCGCGCAGCGTCGGAACGTCGCTCGCGACCACCGGCAGACCGGCCGCCATGGCTTGCAGCACCGCGTTGGGCATGCCTTCGGTCAAAGAAGGAAAGAGGAACGCGTCGGCGGCGGACATGAGCGCGGGCAGATCGTCGCGCCAGCCGAGCAGGTGAACGGAGCGCGCCGCACTGCTGAGCCGCAGCGTCTGCTCGATCGCCAAACGGTGCGGCCCGTCACCGGCGAGCAGAAAGCGCGTCGCGGCCACGCCCATGATCTCGGCGCATTTGACGACCAGCTCGATGCGTTTGACCGGATCGAAGCGGCCGGCCCAAAGCACGACGAATTCGTGCTCCGGTATTTCGAGCGCCTCGCGCGACGTGGCCCGGTTCGGGGCGCTCGCCACAATCTCGATGGAGGGCGGCACGACGTGAATGCGGCGCTCCGAAATCCGAAACGCTCTCGCGACGTGGCCCGCGAGCGTCCGGCTGTTGACGATGTGCCCGCGGTCCAGCGGCGACGTGAGCAGCTCGGCCCAGCGGTGCCAACGCCGCTCGAGCTCGATCGTCGCGGTCGAGGTCAGCACGGGCACGCGCGTTGCGGCGCCCGCCAACCGAGCGGCGACGTTGGCGTGCGTGAGTGTGGCATGGATGAGATGCGGGCGGATCGAACGCATGCGGCGAATCAGACGCTTCAGAGTATCCCAGTCGCTCGCATGACGGGCATAGCAGGAAAACGTCGCAATCCCCGTTCGATCGAGATCCGCACTGACCGGCCCGGGCGGCGCCAGACACCCCACGTGGACCTCGACGCCTTCTGCCGCCAAGCCCCGTGCGAGTCGCGCGAGCCGCAGCGGCGTTCCGCCGCGCTGCAAGTCAGTCACCAGGAGCATCACACGCACGCGCCCAGACTCCGGGGAAAGCGGTTCCCTACCCGTCGGCGGTACATACGCGCGCTACCGGATTGACTCGGGATTGCGAGCACAGGCTGGCAGCGTAAATGCTTCCATAGCGTTCTACCAGTCCCGCCAAGTGTGTTGGGGAGGTAAAAAACCAATTCTGCTTACGAAACGGTCTGCAACGCACGGCGTACAAAGCCACCGGCGGCGGTGAGTCGGCGGCGGGCTTCGTCACGGTCCACGCCGCGGGCGTGCATGACGATCGCGGTCTTGACGTGCCAGTCGGCGGCTTCGAGCCGGCGCACGGCGTCGGCTCGATCGAGGTTCGACGCGGCCATGACCATGCGCGTTGCGCGGTCGGCGAGCTTGTCGCACGCGCGAGCGTTGACATCGACCATCAGGTTGCCGAACACCTTGCCGAGCCGCACCATCGTCAAGGTGCTGATCGTGTTCAGCACCATCTTGGTCGCGATGCCGGCCTTGAGCCGCGTCGAGCCGGTGATGACCTCGGGGCCGGTGATAACGCGAATGGAAACGTCGGCGGCGTCGGCGGCCTGCTCTTTCGGCACGCAAGCCAGGAAGATCGTCCGCGCGCCGCGCCGGCGGGCCTGCTCAAGTGCCCCGTGAACGAACGGCGTCGTGCCGCCGGTGCTGATGCCGAAGACGACGTCGTTTTCGGCAACGTTGAGCTCTTTCACTCTTGCGGCGCCGGCCGCCGCATCGTCCTCGGCCTTCTCGATGCTGCGCTTGAGCGCATCATCTCCTCCGGCGATGACGCCTTGGATCATCTGAGGGTCGGTCAGGAACGTCGGCGGGCACTCGGCGGCGTCGAGCACGCCCAACCGCCCGCTCGTGCCGGCGCCGACGTAGATGAGTCGGCCTTTGGCGCGTAGCGCCGTACTGATGAGTTCGATGGCGGCGACGATTTCGGGCTTGGCCTCCGCGACGGCTTGTGCGAGGCGGCCGTCCTCGGCGTTCATAACGTCGAAGGCGTCGTCCAAAGAAAGCGCGTCGAATTCTCGAGACGCAGTGTTGCGCTGTTCGGTCAACAGGTGTCCACGATCCAGCATGTCGGAGAGCTTAGCAACTGTCGGGCCGGTCAGAAATGGAGAGTGTTTCCAGCAATAGCCGGTTTCTCGACAAGCCTATGGATTACGGGCGTGGAAACGCTCGCGGTCACCTCAAACACGCCCGAGTTCGCCTACGCCGGCCGGCCGAAGTACCGGCCCGGATTGTCGTGAGATTCGCCCGAACTATTCAGTCCGCCGCAAAGAACGCTTTGCGGGCGGGCGACGGTCGCGATTGCCGCGCTTTCCAGCATTCTTCGTCGGCCACAGGGGGCCGACGCTACATTTCTGCCGGACTGTTACGACCCCGGCGCGAAATCCTGGAACACGTTCATCGAATCGTTCTCGTCCCGGACCGTGATCCGCAGGCGGTATTCGCCGGTCAGCAGGTTTTCGACGCAATCGCCCGCGCCGTTGGTCAGCGGGATTTCGATCTCCCACACGCCGGCCTCGCCCTCGACCGGGTCCACGCGGCTACCGGCGCGGATGCGGAACAACGGGTTGTCGTCATTCGGCACGACCTCCGTCGGATCGAGACCTTCGATGTAAGCGTTGACGAACACACCCGCGACACCGCGCGGCGAGCTCGCTTCCACACGCACGGTCAACTTGCAGTCTTCGCCGTCGGTCTCGAGCTTGTAGGAGATGGCGGCGATCGTGGGGAAGCCCACGGGGCCGCCGACGCCGTCATGCAGGACGTAGAGCCCCTGGGTGGAGCTGGAGACCATGATCTGGCCGTCGTCGCTCAGGCGCACATGGCCCCAGTCGATTCCGGGGGCGTCGGAGAAGAACTGCGTACCGGCGGGGAGGCGCCGTCCGGTTGTGATATCCTCAAGAAAGCTGCTCCCGCTTCCGGCGCCGAACTGCCGGTTCGTGCGAGTATGAAGGCGGCTCCCGTCATCGGATACCACCAGGCTGCCCAGCGCGGTGCGGTTGTCGGTGATCTCTTGTCGCGCGGCGCTGTTGACCTGCTGAATCCAGATCGAACTGG
>JACZRH010000070.1:7113-17156 GCA_022574815.1 Planctomycetota bacterium | reverse complement strand
TAGGTTTTCTACGGAGCAACGCCGTCGCCATCCCCAACATCCTCGCACCGGCTCAACGTTCCTTTAGCTCCTTGTAAGCCTGTTCGACGGCCGGGCGTAGGAAGAACCGTTCGAAGGCGCGCGTCGGCACAAGATCCTGGCTGCCCAATCTTGCACGGAAACCCTCGACGTCAATCCCCTTCTGGGTCTCCTCAAGGCTCAACTCTTGATCTAGGGCCTGCCTGACCCGCGAAACCACCTTTTCGAGCAAGCTGGTTATGAGTAGGACATAATCGTTGTTGCGCATGACCGGGCCGTGCCCTGGAACGATCACCTCTTGGTCGATCCGGGCCAGCTTTCTCATCGTTTCGATCCGTTCGAACACGAATGCGCCGGCGGGAATGGGGTAAGTAATCAGGTCTCCCGCGATGACTACCTTGCTTGCGGGAATGTGGATCACAATGTCGCCGCGCGTGTGCCCCTTGCCCAAAGACAGCAGGTTGATCTGTTGGGATCCTTGATAGAGCACGAGTCGACGCTGGAACGTGATAGTCGGAAGCGTAGGCGTGACGCTTTCGATCTCGTTCAGAAGATGCTTGAACAGAACCTGCCGCTTGTTCAGAAATGTGCGTCGCTCTTCGCTGAGCGGGCGACCGTCATCGCTCTTTCCATTCTTGAGCTGTTCGTCTCGGGCCTCGAGTTTCTTCCTAATGCCGCTGATACTCTGAGCGAGGCTCGGTATGGCTTTGTCGATCATGTCCTGGCGCGTGTTCTCGTGCGCAATGATCACGACGTTCGGAAAAGCCGCCCGGAAGGCCTGGTTGCCCCAGATATGGTCATCGTGCCAATGCGTGTTGACCAGGTAACGAACAGGCTTGGGCGTCAATTTCCTGATCTCGGCGATCACCGCCCGCGCGCCGGAAGGCGTGGCCGTCGAGTCCACGACCAGTACGTCCGTATCGCCGATGATCGCGACCGCATTGCCGACCCCGATCTCGCTGGGTATGAACGCGTACACATTCTCGGCCACGTCGGCGCGCGTGTACTCAATCGTTTGGGCAACGAGAGGGCTTACGAACAGAGAAAGGGCGATGCAACAAATGTGCTCGCCCCTCGGGATGTGCCGCTCGGCCAGAGAGCGTTTCAAATGCACGGCTATTCTCTTACGAAGCGGTACGGCTCATCATAGAGTTGCAACATAATCGCGCAGACGCGCCCGTCCTTGATGTCGCATCGGCCTTGGTCGGGTTCACCGGTCCCGTATGACAACATGAACGCGTCCTTGCCGGTGGACTCGAAGCTCAGGCTGAGGGCGCCCTGTGTTCCGACGATCTTGCCGCCGGCGTAGCGAACATGAATCGTTCCCCAGTCCTTGTGTTCGTACGCGCCGACATAGGCGCTTGCCGGAAGCGGGAGCCCGTTCTCGGCCGGATTTGGATTACCGGGTGTTTTCTGTCGGGTGCGCGCCAACCGGGCGTCAATGAAGCCGCTGAAGCGCGGCAGAAGGTCCTTCCCCTCCACACCCAGCAGGCGGTCGTAAATCTCCATCGTGACGAACTGGGCGGCGGCGCCGTCGGCGTTTGCAACGACCGCCACACCCATGTTCTTTTGCGGCATGAAGGAAATGCTGGCCGCCGTCCCGACATAGCCCCCGCCGTGCTCCAGAAACGCGTTGCCCCGGTACGTGCCGACCCACCAGGCGAAACCATGGCCGTCGCGCGTTCGAGGTACAAAAGAGGGTAACGGCTGCGGCCCGGCGTCCTGCAGCTTGTGCATTTGCGACATCCATTTCCTCGGAAGCACCGTCACACCGTCGATCGTGCCGCCGTTGAGATTGAGCAGAATCCACCGTGCAAGATCCCGGACGCTCGCGCCCGTGCCGCCGGCGGCGTGCATCGTGTTGTCGGTCTTTCGTACGGCCGCGGCCGTGAAACCGTCGCCCTTGCGAATGCTCGGTATGGCCGCATCCACATGGCCGTACAACTTGCTGGCATAGCCCGTGGATCGTTTCATTCCGGCCGGACCGAAGACGCGCTCGTCGAGAAAGTCCTTCCAGGGCTTTCCCGACACCGCCTCGATCACTCGCCCCAGCAGCGTATAATGGACGTTCGTGTAGCGGTGCGAACCGCTCGGCGTGGCGTCGCGCAGCCATCGATAGTATCGATCCTCGGTGATCTCACCCGTGTAGGCGTCGAGCCAGACCACCGGGCCGCAATTCAGCCCCTTGGCATGCGCCAGCAAGTCGCGGATCGTAATGGACTTCGTGGTTTCGGCGTCCGCAAGTTCGAAACGCGGAAGATAGCGCCGAACCGGCGCGTCGAGATCAATCTTTCCGTCCGCGGCCAGCGAGAGGATTGCCGTTGCCACGAATGTCTTTGTACACGAGGCGATGTAGAATACCGTATCAGGCGTGACCGGTAGGTGTTTGTCCGGATCACGCTCTCCAACCGCGTCGAGATAAATAATCTTGCCATCTTTCACGACCGCCACAGCAATCCCGGGCACTCGCAGCCCCTTCATCACTTCGATCAGCCGTTTGCGATAGCCGCGAAGTTCCTTTGGAACTGTCGGCTCCTCCGGCCCGGGTGCCGCCGGCGCCCAACCGCTCGCCACGGTGGCAATAAGGCAACCGGCAAACAACATGCGAAACCCGCTCCGGCCGTACCATTTCATCGCGTTCATCGCTTGCTCCTTTTGCTCGATTTCTGTCCCCGTTCGATCGTTGATGCATCGGTTGGCTTGCCGGCATCTGGACCCGCTGCCGTGCCGCCGAGCCGGCGAATGTAGTTTTGATAGGCCGGACCCCGTGATGAGATTGGATGCAAGTGTCGAAAGTCTCGGAACACGCGGCGCAGGCGCTCGACGCTCGTGTCCTGCTCGAGTTCGGCCATAAACGCCGTCTGAGAGACTTCGTTGATCAACCCGTTGAAAAGCAGATATGACACAATCGCGCTGCCGGTCCAGATGGCCTGATGGACGGTTTCCGTTTCTGATGACATGACCGCCAACAGGTGTTCCGCCCCGTCGACATTGAGGCTGATCACTTCACCAGGGACGGCTTCGGTGATCTCGTGACCGCGCGGCCTCACGACGACGCGAACGCCGCGAAGTCTCACGCCCTTGTATGTCTTGACAACGACCTCGACCCCGCGCGAAGCGCATTGCTCCAGATCGTCGCCGAGTACGTCAAGAAGCGTCGGAAACACGTCCAAGACCGCCGTGTGCCGGCAGCGCTGCAGCATCGCCCGGGCCCGCTCAACAACTTGGCTTGGCGTGTGAAGCTGGTAAAGCCGGTCGTCGTGGGGGAGCGCTCCGAGTCCCGCCAGCGCCTCAGACGCGCGTTGTTTCCGTTGGTGAAACTGACGCTCGAGTTGGCTGAGCCACTCATCGGCCGGCACCGCCCGGCA
Source organism: Planctomycetota bacterium (assembly GCA_022574815.1). Taxonomy (GTDB): domain Bacteria; phylum Planctomycetota; class Phycisphaerae; order UBA1845; family Fen-1342; genus JACZRH01. Next base: position 13,770 of record JACZRH010000070.1, on the reverse strand, counting down.
AAGGCGGCTCTCCGCCTCATCGACCAGGATGGCCCCCTTTCTGCCCAAGGACTCCAAAGCCTTGTAGGTGTTGGCCACGGGCTTGCCGAGGGCCTGCGCAACGCGGTATCCGGTGGCCGGAGATTCCCTAAGGAGAAACGCGTACGACTCGGCTTCCAGCGCCGTAAGCCCCAATTCCACAAGGGGTTGCGTGTCTTCGGCCTTGCTCATTGCTTCGACCGTCATTAGTAGTAACAACTACTAATTATGACGAGTTTCCGGAATATTTCAAACAAGCCTGACTTTTTCTTAGGCGCGACGATGCCCGGCCCGGTGGTCCACACCGAAAACATCGTCTGAGCGAATTCGGGCGGCCGAAGGTGCGCAGGGCCGGCGAATCGACGGACCAGATCACGGGCTGGCCGGCGGCCGCCTCGACCGGCGTCTCATTCGATGCCGGCGGGCTCCCAGATGACGCGATCCTTGCCGACCAGTGCTCCGGCGGCGAAGGCGATGTCGACTTGTGAGATTTCGTAGGCACTCAAGGCGCGGATTTCGCGCGATTGGGCGTCTGCCAGGAAGGCCGCGGCTTCGAGTACGTCGGTGCTGGTGCGCAGGCCGACTTCGAACTGTTTCTTCTCCGCTTCATAGGTGCGTCCGGCCAGAACCACGTCCCGTCGAGCGGCGAGGATTCGCTGCCAGTCCTGTTGCAGCGAGTCGAGGGCGTCGAAGACTTCCTGTCGGATCGCCAAACGGCGCTGCTCACGGGTTGCGAGCCGCTGAGCTCTCTCCAGCACCGCACGACGGACGCGCGATTTGGCGGCCTGGTTGCCCAGCGGTATTTCCGCCCGCAGCGTGACGGCGTGGTCGACGTACGCGTTGCGGCCCAGATCGCGGAAGGCCGCGTTGAAGCTGCCGCTGAACCCATTGATGGTGTAGCTGTAGTCGAGCACGAACAGCGGCAGGGCGCCGTTCTTTTCGAAGTCGATCGCACTGGCGTCGATCGCGAGTTGGATTTCGAGCTCAAGCATCTCCATGCGGTTGGCGACCGCGTAGTCGGCCATGGCCGGGGCGTCCAGATCGAGGCCGAGTGGATTGGGCTCGGTCATAGGTCGTAGGGCGGTCGGCGATTCGATCGGCAGATCGTCGCGGTTCATGATCCGCTTGAGATCGCGCTCGCGGAATTTGACACCGGTGTCCGTAATGATAATTGCCTCGAGCCGCCGCGCGACGCCCGACTCGGCTCGCATGATTTCAATCTGCGGCGCGGCGCCGAGGCCGTCCTTGACCGCGGGCGGTCGGTCGGTTTCGTTTTGCGAGACGGAGCCGAACAGCAGGGCCTCGAAGCGGGCTTCCTCCACGCCGATAGACTGCTCGGCGACCGAGGGATTGACGAACTCGACCTTCAGGCCGAGGTTGTTTGCCAAGGCTGCGGTGCGAACCTCGGCCAGCGTCAGGTCGATCGACTCCGGCGGCTGGGCGGCGGTCGCGAGCTCTTCGACGGCATTTGTCGCCGCCTGCTCGATGGTGACGGGTGCGGTCCGCGAACGATCTTCCAGTCTGAGCGTTTCGATCTCGTGCAGGCGTTGCGGAGGCCGGCGATAATCTCCATAGTAGTCGCGCTTGAGCAGATCCAGGCAGCCGGTCAGGCACGGCAGGAGCATCGCCGCCAGCGCGCAGCGGCAGTTGAGCAGAGTTCGATTCATATTCGTCCGTTCATTACTGGTAGCGCAACGCGACCATCGGATCGACCCGGGCAGCGCGTCGGGCGGGGAAGTAGCAGGCCAGCGCGGCGACGCCGGTCAGCAAGACTGAGACGCCCGCGAAGGTCAGCGGATCGGTGGCGCTGATGCCGAACAACATGCCGGACAGCATTCGCGTCAGCGTCAGCGCCGCGCCCAGGCCGAGCGCGACGCCTACCAGCGTCAGCGCGAGCCCCCGCCCGAGCACATTCTTATAAATATGGTATTGCCGCGTGCCGAGCGCCATACGCAGGCCGATTTCGCCGGTGCGCTGGCTGACCTGAAAGCTCAACACGCCGTACAGCCCGATCGCGGTCAGCAGCAGCGCCACGCCGGCGAACACGCCCATCAGTAGCATATCAAACCGATGCCGCGCGAAGGACGCTCCCAAGACCTCGGTCATGGGCCGCACATTCGACAGCGGCTGCTGCGGATCGATCTTGCGAACCACGTCGCGCAAGGCCGGGCGTAGCTCGATCGGGCCTTCGGATCGCATCACCCACGACGCCGGAAAGGCGCGGTTCATCAGAACCGTCAGGTCGTCGGATATCTGTGGATATGGCAGATACACGACCGGCGGGGCGGCGGTTTGCAGTCCGAATTCCCGCACGTCGCCGACCACGCCGACCACTTGCCGTTCACGCTCACCGAACGCGCCAGCGGCGACCAACATGCGTTCGCCGACCGGGTCCGATTGCTGAAAGAACCGTCGCGCCGCGGTCTGGTTGACGATCATGACCGGCGTTGAGCCTTTTTCATCAGTCTCCGCGAAACTTCGGCCGCGCAGCATGGGGATGCGCATCGCCTGAAAATAATCCGGGCTGATCAGCCGCGCTTCGACGACGCCGGAGCCGTTCTCGTCCGTACGTCCGACGACCTGAAGCGGCACATTCAACCCGGGCTCTGTCGGCAGACTCGACGCGGCGGCAACGGCAGTCACGCCGGGCAACGCCGCCGCCCGCCGCACGACCTCGCGCGCAAAACCCCACGTCTGCGACGCAGTTTGGTAGCGGTCTGAGGTGAGTGACATCTGCAGGGTCTGAACGTGCTTGGGACTGAAGCCCGGATCGACGGCTTGCAGGCGGGCGAAACTCCCGATCAGCAGCCCGGCCCCGATCAGCAACACGAGCGACAAGGCCACTTCGCCTACAACCAACGCGCCGCGGCTGCGTGCTCTTCCGCGCGTCGTGCCCATGCGGGTTGCGGCGTTGCGAAGCGAATCGAGAATGTCGCGCCGCGTGGCGCGCAGTGCGGGCAGAAGACCGGAGAGCAGCCCAGTCGCCAGCGCCGCAGCCAATGCAAAGAGAGCGGCCTGCCGATCGACCCGGATTTCGTCAAGCCGCGGAAGATTGCCGGGGCTAAGCGCCAAGAGCATCGGTACGCTCCAATGCGCGACGAGCAAGCCGACTGCGCCGCCCAGGAGCGCGAGCATGACGTTCTCGGTCAGGAGCTGGCGGATCAGGCGCCCTCGCGTCGCGCCAAGGGCCGCGCGAACGGCCAGCTCTCCCGCCCGCGCCGTGCCGCGCGCGAGCACCAGATTCGCTACGTTGGCGCACGCGATCAGCAAGACCAGCCCGACCGCTCCGAACAGAATCAACAGGCTCGCGCCGGTATCGCCGACGATCCAGTCGCGATAGCCGCCGAGCACGATGCCGCGCTCGTTCTCGCCGACCGCGTTTGGGTACTTCTCGCGAAACCGATCCAAGACGGCCGCCATATTCTTCTGCGCGGCTTCGAGCGATAGGCCCGGCACAAGCCGCGCGATCATCGTGTACGAATTGCCCAGTTGCCGCGCGCCGCTTGCGGCCCGCAGCGGCGTCCACAGGTCGGCTGCGGGCGTGAATTGGAAACCGGCCGGCATGACGCCGACGACCGTATGCGCCTGTCCATCGATTTGTATCGCCCGGCCAATGATGTTTCGATCCGATGCGAAGCGGCGTTTCCACAAGTGGTCGTTCAACACCGCGGCCCGCGGCCCGCCGGGCGTATCCTCATCGCGCGTAAATCCGCGGCCAAGCGCGGGCTGCACGCCAATCGTCCTGAAAATGCTCTCTGACACGCGCATGCCGGTGACGCGCTCGGGCTCATTGCCGGCGAGCAGGTTGAATCCGGAGTTGCCGAGATCATGAACGGCCGTTTCCTCGAACGCCCTGCTGTGCTTCTGCCAAAAGAGAAACTTGTCGGCCGAGACCGCTTGCCCCATGGCCGTGCCGCCGAAGTGCCATGAAATATGAACAAGGCGGTCCGGATCGGCATACGGCAGCGGCCGCAACAGCACGCCGTGAACCACACTATAGATGCCCGTATTCGCGCCGATGCCCAAAGCGAGCGTCAGCACCACGACCGCGGTGAAGGCCGGGCGCTTGATCAGCGTTCGCAACCCGAAACGCACGTCCTGAAAAACTGTCCGCACCGTTTAGCTCCTACTCATATCTCAGCGCGATCATCGGATCGACCCGCGTCGCCCGCCGCGCGGGGATGTAACAGGCCAGCAGCGCCACTGTCACCACCATCAATAAGACGCCGGCGTACGTCAGAGGGTCTACCGCGTGGGTCTGATAGAGCATGCTCGACACGGCGCGCGAGGCCGCAAGTGACAAGATCAGGCCTATCGCCAGACCGACGGTGATCAGCGCCAGCCCATGTCCGAGGACCATGCCCAGCAAGTGAGATCGCCGCGCACCGAGCGCCATGCGTATCCCATATTCCCGTGTCCGCCGGCCGACGACGTAAGACATCAGGCCGTACAGACCGACCGCAAAGAGCAACAGGGCCAGGACTCCAAAGGCACTCAGCAACCTCGCGAACATATTCTCGCGCGATATGGCGGACCCGAGGTGTTCTTCCAGCGTCTCGGCGTCATACAGCGGCAAGTTGACGTCCAGCTCGCCGACCATCTGTTGCAACACCGGCCACAACGTCATCGGCTCGGCGGCCGTGCGTGCCACAAGCGTCACACTCGGCTCGTAGACCTGTGTCAGCGGAAAGTAAATGAACGGCAGCGTGCTCTCGCGCAAGCTGTGGTACTTTCCATCTGCGACGATTCCCACGATCCGCACCGGCTCGCCGCCTGGACCCGGTTCGCGGATGATCCCCCCCAGCGCATCACCGCCGGGCCAGAATCGTGTCGCCATTTCGCGGTTGACGATCGCTACTCTGGGCGAATCCTCCGTATCTGCCGGCGCGAAGAGACGTCCGCGCAGGAAGGGGATCCTCATGGTGGAGAAGTACTCGCGTGAAACGACGTTGTAGCGAATCGAGAGTGGCAGACCCGATTCGGATTCGTGCCCGGGAATATCGAAGGTCAGCGAATCTTCGCCGTGAATCGGAACCTGTACCGCCAGAGCGGCCGAAGCGACGCCGGGCATCGTCTCAGCCCGCCGCAGAAGTTCTCCATAGAAGTTTCGGGCGCGCGCCTTTTTGTAGCCCTGTCGGGCCATGTCCACGGACGCGAGCAAGACGTTTTGAGCATCAAAACCAGGATCGATCCGGCGGACCGCGATCAACGTTCGCACGAAAAGTCCGGCACAGGTCAAGAGCGTAAGAGTTACGGCTACCTGTCCGATCACCAGCATTCCCGACAGCGAGAATCGTCTTCGGCCTCGGCCGGTGGCGCCGCTGTCGGTCCGCAGCGCGCGGACCAGATTTGGCCGGGACGCCTGAATTGCCGGCACAAGCCCGAATAACAACCCGGTCAGCATGACGACCAGCAACGTAAAACCGAGTACGCGCCAGTCGATTCCGAGATCGATAGATTGCGCGGACAGCGACGCGAAACCGGGAACCATGTTGAGAAGGGCCTCGGTGATCCATGTCGATGCGAGCAGCGCGAACAACCCGCCGATCGCCGAGATCAGCAAGCTCTCGACGAGGAACAGGCGCACAACGTCCCTTCTTCTGGCGCCGATCGCCAAACGTACGGCGATTTCTCGTTGTCGGCCGTCGGCGCGGACCATTAGCAGGTTGGCGACATTCGCGCACGCGATCAGCAGAACCAGCGCGACGGTGATCATCAGAAGTTGCATGAAACCGGTGATCTTGTCTCGGTCCGGCATGGTCGTTCCGCCGACCGGTCTCAGGCCGGCCGCAGCGGCGACCGTGTGATCGTTCATCTCCCGCAATCGCCGGTAGGTCAGCGACATGCGCTCCCGTGCCTGTTGGAGGTTGAGTTGCGGATGGAGCCGCCCGAAGATGGTCAGGAAGAAGAAGCCCTTGTGTTGTAGCGGATTGAAGGCGGCCCATGCGGGCTTCATGGCGCCCGCCATGGCCATCGGCGTCCAGACCTTGACCGGGCGGTTGAGGACCGTGCCGCGGAAACCGCGAGCCGCCACGCCGACCACCGTGAATTGGCGGCCGTTGAGCGTCACTTCGCGGCCGATGACGTCTTCATCGCGCTGGAACTGGCCTTGCCGCAGATCGAAACTGAGCACGGCCACCGGATGGCCGCCGGGGGTCTCGTCGTCCTGCTCGTCCAGCAGGCGACCCAGTGCGGGCGCGACGCCAAGGGTCGCGAAGTAGTTTCCGGTGACGAGGGAGCTTCGAACGCGGACGGCCCGCTGGCTCGTTCCCAAATGAGCCGGGACGAAGGCCGACGCGCACAGATCGGTGAAGACGTCATTGTGCTCGCGCTGGTCGAGATAGGATGGATAGGAGTGCAACTTCGTGGTCGAGCCATCATCGAGGATCTTGACGACGGAGACCATACGCTGCGGCTGCTCAATCGGGAGCGGCCGCAGCAACAGGACGTTTACGAGAGTGAAGATCGCCGTGTTGGCGCCGATTCCGAGCGCGATGGTTACGACCGCCACCAACGAGAAGGTGGGGTGTTTGCGCAGGTTGCGAACCGCGAAGCGAAGATCCCTCAATAGGAAGTCCATATGGGGCAGGCGTCCCTATCCGTTGTGGAGCTCGACAGTCCAGGGATCCCGTAGGAGAA
>JACZRH010000070.1:0-7103 GCA_022574815.1 Planctomycetota bacterium | reverse complement strand
CGAATCGCAAATCCTGAAGAAGCGCGCGCAAATCCGAACTCCTATTCGTACCGCAACGCCACCACCGGATCGACTCTCGTCGCTCGCCGGGCGGGCAGGTATCCGGCCAACATCGCCACGACCAGCAATACGATCGGGACGCCGATGAACGTCGCCGGATCGACCGCACCGACTCCGTAAAGCTGCCGCGCAAGCAGGATGCTTACGGGAATCGACAGCACAATCCCGACGCCGATTCCCACTGCGGTCAGCGTGAGACAACGCCGGAGCACCAGCCGCATGACGTCGTGCCGCTCCGCGCCCAATGCCACGCGGACTCCAATTTCGTGGGTACGTTGCGCGACGGCGTAGGACATCACGCCGTACAGTCCGATCGCGGCCAGGCCGAGGGCCAGGGCCGCCACGCCGAGCAGGAAGCCCACGAACAAGCGATCCTTGCGCAGCCAGCGCTGGATGATGCCGTCCACCGTGCGGACGCCGCCCAGCGGCACTCCGGGATCCTTGGCGTGGATCGCGGCCCGCAGACCGGCCGCCACGTTCATCGGATCGCCGAGCGTTCTGGCAACCAGCGTCATGCGGCGGAGCGGCGCTTGCTCATGCGGTAGAAACAGCGTCGCTCTCGGCGATTCGCCGGCCGGTGTGCAGCCGGCGTCGCCCACCACACCCACAATCGTGATCCAGCGCGGCGGCGATGCTTTGTTGTCGATGTTCACCCGTTTGCCGATCGCGTCCTCATTCGGCCAGTACGCCGAGGCCGCCCGCTGATTGACGATCGCGACCGGCTGCGAGTTGGCCAGATCGTGCTCGCCGAAACGCCGCCCGCGAATCAGCGGGATTTGCATGGTCTTGAAGTAACCCGGCGTGACAGAGCGATATCCGGGCACGTAGCCCGGTGGGCGCTGGTCATCCGTGAGACCCTCGATCGATACCAGCACGCTCGCGAAGTTGCCCTCGCCGATCGGCAGCGAATAGGTCGCGCCGGCCGCCTCGATCCCCGGCATCGCCCGCACGGTTTCGAGCGCGTCACGGTAGAAGTTCACCTGCCGCTCCTTTGCCTCATAGCGATACTTGGGCAGGTCGACCTGCATCGCGATGATCCGCTCGGGATTGAAGCCGACCGTGCCCGAGGCCTTGAGCGTTTGTACGTGACGAATCGCCAGACCGCAGCAGATGAACAGCGGCAACGAGATCGCGAGTTGCCCGACCACCAGCGCGTCGCGAAGCCGATTTCGCGATCGCCCCGCCGACGCGACCGCCCCCCCTTCCTTCAAAGTCTCGTTGAGCGAGACCTTCGAGGCCGCCAGCGCCGGAGTCAGCCCGAAGACCAACGCGGCGGCCAGCGACGCCACAAGCCCATACGTGAGCACCGGCCAATCGAGACGCGTTTCTTCGGGCCGCAGAGCCTGGCTCGCATAGTTGGCGACGAAGATATCCACCGCCCACATGCCCACCAATAAACCGCCGGCCCCGCCGATCAAAGAGAGAAGCAGACTCTCGGTCAGAAGCTGGCGCACGATGCGACCGCGCCCGGCGCCGAGCGCCGCCCGCACCGCGAACTCTCTGCCGCGCGACGTCGCACGTGCGAGCTGCATGTTCGCCAGATTGACGCAGGCGATCAGCAGCACCGCCCCAACGGCCAGCAGAATCGCCTTCTCGGACAGTCCGTCGTCGGCCGGAAGGAATCTGTCCAGCAGCGGCATAACGAACACTTCGAGTTTTGCATTCGTGTCCGGGTAGGCCGCGGCCAGACGCGCGTCGATCGCTCGCAGCTCGGCCAACGCCTGCCGAGCGCTCACCTCCGGTTTCAGACGCGCGATCGAGTAGAACCGGCCGCTCTTCCGCGTGAAGACGGCCGTGTCGATCGGCAACGGCGTCACGACGTCGGTGTGATACCAGGGCTGATCGAAGTCGACTTCCGGCGGCATGACCCCGATGATCGTGTAGGGCTCGTCGCTCAGCAGAATCGTCCGTCCCAGGACGTCGGCACTCTGTTCGAACCGCCGTCGCCAGAGACCGTCCGACAGGACGGCGACGGGCGCGGCTCCGACCTGGTCGTCGGCCGGACCGTGAAATCGGCCGAGTTGCGCCGAGAACCCGAGCATCGGCAACACGTTGGCTGAGCTGCGTACAACTCTGACTCGGCCCGGCTCTCCGACGCCGGCCAGTATGTCGTCGGTGGAGCGATAGATGCCCATGTCCGCAAACGACTCGGCTTGCTCGCGCCACTCGAGAAAGTCCGGCGCACGGACGTCGGCGCCGCTCCAGGCGTCCGGCGACCGCTGAAGGAGCATCAGCTCCTCCGGCGCGTCGAAGCGCTGCGGAATCAGATGTTTCGCGTGCAAGAATGTGTACAGGCCGGTGTTCGCCCCGATGCCGAGGGCGAGCGTGATCAACGCCACCGCCGTGAAGCCGGGGCTCTTTACGAGCACGCGAATCGCGAAACGAAGATCTTGCAGGAGAATGTTCATCGGACTCGCTACTCGTGTCTCAGGGCCGTCAGTGGATCGACCCTTGTCGCCCGATGGGCGGGCAGATAACACGCCGACATTGCCACGACGACCAGCAGCAGCGTCACGCCGGCGAATGTGGCCGGATCGGTCGCTGTAACTTCATAAAGTCTTGTCTGCAGAATCCGCGTGACGGCCAGCGCACCCGCCAGTCCGATCACGATGCCGGTCGCGATAAGCGCGCTGCCGCGGCCTAGGAAGAGCCGAACGACGTCGCGCCGCTGGGCGCCAAGCGCCATCCGCAGGCCGATTTCGCGCGTCCGTCGCGCAACCGCGTATGACATGACGCCGTACAGTCCGATCGACACCATCGCAATCGCGACCGCGCCAAGTGCGCTGAACAGAGTGGCGATCATCTTCTCTTCCGCAGCGTCCGCTCCGAGATGATCCTCCAGCGTTTCCACGCCGAAGAGCGGCAGCGACCGGTCCAACTCACTGACGGCGGCACGAACGGCGGATGCAGCAGCCATCGGTTCGCCCAGCGTGCGCGCGATCAGTGTCGCTTTGGGATAATGCTGCTGCGAAAGCAGGAAATAGAGAAACGGCTCCGCCGACTCGCGCAGCCCGTGATACCTACCGTCTCCAACGACGCCAACGATGCGATAGGTCTTCCCGCGATCGCGCACGATCTTCCCAAGCGCCTCGCCGCCTGGAAATCGTCCCGCCATGCTCTGATTGGCCACCACGACCCCGGCGGACTCGCTCGAATCTGACGCTTCAAACACGCGGCCGCGCAAAAGCGGAATCCGCATGGTCGCGAAGTAGTTGGGGGAGACGGCGTTGTAGTGCAGGAAACTTCTCTCGCCTTCCTCCAGCGCGTAGCCCTCGACATCCATCGCGCCTTGATAGGGCAAGTGAATCGGCACGCGATGCGCCAGGGCCGCCGACTGGACGCCGGGAATCGCAGCTACGCGCTCGACTAGCCGATCGTAAAACCGACGAGCGCGCTGCTCGCCATACCGATGGAGCGACAGATCCATCGATGCCAGCAGTACCCCCTTCGGCTCAAATCCCGGATTTGCCTGGCGGATGTTCATCAGCGATCGCAAGAGCAGTCCGGCAGAAACCAGCAGCATCAGCGATACGGAGACCTGCCCCACTACCAGAAACTGCTGCAACGAGAATCGCCGGCGAGGCCCGGACGGACCGGCACCCGCCTTCAAGACCGGCCCGGGATCGACGCGGACGGCCTGCACGGCCGGCATGATCCCGAAAACCAAACCGGTAAGCACCGATATTCCCAGCGCGAACAGCAGCACGCGAGCATCAAGCGACATGTCGATCGCTTGCTGCGCTACGAAACGCGATTGTGGGACAAGCAGCGTGAGTAGGTCGCCGACCCAAACACACAAGATCAGTCCCAAACCGCCGCCCAACAGAGCCAGCAGGACGCTCTCACTCAACAACTGACGCACCACGCGCCAGCGGCTTGCGCCAACCGCGAGGCGAATCGCCAACTCTCGGCGGCGGTCCTGCGCGCGCGACATCAGCAGATTCGCAACGTTGGCACACGCGATCAGCAACACGACACCGACCACCGCGGTCAACAGACGCATCGAATCAATCGCGTCGCCCCGCGCCGTGAGCCCCAGCTTCACATCGCTGACCGGAATCAACCGGACACCGCGGTAGTGCGGCGCGTCGGCGTGCAACCGGGCATACAGCGGCCCCATCCGGGCCTCGGCCTGCTCGATCGTCAAGCCCGGCTTGAGACGCCCGATGACATAGAGCCAGGTCATGTCACGCGCGTCAAGCGGGTGCGGATCGCGCCCGGCCCGCTGTGGCTTGATCGCGTCGTGCATCGCGGTCGGCGCCCACACGTCGGTCGGCGTCATTCGCGTTCCGGAAAAGCCCTCCGCCGTGACGCCGATCAACGTGAACGGAAATCCGTTGACGACGATCTCATTCCCGACAGCGCCCGGATCGCGGTTGAACATCCGCCGCCACAAATTGAAACTGATGACTGCCACCGGCCGTTCGCCTGGCGCCTGATCGTCGGCCGGCGCGATCAGCCGTCCCGCGGCAGGCCTGATTCCGAGCACTTGAAAGAAATTCCCGCTGACCAGCGCGGCTTCGACGCGGGTCGCTTGCTCGCCATCGCCCACGTGGACCGACGCGGGGCTGCGCATGGCCAGACCGGTGAAGGCGTCGGACTGGTCGCGTAGATCCACATAAGAGGGATAGGCGTGTGTCGCGCTCAGTACGCCGCGGTCACTCTCGCGATAAACCTGCACGACACGATCGGGCTCATCAATAGGCAGCGGCCGCAGCAGCAGAGCATTGGTCATGCTGAAAATCGCCGTATTCGCCCCGATTCCCAGTGCTAATGTCGCTACGGCGATGATGGTGAAGCCGGGCGACTTGAGCAGCGTGCGAATCGCGAATCGCAGATCCTGAATCACAGCGCTTCTCCTCCGCTCATTCGCATCGCAGCGCCGTCATTGGATCGACCCGTGCCGCCCGGCGGGCGGGGATGTAGCAGGCGGCCAGGGAGACCAAGCCGAGCAGTACGGCTACCCCGGCCAGCGTGGCCGGGTCGGTCGCGCTGATTCCGTACAGCAGTTCCGACACGACACGCGCTGAAGCAATCGACGCGATCAGGCCGATCCCGACACCGATCACACTGAGCGTGAGCCCCTGTCTGAGCACCAGGCGCAGCACATCGCTCCGCTGCGCGCCGAGTGCCATGCGAACGCCGATCTCCTGCGTGCGCTGTGCCACCGAGTGGGCCGTCACGCCGTAGGTGCCCACACCGGCGAGCACGAGCCCCAGCGCGGCGAACGCCGCCAGCAGCGACATCGTGAAGCGCGTCTGGGCCGTCGATTTGTCAACGTAATATTCCATCGCTCTCACGGCCGAGGTCGGCTGCGCGGCATCGACGTGCCGCACGGCCTCGCGCAGCACGCGAGTCATACCGGCCGAGCCCGGCTCCGCGCGCACGACGATGTTCATCGTGCGTTGCGGGTCCTGGTCGAACGGAGCGTACATATGCGGCTCGACCTCGGAGGACAGGCTCCAGTGCGTGATGTCTCCCACGACACCGACAATCTCCATGCCCAGCGGAGCATCCTCGTCAATCCGGATTCGCTGACCCAGCGGATTCTCATCGGGCCAAAATCGCCGGGCCATGCTCTGACTGATGACCACCACCGGCGGCGCGGCGGCGTGATCCAAAGGCGTGAACGTGCGACCTTTGATCAGACGAATCCCCATCGCCCGAAAATAGTCGGGCGTGACGGCGTCCCAATTGGCGGCGTTGCCGGTGCCCGCAGGCGAGTCGGGCCTACCTTCGATAGAGAATTCCCACGCGTATTGATCGCCGGACAGCGGCACAGTGGTCGCAAGCGACGCCGCACGGACGCCGGGCGTGCTCTCGAGCCATTCGAGCACCTCGCCAAAGAACGCGGTTTGGCGCGCCGTGGTGCTGTACGACGACTTGGGAAGCACGACCATCGCCGACCAGACGTCCGTGGCATCGAAACCTTTGTCCACACCCTGAAGTCTCGCCACGGTCTGGATCATCAGGCCGGCCCCCACCAGAAGAACCACTACCAAAGCCAGCTCGGTGACGACCAGCCCGGACTGCACACGGCGGCGGCCGCGCGACAGCGTCGATCGCACGCCGCCTTCCTTGAGCGAGGCGACCAAACCCTTGTAGATCGGCTGAAGCGCCGGAACGATACCGCACAGAACACCGGCTGCGATCGCTGAGAGCAGCGCGAAACCGATCACAGCGGCATCGACATGCGCGGTGTCGAGTCTGGGGAGATTGGACGGGCCGATCGCAATCAGCGCGTCGACGCACCAGATGGCCAGGATGATTCCCGCGCCACCTCCCAGCAGCGCTAGAATCAGGCTTTCGACCAATTGCTGCCTCAAGAGCCGCCCGCGGCCGGCCCCCAGCGCCGCACGGATGGCGAATTCCCGCCGTCGCGCGGCTCCGCGCATCAGCAACAAGTTAGCCACGTTGGCGCAAGCAAGCAGCAGGACGAAGCCCGTCGCGCAAACGGCGGCGATCAAAGCCGGTTTCACGCGGCCGACGGTCTGTTCCAGCAACGGCACTGTGTTGATCCCGCCGTCGGCATTCGCGTCCGGATAGGCCTGCTCCAGCCGCTTTGCGATGGCGTCCATCTCGCTCTGTGCCTGCTGGATGGCGACTCCCGGCTTTAACCGCCCGATCACTCTCAAATATACGGTGCTGCGCGCCACGAGCTGCCGCGGCGTAAATACTTTGCGCTGCCAGAGGCCGACGCGTTTCGGAAACTCGAATCCGGCCGGCATGACTGCGATCACCGTGTACGACTCGCCGTTGAGCGTGATGGCGCGGCCGACAATCGTCTCGTCCGCCGCGAAACGCCGCCGCCAAAGATCGTGTCCCAGCACGATGCTTTGGTCGGCGGCCTCATCATCAGCGGTGCCGAACGTTCGTCCGAGCAAAGGCCGTACGCCCATCACCTCGAAGAAATCGGCAGTGACGAGCGCGCCATGCGCCTTCAGCGTCTCGCCCAGAGTCGAGCGCTCGAAGCCGGTCATCATCATCGTGCCTGCCGGCAGCTTGGGTTCCTGGGCGCCGATCATCTCGATCTCGATATTGGC
>JACZRH010000069.1:1008-17199 GCA_022574815.1 Planctomycetota bacterium | reverse complement strand
GCCCGAGAGCGTGCGCCCGCTCGAGGCGTGCTTGCGCGAGCGGTTGAAGGCGCGGCCGAGGCGCGTGATCGAGTCGAGCACGACCACAACGTGCTTGCCCGCCTCGACCATCCGCTTGCACCGCTCCATGCACATGGTGGAGATGGCGATGTGGCGCTCGACGTCGTGGTCATTGCTCGAGGCCAGGATCCGGATCTGCTCGCTCTTCCAGGGCTTGTCCCACGGGGTGTTGGGCGCGCCCTGGAGCGATCGGCGGAAATCGGTGACCTCCTCGGGCCGCTCGTCAACCAGGAGCACGATCACATGCACGTCCGGGTAGTTGCGCAGGATCGCGGTGGAGATGTCCTTGAGGAGGGTGGTTTTGCCGGCCTTTGGCGGCGAGACGATCAGCCCGCGCTGGCCTCGACCGATGGGGCAGAACAGGTCGATCAGGCGACAACTGGGCGGGCACCCCTCGTACTCGAGCACCAGCCGAGGCTGGGGATCGATCGAGGTGAGCTCCTCGAAGGGCTTGCGCCGGGTGTACTCCTCGGGTTCGAGGCCCTCGATGGCGATGAAGGACTCGACCACCGGGCGTGACTGCGGCTTGGTGCCGTTCTTGCGACGCCGACGCCTGGGCTTGCGGTTGACGACCTCGACCGTGACTTCAAGGCCTGAGCGCAGGTTGAACCGCTCTCCCATGGCCAGGGGAACGAACGGATCGTCGGCGCTCTCGACGAGGGTGGTGCCATTGAACTGGCGTATTCGACCCTCGGCGCGCTGAGGCCATTCAAGGATACCAGTCAGCGTGGTCATCAAAGCAAGTTTGGCTGTATCGCATCCCACCGACGGGACGAGAAATCTTCGCGTTTTGTCCGCCGGTGGGGATCGGCCGCTGGGCGACCCGTTGAGCAATCAGAGCAGCGCCCCGACCCGATGTCAAGCCTGCCCTCAGGGATATGCTCTGCCCCCACCAGCCCATCGGACGATTCCGCTGAGGGATTCACCCCCCGGGCGGGTCCAGCCTGTGGAGCGAGGCGCGTGGGTCCGAATACGCTACACTGGCTCGCGACGTGGGCACGCCGTCCGGGGCTCGATTGCCTTCACCTCTCGGCGGCGTCTCAAATCTCTCTGGGGAGGACTATGCAGATCGTTCGGGGCATCCCGGTTTCGCCCGGAATCGTTATCGGACGGATCTTCGTCCTGGACGACGAGCGGCTCCGGATCGCCCCCAGGCACATCAGGCCCGATGAGATTCCCGACGAGCTCGAGCGCCTGGAGCGGGCGCTGAAAGCCTCGGTCGAGGAACTGCACGAGCTTCGCGACGTGGCCGAGGTCGAGCTGGGCCACGACGCGGCGGCGATCTTCACCTTCCACGTGGGGGCGCTGAGCGACAAGACGCTAACCGACCCCATGCGGGCGAAGATCCGCGACGAGCACTTCGCCGCCGAGTACGCTGTCTACCGCGTCATGCGCGACTGGGCGGAGCGCTTCGCGCGGATGACCAACGCGGCGTTTGCGACCAAGATCGACGACGTGCGCGACCTGTCGGCGCGCGTGCTGAGGCACCTGATCGGGGAGCACCAGAGCCGACTGGATCAACTCGACCACAAGGCGGTCATCATCGCCAGCGATCTGACGCCGTCGCAGACCGCCGGGTTCGACCGCTCGAAAGTGGCGGCATTCGCGACCGACTTCGGCGGGCGGACGAGTCACACGGCGATCGTCGCCAGGGCGCTTGGCATCCCCGCGGTGGTCGGGTGCAATTCGCTGGGCGCGATCGCGACCGACGGCGTGAGCGTCATCGTGGATGGCGACCGCGGCGTCGTGGTCGTCGACCCCGACGACGCAAAGCTCGACGAATACAGGTCGTATCGCGAGCAGCGCCGGCTGGAACAGCTCACGCTGGACGAGGTCGCCGACCTGCCCAGCCGCACGCGCGACGGCGTCGATATCCGGCTGCTGGGCAACATCGAGTTCGCCGACGAGATCTCGGCGCTGCTCGACGCGGGGGGCGAAGGGGTCGGGCTGTACCGCACCGAGTTCCTCTACCTGACCAGCGACACCGAGCCGACCGAGGAGGACCATTACCACGCCTACACGCGGTGCGTCGAGCTGCTCGACGGGCGCGAACTGGTCATCCGCACGGTGGACCTCGGGGCGGACAAGTACACGCAGGAGCAGTTCGAGACGCCGGAGCGAAATCCGTTTCTCGGCTGCCGATCCATACGGTACTGTCTGCGCAACCTGCCGATGTTCCGCCGACAGCTGCGGGCGATTCTGCGTGCGTCGGCGACCGGGCCGATCAAGGTCATGTTCCCGCTCATCACCTCGACCGCGGAGTTCCGTCAGGGCAAATGGCTCATCCGCGACGTGATGGACGAACTCGCAGAGGAGAAGATCGCCTTCGACAGCACGATCAAGATCGGGATGATGGTGGAGGTTCCGTCGGCGGCGATCCTGGCGGACGTATTCGCCCGGGAGGTGGATTTTTTCTCGATCGGAACCAACGACCTGGTTCAGTACACCCTGGCGGTGGACCGAACCAATGAGCGGGTCGCGGATCTGTACAATCCGGCCCACCCGGCGGTGCTGAGGCTGATCCGCGAAGTGTCTCGGGCGGCCCGCCGGCGGGACGTGCCCGTGTCGTGCTGCGGCGAGTCGGCCGCGGAGCCGGGCATGGCCGTGTTGCTCATCGGCATGGGCCTGCGTACCCTCTCGGTGACCGCATCGGCGATTCCGGGTCTCAAACGGCTGATCCGGAGCGTCAGCACCTCCCAGTGCGAGCGGATCGTCAAGAAGGCGATGACGTTCGATTCAGACACTCAGGTCACCACATACTTGCGTGACCAGTTGCAGAAAATAATTCCCGACCCGTTCGAAGGTCGTACCTGAGAATCGCGGAGCTGAGACGATCAGCCTCCCGCCGAGCCGGGAAAAAAGAACTTTGGTGTCGCGATTCGCGTCATGCGCCCGCTACGCCTTGCCGGCCGACCTCGCGTCGGGCCGCCGGGTCGCATCGCACACGCCACACCACTGCGCCAGCGACGGATCGCGGTTCGTGACGCTTGAACCGTCAAGATGCCTGCCCGGAGACCGGGGCGGATTCCGCCTCGACGATGTCTCTGCGGCCGCACTTCGCTCGCGCTGTCAATGCGAGAACTTTTATGTCAACCACTCAGATGCTCATCAACTATGTCCCCGGCGAGGAGTGCCGTGTCGCGCTGGTCGAGGACGGGCGGCTCGAGGAGCTGCACGCTGAATCCAGCGCCGCCGCTTCGCGCGTCGGCAATATCTACCTCGGCATCGTCGCCAACGTCGAATCGGCGATCCAGGCGGCGTTCGTCGACTTCGGTGTCGAGCAGCACGGGTTCCTCCACGTCACCGACCTCCACCCGCGCTACTTCCCCGGTGAAGATGTGGAGACGACCGAGCGGGTCGGCCACAAGACCCCCCGCCGCGAACGCCCGCTCATCCAGAAGTGCCTCAAGAAGGGGCAGGAAGTCGTGGTCCAGGTGCTCAAGGAGGGCGTGGGCACGAAGGGGCCCTCGCTGACCAGCTACGTCTCGATCCCCGGTCGGCACCTGGTCATGATGCCGCAGATGGACCGCGTCGGGGTCTCGCGCAAGGGTGAGGACGAGCAGATCCGCCGGAAGATGCGCGAGGTGCTCGACCAGCTCGACCTGCCCGAGGGCTTCGGGTTCATCATCCGCACCGCGGGGCTTGACCGGACCAAGGCCGAGCTCAAGCGAGACCTCGCCTACCTCCAGCGCCTGTGGAAGGACATGGAGGCGCGACGGAGCGAGGGCTCCGGGCCGCGACTGCTCTACACCGAGTCGGACCTGCTCGTGCGCGCCCTGCGCGACCTGACCACCACCGAGTGCGCGGAGATCGTGATCGACAACGAGCAGGCGCTGGCCCGGGCCGCGAAGTTCAGAAAGATCGTCGCGCCGCGATCGCAGACGAAACTCCTGCATTACCAGGGGCAAACGCCGATCTTCCATGCGTACGGCGTGGAGGAGCAGATCATCAACATCCACTCGCGTGAGGTGCCGCTGCCCTCGGGCGGGCGGCTGGTGATCGACCAGACCGAAGCGCTGGTCGCGATCGACGTGAACTCGGGCAAGAGCCGATCCGCCCGCGACGCGGAGACCAACGCCTACAAAACCAATCTCGAAGCGGTGGACGAGATCTGCCGACAGCTCAAGCTGCGCGACCTCGGCGGCGTGATCATCCACGACCTGATCGACATGCGCGACGGCAAGCACCGCCGCGAGATCGAGGCCCGTTTCCGCGAGCGGCTTCGGCGTGACCGCGCCAAGAACACGATTTTGCCGATCTCGAACTTCGGCATCCTGGAGATGACGCGGCAGCGCATCCGGTCCAGCCACGAGGCGCTGCACTTCACCGATTGTCCGACCTGCCGGGGGCGGGGGCTTGTTCAGCGTGCCGAATCGGTCGCGGCCGACGCGCTGCGCGCCCTGGCGGCCCTGCTCGACCAGCCCCGCGTGGCGCGGATCGAGCTGGTCGTCTCGCCGCGCGTCGCCGGCGAAATGCTCTCGAATCGGCGGCACAACATCACACGGCTCGAAAAGATCGCCAACAAGCACGTCGATGTTCGCGTGAGCGAGACGCTGCCGACCGACCGCGTCGGGTTCTACGCCTACGACGCCAACGGCGCCGATATCGAGATCGACAGCCTGCCCAAGGCGGCCAAGAAGGTGAATGCAGAGCCGTGGGAGGGCGATACGAGCGAGCAGTGGGTCATCGACGTGCCCGATGAAGCCGCGGCGATCGACCCCGACGAGGACGGGAGTGCGTCCGACGGGTTCGCCGCTGCGGATGACGACGCCGAGTCGGCCGCGCCCGCGAAGAAGAAGCGGAAGCGTCGTCGGCGACGGGGCCGAAGATCCTCCGACAAGCGCGAGACGGACGAGTCGGCGTCGGCCGCACCGGCCGATCAGCCGGACACTGCGACCAAGGCACCCGCCGAAGCCGCACCCGAACCGACGGACGACACGACAGATGACACGCTCGGCCCTCGCGAAGAACGCGCCGAAGACGGTGCGGCACCCAAGCCGAGGAAGAAGTCGCGCCGTCGGGGTCGGCGGAAGAAGAAGTCCAGCGCCGGCGATTCGTGCATCTGCAAGTCGCCTTCGTCGGCGAAATCGCCGCCGGGCTCATCGCCGAGCGCGTGCCAGACCAGGCGCAGCACCAGGGCCGGGTTGCTGTCCAGTTCGGCCGGGTCGGGCGTGATGGTCCGCCCGATCGCGAAGTCTTCGCCGCTGCCGAGCGAGTTCAGCAGGTCGAGGAAGTAATCGAATCGGTCGTCGAGCAGGCTGCCCCAGAAACGAATCCCGACGCCGAAGCCCAGCCCGTAGACCGCGTCCACGACCGGCCGATCGACGAACTGCATGGCCCCGTTGCCGATCAGGTTGGAGCGCGTCGAGGCCGCCTTGAATAGACCGGTCTTGATGTTGAAGGCGTCGGAGAAAGCGTAGTTGACCCAGCCCTCGCCGAGCACGAAGTCGTAGCCGTCGGCGGCGTCGGCCTCGAGTTCGATCAAATACGTCCAATCCTTTGAGTGTATATTGCCGCTGAAATCGAGCCGCAGCCGCGCCAGATCGAATCCCGTGCGGTCGTCGCGCTGTGCGCCGCGGTTCAGGTAGCGGTTCGAGGCCCGCGTGGCGTAGTGCTGCCAGCGAAACTGCAGCAGCCCGTTGATCAACATGGAGAACTGCTCGTCGGAGCTACGAATGAAGAACCCGCCCTCGTAGCCCGCCTGCATCGTCGATTGCATCAGGCTCTCGCGAAACTCGGTTTCGCTCAGCAGCTCACGAATCTGCCGGCGCATCACGTCCAATCGGGCCGCTTCCGTATCTCGCCTGGAAGTCGCCGAGACTTCCTCCTGGAGCCTCTCGATGCGCTGCTGCTGCGCCGCGAGCCGGGCTTCCAGCCGCGCGACGCGGTCGTTCGAGGACGCTTGATCCTTCGAGGCACCGTCTTCCGCGCGACCGCTCGTCGCGAGCACTGCCAGCGATAGACCGATTCCCAACAATACGCGCATGGTTGCCGATCGGTTCATGGGAACATCTCCATCTAGACCGCGCCGGTAGATGGCCATGACGGCGTCGTGTAAAGCCGTCACGCCGAGGTGTACGTCCTCACCGTCCGTGGCGAGCGCGCCACCTGTACATCAGATTTGGGGACCGGTCAACCGCACCGCGCAGCAGACTTGCGGGTCCGGCCCTCAGCGGAGTGCCCGCGGGTCCCGCCCGCAATTGCATCTACTCGGGTGCCAGATCGGCTTTCGGGTCCCGGCCGCTCAGTCTTCGAAAATGGAGCGTCCAGGAGACGCCGTTGACCGGCCGGCCGTCCATCTCGACGTACGGATAGATGAAGTAATTCAACGGGGGACCGGCCTGCGCGGGGCTGAGAACGAGGTCGCGGCCGACGGTGAACTCCACGCGGTCGCTCGGCAGGAGCCCGAAGTACGCCTCGACCTTGCCGGATTTCTTCGCCTCGCTCGCGTCGACCGGGATCCAGCCGCGGGCCGGATCGTAAAGCTCGGCCCAACAGTGGTACCCCGGCACCGATCCGGACTCCTTGTCGGGGGGTATGGGAAAGCCCATCATGAATCGCGCGGCGATGCCCTGGCTGCGCGACATGCCGATCAGGAGCGAATGAAAATCCGTGCAATTCCCGTACTTGGCGTTGCAAGCCCAGATCGCATCGCCGTTGCCCCAGCCCTCGCCGCGTTTGCTGTAGTCCATCGATGCGACGACGTATCCGTAGTAGGCCCGGATTTTCTCGGTGTCCGAGTCGCTGCCGTTCGCCTGCTCGACGGCCAGATCGCGGATGGCGCCGTCCAGCGGGATGCGCCGCTGCGCGCCCAGGAACCGCTTCGGGTCGTGAATCCGGCTCTTCTGGGCCGCCGCGGCCCGGAGACCGCGCGACGGATGTCGCACGACTTCGAAGTGCATGACGATCGTGGCCGGCTGGGACCCGGACAACTCCGGCTCGAGGTAGAAGAACCGGTTTCCGCGCGCGTCGCGCGTCTCGCGGTGCGGCCAGGGCGACTCCACGCGGCGCGAGAGCACGTCTTGGCAGGCGTTCTCGGCCGGCGTCGGCAGCCAGACGCGCACGCGCCGGTCATCCTCGCCCGCGATGCCCGCGAGATCGACGCGGTATTCGAGCTCGTAGCGCGACTCTTGCGTCCAGGGATCGAACTCGTCGGCAGGCAGCCCGCCGAGCAAAAGCCACGCCAGCAGCGTGGCATAAGCGGCGACGATCATCTATGGTCTCCCTTGTGGCCCGCATCCTTCGGCCCGGATCGAGCCGGGAACTATAACACGACACTGCGCCCTTTGCGAACAAACGCCATGCCGCTTCGCATCCAGATCGTCGGACCGGCCGCGCCCGGCTCGCGGACCGGGAATCGCGTGACGGCCCAGCGCTGGCGAAACGTGCTGGGCTCGCTCGGGCACAACGTGCGCGTCACTACCGCCTACGACGGCCGCGACGTGGACCTGCTGATCGCGCTGCACGCTCGTAAGAGCGCTCTCGCCGTACGAGCGTTTCGCAAAGCGCATCCCACGCGCCCGCTCATCGTCGCGCTGACCGGCACCGACCTCTACCGCGACCTGCCCAAAAACCGCTCCGCGCTGTGCAGCCTGGAGCTGGCCGACCGGCTCGTGCTGCTCCAGCCCGCGGGCCGCGCCGCGCTGCCGCGCGAGGCACGCCGCAAGGCGCGCGTCATCTACCAGTCCGTCGAGCCGCCCAAGCGCCGTCGGACGCCGGTCCGCGACGCCTTCGAGGTGTGCGTGATCGGACACCTGCGGTCCGTCAAAGACCCCTTTCGAACCGCACTGGCCGCGCGCCGCCTGCCGGACTCTTCGCGAATCCGCGTGATCCAGATCGGCGGCGCCCTGCAGCCGCGAATGGAAAGCCGGGCACGCGACGAGGAGCAGCGCAACGGCCGCTACCAGTGGATCGGCGAGCAATCGCGCGCCCGGACGCTGCACCGCCTGGCTCGCTCGCGCCTGATGGTCATCTCCTCGCGGATGGAAGGGGGGGCCAACGTCGTCGGCGAGGCCGCCACGCTCGGCATTCCGATCCTCGCAAGCCGCGTCGCGGGCAACGTCGGCCTGCTCGGGCCGAGGCACCCGGGGTACTTTGAATTCGGCGACACGCTTGCGCTGCGCGACCTGCTCATCCGCGCCGAGACCGAGCCGGGCTTCTATCGAAGACTTCGACAGACGTCCGAGCGGATCGCCCCCCTGTTCCGCCCCGCACGCGAACGCCGCGACTGGCACAGCCTGCTCAACACGCTCAGGGGCAAAGGCTGAACCACTTTTTCCCTTCTACGTCGGCCACGGGGGAGGCGGCGTTACGCGCGCGGCGCGCACGTGCGAAAGCCGGCCCACACGTCGCGGCGGTGCGGCTCGTAGTAGTTCCGCCAGGTGTTTCGCAGCATCCGCCCGCGTGTCACCCAGCAACCGCCACGCAGCACCTTGCGCGTGTGAAACCACGGCTCGGAGTATTCCTTGTACGGGCCGGGCTCGAACCCGGGATAGGGCGCGAAGTCGCTCGCCGTCCATTCCCATACGTTGCCGATCATCTGCCGGCAGCCGAAGGCGCTGTCGCCGGCCGGGTAGGCGTGTACGTCGCCCGTCCAGCCGCTGCGCCAATCGAGGTGGGCGTGCTCCGGCCCGGGGGGCTGATCGCCCCAGGGAAACCGCCGCTTGTTCGCGGTGAAGGACCGCCCGTCGTCGGCGGGCTCGCCCGCGGCGGCGAGCTCCCACTCGGCCTCGGTCGGCAATCGGCGGCCCGCCCAGCGGCAATACGCCTCGGCCTCGAACCAGCTTACGTGCAGCATGGGCAGATCCGGTTCGAGCGGGAGCCATACCTCATATCGGCGACTTAGCCATCGTCCGCGTTCGTCGCGCTTCCAATACACCGGCGCTTCCGCATCTTCCCGTTGGCCCCAACTCCAGCCCACGTCGCTCCACAGCTCGCGCCGTTTGTAGCCGTCATCTTCCACGAAACGCGCGAACTCACCTTGCGTCACCGCTACGCGCGCGATGGCAAACGGCTCGATCGGCACCGAATGCGCCCAGCGCTCGTTGTCCAGGACGAACGATCCGCCGCGGCGAGCGCCCAGCTCGAACGCTCCGCCCGGGATGCGCGCGTCGCCCTCGGCGCGCTCGGCGGCGTGGACCTTCGCGGCCGGCGCGTGATATCCGTCCAGCCCGATCTCGGGCGCGGGAAACGAGAGCGTTTGGCGCGTGTAGGTGAACGCCTCGGTATGCATGTCCTCGTGAAACAGCGCGAGCAGCACGAACTCCGCCAAGCGCGCGTCCGACGCGCGGCTCGCGAGCCGGTCCAGCACGCGCTCGTACACTTCGTTCACGTACGCGAGCGTCTTCTCTCGCGGCGGAAGCACCAGGTCCCAGCGCGTGTCGTGCGAGATCTCGATCGAATCCCACAAATCATCGGCGTCGTCGCGGACCGGCCGTTTGCCGAGCGTGTGCCGCAGGATCCAGCGCTCGTAGAACCACGCGACGTGCCCGATCTCCCACAGCAGCGGATTGACGATCTCGAGCGGCGGTCCGATGAGCTGCGTGTCGGAGAGGTCTGCCAAAAGCTCCAGACTGCGCTGGTGCGCATCCCGCACCCAATCCAACCGCTCGACCGACGAACGCGCCGTTGATTCGCTTGTCGACATTCCTCGAACTCCCACGAAGTTCCCGCTCGCGCAAAAGCCGCGCAATCCGAGCCCGAAGCGCTAGCGAGGGTTCCGCGTGGACCGCGCGCTCGTACATCAAACCCTTGCTGGCGCTTCGGGCTCGGATTGCGCTCGACGGGCCTACAATTCGCCGGAACGGGAATGCGCACGCGCCCCGCCGGCCGTGCGTCCCGTTCTACGCCTGCTTCTCGATCGGCGCCCCGACCAGATTCCCGTACTCGGTCCAGCTCCCGTCGTAGTTCTTCACGTTCGGCATTCCTAGCAGGTACTTCATCACGAACCACGTGTGGCTCGAGCGCTCGCCGATGCGGCAATACGCGATCGAGTCCTTGTTCTTGTCCACGCCCTTCTGCTCGAAGTACAGCTTCGCCAGCGCGTCGGCCGACTTGAAGGTCGCGTCCTCCTTGACCGCCAGGCTCCACGGAATGCTCTTCGCGCTCGGAATGTGACCGCCGCGCTGCGCCGTCTCGTTCATACCCGGCGGCGCGATGATCTTTCCGGTGTACTCGTCCGGGCTGCGCACATCGACCAGATTGAAGCTGGAGCTCTTCGAGGCCTCCATGACCAGCGGTATGTGAGCCCGCAGGTCCATGTCGGTGCTCGTCACCTTGTACGTGCTCGGCGTCGGCGCCGGCTTGTCGATCGTCAGCTCCTTGTCGTCCTCGTTGAGCCACTTGATCCGCCCGCCGTCCATCAGCCGCACGTCCTGGTGCCCGTACATCTTGAAAAGCCAGAAACCGTAGGCCGCGAACCAGTTGTTGTTGTCGCCGTAGAGCACGACCGTGTCATCGGGCGAGATGCCCGCGCCGCTCAGGAGCTGCTCGAAGTTCTCCTTGCTGATGATGTCGCGATTGACCTGATCCTGGAGCTCGGTCTCCCAGTTGAATCCGACCGCGCCGGGGATGTGCCCGGCGTCGTAGCCCTTCGTGTCAACATCGATTTCGACCAGCCGGATGCCGGGCTTGCCGAGGTTTTTCTTGACCCAGTCAGTGTCGACCAGGACTTCGGGGTGTGCGTACTCACTCATGCTGATGTCCTCTCTTTAGGCTGGCCCGTCGACGGCCAGTTCGGGTATGTGCTTTACCAGACTCGAAACGTATTTGAACACGCTATCGGGGAAGATCATCACGCCGAACCCCCGTCGCTCGTTCTCGATGACGCGCCGCGCGCCCTCGTAGATCAGGCCGCAGCTCGGGCCGGCCAGCAGCCCTTCCTCGCGGCACAGGTCCAGCACCCGCGCATAGGCGAGCTCGTAGTCGATTTCGATTATCTCGTCGATCAGCGAGCGGTCGAACAGCTCGCACGAGTCGAGCTGTTGCACGTTTCGCAGCCCCGGCACGTCGTGCCCCTCGCTGGGTTGCACCGCGATGATCTTGATATCCGGCCGTTTCTCACGCAGGAAGCGGCCCGCGCCCGTCACCGTCCCGCAGGTGCCCAGCGACAGAAACAGATGCGTGATCTGCCCTTCCGTCTGCCGCCAGAGTTCCGGCCCGGTCGTCTCCAGGTGCGCCCGCACGTTCAGCTCGTTTTCATACTGGTTCGGCATCACGAAGCGCTTCGGCTGGGCCTTGGCGTGCGTCTTGGCCAGATTGATCGAGCCGTCGCCCATGCCCGGAGAAGGGCAAAGCTCGTCGCTGACCACGTCCAGCTCGGCGCCCAGGATCTTCAGCAGCACCTTCTTTTCTTGCGGGATCCCGCTCGGCACCACCGCCCGCAGGGCGTGCCCACGAGCACTCGCCATCGCGGCCAGACTGATGCCCGTATTGCCCGAAGTCGGCTCGACCAATCCGCGGCCGTCGCTCAGCTCGCCACGCGATTCCAGGTCGCACAGCATCGCCCACGCCGCCCGGTCCTTCACCGACCCGAACGGGTTCATCCACTCCAGCTTGGCGTACAACGTGAATTCCGGCGACGGGCACAGCCGGTTGATGCGCACCAGCGGCGAGGGGTTCTCCACCGACGGGAGCATTTCGAACACGTCGTTGTACACCCGCGCGCGGTGGTCCATTGCTTCGCTCAAAAGGAACGCCTCGTGCCCGCGCGTAGTATCAGGGTGCTCGCCACCGTCGTCAATGCAGCGGGTGCGGCACGCAGGGTTGGCGAGTGCGTCACGGATTCGGCCGGCGCCCCACGACGCCGACGAGCGCGATTCCGACGCCGTGGCGCACTGTGTCTACCGGCGCCGCGCCGCTACACGACTCTACGACGCTTAGTTCGCATCAGGGCGAGGCATCCCCGGTCGGTGGCGGGTCGATCCGGAAGACGCCGCGAATCAGCAGTGTTGCCACGATCCAGCCGACCGCGAAGCCGATCGCGGTGTCCAGCGCGAGGCAGGCCCCGGCGGTAATCAGCATGACGAAGAAGTTCATGCGGGTGGTCTGGTCGCGGCAGACGAGGGCGAGCTCGAGACCGCTGAAGAGCAACAGGACGCCCAGCACGGACTTGGGGTATTCCTGTAGCCAGATCAGGAGCGACCCGCCGAAGAGCAAAGCCAGCGTCATCTTCGCGACGCCGAGCACGACGACGCTGCCGCCCGTGCGGGCCCCGAAGCGGTACTGGGCCGCGAGCCCGCCCGAGCCGTGGCACATGGGCATCGCGCCCATCGGGCAGCAAACGAGATTCATCAGTGCGACGGAAATAGCCACGCGCCGCGGGCGGGCCGGGCGCTTCGGAAACAGGTCGATCGAAAGCGCGCAGACCGCAATCACGGAGTTCAGCGTGGTCAACGGTATCTGCGGCACCGCCCCTCGCAGCCCGATCGACCAGTCGTTGCCCCAGGGCATCTCCGGCCAACTCCACGCGAACCCGAGCTGCGTCTGCGCCAAAAGCTCCGGCTGCGACGCGAACAAACTGACCAGACCGACGCCGAACACGAGCAGGGCTCCCGGTACACGTTTGGAAAAATAGAAGACCAGCACGAGCCCTGCGCACAAGACTCCCATCCCGACGCCGTCCCAACCGAAGAGCCGCTGAGACAAGGATTCGTGGTCGATCGAACTCATCGCGATCAGGTCGAACCCGCCGATCAGCAGCTTCAGCCCCAGCGCCAGTTGCAGGCCGCGCACCACGCTCTTGGGGATCGTCCGATTGAGCCAGTCAATCAGGCCCGTCAGCGCCAGCAGCAGAAGGACGACGCTGGTCCCCAGCCCCGCGACCATGATTTGCGTCGCCTCCCATTTTTCGGCGATCGCGATCGCCGCGATCGCCTTCATCGGCTGCACCGGCATCGGTATGCGAAAGATCAGCCCCGAGATCACGTTCATGAGGCCGGCGCAGAACAGCGCCGGGCCGAGCTGCAAGCCGCAGCGGTTGACCATCCCGACCAGCAGGGGAATGAAGGTTCCCAGATCGCCCAGCGCGCCGCCGCACTCCGCCCGATCGAATCGTAGACCGTTGCCGAACTTCATGCCTGACCCGCATGGTGAACACACTTCGCAAGCCGGCCAGTATGGCTGGCAGCGTCCACCCGGTCAAAACGCCTGCGAATCGGCATGAAAACGCGAAAGGAGAAAAAGGGGTCGGGAGTCTTTTTCGTCCTAGACCGTGCATGATCCTACGAGTCGGCGGCGGCGGGTTTCGTCGTGTTCGTTTCGGGCGGTGTTGGTTCGAAGCGGGTCAGGGCGTCAATCACGTCGGCCAGGTGCGGTTCGCCTGCGAGTAACTTCTTGAGCCCCTGCGGGTCCGCGGCGAGCGGGGCCAGCTCGCGCACCTGATTGGCGAATGTATCCACGTCGGCATCGGAATCGGCGTCGCCGGCGCGGGCTTCGATCTCTTTCAGGGCTTGCGGGCGGCGCATGATGGCGTTGGCCAGCTCGGGCCAGCCCTCCTGGAGCGCTACCCACTTGCCGAGCATGGGCGCGGTCAGCCCGGACTGCTCGAACAGTTTCCGGCGGTGAGCCACCCACAGAAGAACCCGTAGACGATTCAGGACGCGCTTGACGTGGCGGGGATAGGCGGGCAGGAAACCGAGTAGCGTGTCGCGGGCCTGAATGAAGAAATCCGACTTGTTGACCAGATGGAGCTGGCGGCGCTCGGCAAGCACGGCGTCGTCCATCTTGCCCCAGCCGGGTTCGAACTCGTCGAGCGCCTGCTCGTCGACGTCGTTCGCCTGCTTGTATTGCTCGTCGACCGCTCTCCGCAGCCGCTTCACGCGATCCTCGTCGCTCAGACGTTTCGACCTTGCTTGCGTCAAGAGTGACAGAAACATTGGCGTCTGACCCGCAACTATGTAAGCCACCGGCACCGCGATCATTTGAAATGACGAGAACGGATCGACGATGCGAAGAAGCACCGGCCAGAGAAAGGCCATGAGCGATTCTGGAAAGTAAGTCTCCGTAGAGTGGGCGACCCATAGATAAAACAATCCCCCAATGGACGACCAGACGGCGATCGCGGCTAACGGGACGGTCGCCCAGTGCCACCCATCGACCCCTGTGGCCGGGGGGGACACGTAGCGTCGCAAGCGAAGCGGATAACCGCTTCGCACTGCGCCGATCGCCAAGGTCCACCAGACGTATGTCAAAACCAGCATCAGGGCGGCGGGCAGGCGCATCAAACGCGGCAGTTTGGCGGTCCAGTTCAGGGCGGCACGGAGCGGCTCCTTCTCTCGGGTCCACGCGAACCCGAACGGGCACCGCAGGGTGAGTTTCCATAGCGGATCGCTGCTCATGCCCGCTCCTCATCCTCTTCGGTCAGCTCTTTCGCCAGGCGCTGAAGCCGATCATCGGAGAGGGCCGGCAAGTCGAACTGGAATTGAACGAACTTTTGAAGATAGAGCCGGCCGAAGTTGCGATTCGATTGCCCGCCGGCATCCGCTCCGTGCCGATAGGACTCCAGCTTCAAAGCGAGTTGCTCGTATTTGCAGTCGGCCGCAGCGGCCAGCATGGGCATGTCGGCCAGCACGACCGTCACGACCCGCTCGCGGTTGAGGAGCTGATTGACCGTTTCCATGACCTCCATGGCCTTGGGCGGGCGGCAGCGTTCCACGTCGTCGATGAAGATCACGAAGCGGCTGCCTTTGGGCGTGCCCTGGTCGATCAGGCGGTGAAGTTGCCGCCGCACTTCGGAAATGGTCCCCGTGTTCGCGTCGTTCTCCGGGCGGCTCACGAACCCGGCTACCGCGGACGCCGTTTGAAACAGCCAGCGGATGAGCGGGACCAGGGCAACCATGCCCACGAGCATCGCGGTCATACCGCCAGTCTGCGCCGGTTGGCTCGGCTGCGTCGACGGATTGGTGAAATCAATCTCGAGTCCGAACGCCTTGAACAGCCCTTCGGTCGAGCCCGGCGGAAGCACTTTGATCAGCCCCCAGAATCCAATGCCCAGGCCGACGACTACCGCCACAGTGAACCACCAGCGGCGACCCTGCCCGCGGCGGCTCCGCGAGGCGAATTCCGACGGCAGCGGCGAGAACAAGCGCCGCAGCCAGCGGCGACCCTCGTTGGCCTTGCGGGCGACCGTGGCGACGAGGGCGGTGCCCAGGTTGCCGGCGTCGTCGTGCAGCCAGGCGTTGAAGTCGCAAATGACGTGCGGCTCGCTCCCACCGGCAGCCGGTTTGTCCTCCAGCCGGCGTTTGATCAGCTCGGCCAGCGTGCTCTTGCCGGCTCCCCACTGGGCATTGATGGCGATGGTTAGCGGCGTGGCGGTCACAGGGTTGTCAATCAGGCCCGCCAACGCCTCGGCGTAGACGTCGTATTCGAGCAGGTCGTCCTCGGCCCGCGTGACCGGCGCGTCCGACATCATGCGGGTCGACACGGGCGCCACTTTTGTGGGAGCCGCGCGGTCGACGGCGGTCGACGGGACACTCTCGGGCTGGATATCCCCGGCACGCCTCCGGACCGTCCTCTTTGCGGCGAACAACCTGTCCGGATCCACTTCCCAGATTCGAACCGAGAGTCCGTCCTCGTCGAGCGTCGCCAGCAGGTTCTGTTTCGGATTGAAGCGGGCCGTGCCCGTCTCCGACCAGCTGCCCGTAATAGGCAAAGGCACGGCTTGCAGGTCGGACGTCCGCCAGAGATGAACCGCAGCCTCGGATTCCGTGGCGAGATAATGCCCGTCGGGCGAGAACGAGATGTTCTTGCAGGCAAACCCAAGATCGGCCTTTCGAACAATTTCGCCTCGTACGGCGTCAATCAAGCAGATCCAGTGATCGTGGAATGCACAGGCGATGAGCCGGCTTTTCTTGGAGCAGGCTAGATCGGAAGCGTATGGTGAATCGACCAGTTGACGAAAGTTGCTTCCATTCCACAGCTTCACGCCGTCTTGTCCGCCACTGATCAGCAATTGTTTGCTGGGCGACCATGAGAGGCATTGGTATTGCGCGTTCTCGCTAAGTTGTTCAGGGTCCAACTCGCCAGAGACGTGCCAACTCCCAACAAATAGACCGTCCCCGGAAGCGACGCCGACCTGGTAGCCAGCCGGCGACCACATGACGACCCGCAGGTCGCTCCCGACATTCATCCTAC
>JACZRH010000069.1:0-998 GCA_022574815.1 Planctomycetota bacterium | reverse complement strand
TTCGCACGTTCAGCATACTCAGCGACTTGTCAGTGCAAAATCCCACGTCGTCTAGGCCGGGGATCCACGCCAGGCAACGGATCGAGCTATTTGCCCGCGCAACGGCCGCCGGATCGTCGGACGATTCGTGCCAAACGAGGACGTGCCCAGCATTGGAACCCGCGGCCAGCCACACGCCGTCCGGCGACCAGGCTATCCGCGTGATCGGCTCGCTGTGTCCCCGCCGTGTTTGCACCAGCTTCAGCCCGGGCGGCAGGGGTCCTTCGGTCTGCCCAGGCGCGGTCTCACCGCTCGCGGCCGATTGGCTTTGCTGTTCGATCTTGCTGTATTGGGGTTGCCCCGTGGCCATGATCCGTGATTCCGGTCCGAGCCCACCTGCGAGAGAACACAAACATTATCTGGCATGGACGGGAATAGTCCAGTAGTAGGATAGCCTTGTAGGGCGGATTCTACCCGCCTCTTTCGCCGGCTCCCATGCCCCTCTGCCGCGTCGTCGCCGCCCCGAAGGCCGCGGCTCCCCGCGCTCAACAACTTCTGCGGGTCTGCGTGTTTTCGTAGTGAGACCGGTTCGCAGCGGTCGTTTCGCTCAGCCGCCGCCCAGCGGCTGGGCCGGCGTTTCGATGTCCTTGTCCTTCTCTTCCTTTCCGCGGCCCGGATGGTCCTTGCGGTATTGCTCCATTCCGGGCGGTTCGGGAAAGGCCTTGGCCACGTCGAATTGCCAGTAGTCGCACTCGGCGGTGAATCCATCCAGCAGGTCGTCATACACCGGCCGCTTGAGGTTGATCGGCGCGACCGTCCATATTTTGGCCTTGTGCAGCGTGCCGGTGCGAAGGTTCACTGGGATGGAGAGCACCGCGCCCAGCGTGTCGA
The DNA here is from genome assembly GCA_022574815.1 of Planctomycetota bacterium. Taxonomy (GTDB): domain Bacteria; phylum Planctomycetota; class Phycisphaerae; order UBA1845; family Fen-1342; genus JACZRH01. The sequence goes on along the minus strand of JACZRH010000069.1, from coordinate 128 downwards.
TCTGCATGTCGAAGAACGGAGGCAGCGCCATGCGCTCGGCGCTCTTGTCGGCGTTGTAAGTCTCGTGAATCTCGCGCGCCTTCTCGGGCATTCCGGCTTTCGAGACCAACGGCAGGATCGCGACCTTG
>JACZRH010000068.1 GCA_022574815.1 Planctomycetota bacterium | reverse complement strand
GATTTTCTGAGGCCGCTGTAGGGGCCGTGGCGCCGTGCAAGTTCGGATCGAAAGGTCAGTAGTGAAACGAAACAACGCAAACATTCTCGTCCTGGTCGCGGCGGCCGCGCTGACGCCGATGCCGGCGCCGGCCGAGGTCCGGGTCCAGGACGTCGCGCGGCTCAAGGGGCAGCGCACCAATCAGCTTACGGGATTCGGGCTGGTCACCGGACTGAACGGCACGGGCGACGGGGGCAAATCGCCGGCGACGATGCGGGCCCTGATGGCTCTGCACCGCCGCTACGAGCAGCCGGTCCTGGACGTCGACGATCTCAAGGTGGCCACCAACGTGGCGCTCGTGATGGTCGCGGTGACCATCCCGGAATTCGGGGCGCGCGAAGGCGATTCGCTGGACGTGGTCGTTACCGCCGAAGGCGCCAAGAGCCTCGCGGGCGGGCAACTGCTCACGACGCCGCTGCAATACGCGATGTTCGACCGCGAAGATCCGGAAAGCATGCGCATCTTCGCGCTGGCCGGCGGGCGAATCGACCTCCCCGATCCAAAGAACCCGACGCGGGGCATCATCCGCCGCGGCGCGACGCTCGAAGAGGACTTTCACTACAACTTCATCGACAACCAGCACATCACGCTGGTGCTGACGGCCTCGCACGCCGGGTTCCCGCTCGCGCACGTGGTGGTGCGGGCCATCAACCACGAATTGGAAAACAAGATCGACGCCGGCAATCGAGACGGCGTGAGCATCGCGGCGACGGAGCTGGCCTACGCCGTCGGACCGAAGAACATCCGCGTTCGTATTCCCCCGCAGGAAATGCGGCACTCGACCGGCTTCATCGCGCGCGTCCTGCAAACGCCACTGTTCATCATGCCCGAGCAGATCGCGCGCGTGACCATCAATCCGGTGACCAAGAAGATCGCCTTCACCGGCGCCGTGACGATTTCACCCACGGTGCTCGTGATCCCGGGGCTCGGGACGGTCGCGGTCGGCACCGGGGCCGGCGGCGGCGGCTCCTCGGGGCTGGTCGGCCTCGACACGGACCAAGTCGCCGGCGTCAGGTTCCAGGACCTGCTGAACACACTGGCCAAGCTGAAACTGACGCCGCAACAGATGGTCGAGGTGGTCGAACATCTGCACCAGACCGGAACGTTGCACGCGCAGTTGGTCTATACGGAGTAATCGAACACGATGGGCGCCGTAACGGACATTCTGATCTCGCCATCAACCGAACCGGCGACGCGGCGCTACGGGCAGACCGCGCCGGGCTTCGACCTGTTGACCGCGCTCGGCCGGACGCCCGACACGAGCGACCCGGCCGTTCGTTGGGAGACGGCGTCGAAGCTGCTCGCGAGCATGTTCTTCAAGCCGCTGTTGGCCGAGATGCGCAAGATGCCCTTCGGGCAGAAGTTCGCCGGCGGGGGACGCACGGAAGAGATCTTCGGCGAGCAATTCGACATTCGGATCGCCGACGCCGTCGCGCGCTCGGACCCCGGCGGGATAACGAGCAAGTTGTCGGCCAAACTGGTTCGGCGTGCGATCTCGCCGGCGGCGGACCGCAAGGCCGTGCAGAGCGCCTACGCCATCCCGAGTCGAATGGCTGAATCCACCCTGGTGAACGCATGACGCGACGCGAGGCGACAACCAAGCTTGACGCCGGCGGCGTCGATCTCTCGGCGTCGTGCCGGGCGCTGATCGACTGTCTCGCCGTGCTGCACGACGTACTCAAGCAGTTCGTGGAGCAGTCCGACCGAAAGCTGAGCGCTTTGCGCGAGGCCGACGCGGAGGCGATGCACCGCGGCGCGGCGCGTGAAGCCGAACTGCTCGAAAAGGTGCAGGAACACCGCCGGGCGCGCAATGCCATACTTGCGCGCCTCGCGCAGGGTTTGCAGTGGCCAGGCGTTTGCTCGGCGCGGCTCGGAAAAATCGCTGAGAGAATCCCCGAACCGTTTTCGTCGATTTTGAGGGCCAGGACCGTGGCTTTGCGTGAGCTGGCAACGACACTCGAGCAGAAGAACAAGCTCGCCGCGCTCGTGGCACGCAATCTGCAGACACACGTGCGTGGCATGTTCGCGGACATCGCGAGCGCCACGCTGGAGTCGGTCGTGTACGGGCCGAATGGCAATCACGAACAGACCCGCAAGCAATCGTGGGTCGATGCCGTAGGATAATCGTGGCACTGTTAGGCGCGTCATTTCAAATTGGTCGCAGCGCCCTGGCCGCTTACCAGGCCGCGATCTCCGTCGTCGGCCAGAACATCGCCAACGTCGCAAACCGCGACTACACGCGGCAGACCGGGCGGTTGACCGCGTTGCACGGCGGCCCGGTGCTGGGCGGAGTGTCGCCCGGCGTCGGGGTGCGGCTCTCCGCGCTGCAACGGCACTTCGATGGCGCAATCGAGGCTCGCCTGCGCGACGCGTTGGCGTCCCGCGACGGCTCCGAAACCGTCTTCCAGAGCCTGTCCCAAGTGGAAGCGCTCTACAACGAGCTGTCCGATCAGGATGTTTCGACGCACCTCGCCGACTTGTTCTCCTCGTTCTCCGCGCTGCAAGGCGCCCCGGACGACTCGACCACTCGCAACTTGGTGCTCTCGGCCGCGGATCGCCTCATTCAGACTTTCGACCGCGTGCGGACCGGATTGCTGCGGCACGTCAGCGAGGCCAACGAATCCGTCATCACCGCGACCCGCCGAGCCAATGCGGTGGCCGGTGAGATTGCCGGGCTCAACGAAACGATCGTTACCGAAGAAGCGACCGGGCAGCGGACGGCCAGCGCGCTGCGCGACCGGCGTGACGCACTGCTGCGCGAACTGTCGAGCCTGATGCAGGTCACGCTGCGCGAACAGGAAAACGGCTCGGTCAACGTCTACATCGAAGGCGAGCCGCTGGTCGAGTTCGGACGCTCGCGCGGGCTGACGACCGAGCGGGTGTTCCAGGACGGCTACGAGCTGGCTTCGCTGCGGTTCGCCGAGAACAACGGGACCGTTTTCCTTCGCGAGGGGCGGCTGGCTGGAATCATCGAATCGCGCGACGTACACCTGGTCGGCCAGATCGATCGGCTCGATCGCTTGGCGCGCGGGCTGATCTACGAGGTGAACCGCGTGCACTCGAACGGCCGCGGCCTGGTCGGATACGACGATCTGAGCGGAGCCTACCGCGCGCTCGACTCCGACGCGGCTCTGAATACGAGCGGCGCCGGGCTCGAATTCCCCGTGCAAAACGGCACGCTGATCGTGAACGTGCGCGACACCGAGACCGGCCAAACCATTACCCGGCAGATCGAGGTCGACCTCGACGGAATCGGCGCCGACACCACGCTGCGCGATCTCGCCGCCGCCTTCGACGCGGTCCCCGGCCTCAACGCCTCCGTGACGAGCGACGATCGACTGCGCCTGTCGGCGGGCGCCGGCTCGGAATTCTGGCTGTCGGAGGACACGTCGGGCGCGCTCGCGGCCTTGGGCGTCGGCGCGTTTTTCGTCGGAACCTCGGCTTCGAGCATCGACATCGCGCCCCAACTCCGCGCCGACAACCGCCTGATCTCCGCGGCGCTCACGCAGGCGCCCGGCGACGGGGCCAACGCCGGGGCGTTGGCCGAGCTCGGACAGATGCGCAGCAGCCTGCTCGACCACCAGGCGATTCAGGACTTTCACGCGACCACGATCAACGGCGTCGCCGTGGCGGCCTCGGCGGCGTTGACCGAGTTCGAAGCCTCCGACGCCGTTTTCAGCAGTCTCACGGCGCAGCGCGAGGCGATCAGCGGCGTAAGCCTGGACGAAGAGGCCATCAATCTTTCAAGGTTCGAGACGGCGTTTCAGGGGGCGGCGCGCTACCTGAACGTGCTCAATCGACTGACCGACGAGGTACTCGCACTGGCTTTGTAGCGGTGCTGAAAGGGAAGGGGCCGCACGAGCGGAACCGGAACAGAACGATGTCAGTTACCTCAGTCAATATCGCCCGCGTCTCTGAGAATCTGCGAGCTTTCAATCTGCTCGCGACGATTCGCTCGAGCCAGGTGAGCCTGTTCCGAACGCAGAACCAGCTCGCGACCGGGCTGAAGTTCCAGGCGCCCAGCGAAGAACCGGTCGCCGCCGCGGGTGCCGCGGCGCTCGACCTGCGGCTGGCAAACCTCGAACAGGTCCGCGACAACGTGCGCGACTCCAACGCGGCGCTGCTGGCGGGCGAATCCGCGATGCAGGACGCGATCGACATCGTCCGTGACGGGCTCGAGATCGCGTCGCAGGCCGCCGGAGACACGCTCTCGCGCGACGAACGAAACGCACTCGCGGTGGTCGTCGACGCGATGATCGATCAGATGATCGCGATCGGCAATCGCCGGCACCTCGATATGTACCTGTTCAGCGGGCAGCAAGGCCAGCAGCCCTTCGTGCAAATCAACAACGGGGTTCGATTCCACGGCGACGCAGCCCGGCGACATGCCATTGTCGAGACCGACTTCACGCGCGGCGCGTTTACGTTTCCCGGCGAGGAGTTCTTCGGGGCCGTTTCGAGCGGCGTCCGGGGATCGATCGATCTCGACCCCGCGCTGACCGCCGAAACGCGCATCAGCGACCTGCGCGGCACGACCGGCGCAGGCGTCCGCCTGGGACGTCTGACGGTGAGCGACGGGGCGCAGCAGGTGGAGATCGACGTTCGCGGCGCCGCGACCGTGGGCGACCTGATCGACAAGCTCAACGCCGAGATGCCGGCCGCGCTACGGGCCTCGCTCGGCTCCAAGGGTATCGTGCTTAGCGCCCTTCCCGGCGTCGCGGCGACGACGAACATCAGCGTCGCGGACGTCGGCGCCAACCAGGGCGCGAGCGACCTCGGCATCGCCGTGACCGGAGCCGGCCCCGCTTTGAACGGCGCCGACCTCGATCCCGTGCTGACCCCGCGCACGCCGCTCTCGGCCCTGCGGGGCGGGGCCGATTTCGCGTTGACCGGCGGGATCGCGATTCGCAACGGCGTCGAATCGGCGACGCTCGACTTTGCCGGCGCGCTGACCGTCGAGGACATCCTGAATCGCTTCAACCAAAGCGACATGGGCATCCACGCCGAGATCGACGACAACGGGCGCACGCTCAACGTCCGCAATCTCGTTTCCGGCGCGGCGCTGTTCATCGGAGAGGACAACGGTTCGGCCGCCGCGAACCTGGGCATTCGCACGATGAACGCCGACACCAAACTGACGGCGCTGAACAACGGGTTGGGGATGGAAACGGTCCCCGGGGGGGCCGACGCGCGGATCACCACGGCCGACGGAACCGTGACCGAAGTCGACCTCGACGGGCTGCAGACCTTGCAGGATGTAATCAACCGGTTCAATGCGGCCGGCGGCGGCAACTTCACGGCGTCGCTGGCGACGCAGGGCAACGGGCTGATCATCACGGACAACACGAGTGGAGCGGCGACGCTGCGCATCGAGCGGGCGAACAGCTCTCCGGCCATCGACGGCCTGGGGCTGGACGTGTCCGCGACGGGGAATCGGCTGGTGGGGCGCGACGTGAATCCGCAACGGGTGGACAGCACCTTCACCGCGCTGATGGAGGTGCGCGGCGGACTGCTGGCGGATGACGGGCAAGCGATCACCATGGCCGGGACCCGGCTCGAAGCAATCTTGAAGCAAATGCAGGAACACCAGGGGCGCATGGCCGCGCAGGCACAGAACATGGTCGAGCGCGAATCGCGCATCGAGAACGAGGTGTCGGCGGCGCGAGTGCTCCTCAGCGATATCCGGGACGTGGACATCGCCGAAGCGGTGGTTCGGTTTCAGCAGTTGCAAACGGCCCTGCAAGCCAACCTCGCCACCTCGTCGCGGATTCTGAATTTGTCGCTGATCGATTTTCTGCGCTGAGGCGCGGGAAGCGGCCCCCGGACGGGCCGACAGGAAACCGGAGGGACGAGCAGCGAACAACAGGTTGCGGCGCGCCCCGTGGCTCGTGCGTGCCGCGACAACCGGTTGACCCGCGGGATGCGGGCCGGCGCCGGAGGCCCGGCTTGACGAACGTACCCGCACGGCTTGCCGCGTGGCGACGAATACCGACCGACGGAGGTCGGAGCGTTCGACAGGCCAACCGCAATGGCTGGAGCCATAGGAGCAAGAGGATGCTCATTGAAACGACTCGTTTTGGACAAGTGGACATCGACGGCAGCAAGATCATCACGTTGCCGGGCGGGATGCTCGGGTTCCCGAAGCACCGGCGCTTTGCGCTGGTGCAGACCGCGTCGGATCCGGTGTTCTTCTGGCTGCAATCGGTCGACGATCCGGCGTTGGCGTTCGTCGTATGCGATCCGCTCGTGTTCGTGCCCGACTATTCGGTGCCGATCCGGGCGGACGACGTCGAGGCGCTCGGGCTCGAGGACCTGTCCGATTGTCAGGTACTGGTGGTCGTGAACAAGGTGGACGGAGCCCTGACGGCGAACCTGCTCGGACCGCTGGTCGTGGGCGCCCATTCTCTGATTGGAAAACAGCTCGTGCTTTCCGACAAGCGCTATGGAACGCGCCACAAGTTGATGCGCACGGAAGCGCTGCAGGCCGTGTCCAAGACGGCTTAGTTACTTGGGTGCCGCTAGAGTTTTTGAGCAAAGGTCGGCTATAATGAACATGGGTGTGCGAAAATCCCGAGACTCGACGCTCACGCGGCGAGGCGATTCGGTCGCCGCTCATCTTGCCGACCGCTACTCCGGCAACAGTAGTTCGCGCTGCGGAGAGCTTGTTGCGGATGTCCTGACAGAGCGCGAAGGCAGACCAAAGGAAGGAGCCGCGGATGTTGGTGCTCTCGAGACAACGAGACGAATCCATCATGATCGGCGACAACGTGGAGATTACGATCGTCGACATCCGGGGAGACAAAGTGCGGTTGGGCATTGTGGCCCCCGTCGAGATCCCCGTGCATCGCAAGGAAGTCTACGACGCGATTCAACGCGAGAATCGCAAGGCGGCCGGTGTCACCACGGACGACCTGGCCGAAGTCGCTGTTCCTCGACGCTCGGCGCGCAAACGCCGCTAGCCGTCATCGCAGGTCCAACGAATCCTTACACGCATTGCACCATGCGTAGCCACGAACCGTTCAGGGAGGATGGCCAATGGCTCGAATCAACACGAACGTAGGGGCGATAGTCGCCCAAAGACATCTCAACGCCGGATACCGGGCGTTGAACAGCACGCTGCAACGACTCAGCAGCGGTCTGCGCATCACGCGCGGGGCCGACGACCCCGCCGGGTTGATCGTCTCCGAGCGGTTGCGCTCCGAGGTGCGCGCCGTCAGCCAGGCGATCGAGAACACTCAGCGGGCCAGCAACATCATCGCGACCGCCGAGGGTGCCCTCAACGAAGTCGCGGCGTTGCTGAACGACATTCAGGATCTCATCGTCGAGGCTGCCAACCGCGGCGCACTATCCGACGACGAGATCGCCGCCAACCAATTGCAGGTTGACTCGGCGATCGAGAGCATCACGCGCATCGCCAACAGCACGACTTTCGCCGGGCGAAAGCTGCTCGACGGCTCGCTCGACTACGTCACCAGCGGCGTGAACCCGAACGTGGTCACCACGCTCCAGATCCAGGGCGCCCAGTTCGGCTCGCGCAGCTTCATCCCGGTCAACGTGAACGTGCTGCAATCCGCGCAACCCGCGGCGCTGTACTTCGCCAACAGCTCGCTCACGCAGCCCGTGGTCGTCGAGATCAAGGGGAACATCGGCGCCGCGAGCATCGGGTGGCCGTCCGGGACCGCCGCCTCTGCAATCGTCGACTCCGTCAACACCATCAGCGACTCGACGGGTGTCGTCGCCCGGTTCATCAACACGTCCAACCAGGCCTCGGGCGTCGTGCTCGAAAGCCAGTTGCTCGGAAGCCGGCAGTTCGCGTCCGTCGTCCCGCTCTCGGGCAACCTGAACTTCAGCTTCACCGAGACCGCCGGCGCCAACGACTTCATCAAGCGCGACGAAGGCCGCGACGCCACCGGTCTGATTAACGGGGCGGCGACCATCGGCGACGGCAACGACTTGGCGCTGAGGAGTTCGACGCTCTCGCTGGATCTGAGCCTGGCCACCAATTTCGGGCTCGGGACGACCTCCTTCGCCATCACCGAAGGCGGTGCCCTGTTTCAGGTCGGCCCGCAGGTCACCAGCACTTTGCAGGTCAACCTCGGCATACCCTCGGTCGCCGCGTCCAGGCTCGGAAACGCCGTCATCGGCTTTCTCACGCAGATCAAGTCCGACGGCCCCCACGCGCTGACCAAGAACGGCTCCGCCCAGGCCCAGAAGATCGTCAGCGAGGCCCTCAAACAAGTATCGGTCCTTCGTGGCCGGCTGGGGGCCTTCGAGAAGAACACGCTCGACACCAACGTCAATCAGCTCGGCATTACCATGGAGAATCTCATGGCGGCCGAGTCGAACATCCGCGACGCCGACTTCGCGTTCGAAACGTCGAAGCTGGCCCGCGATCAGATTCTCATCCAGGCCGGCACCAGCGTTCTGGCAATCGCCAATCAGACGCCGCAGACCGTGCTAAGGCTACTGGGATAGGCGTCGGAAACGCGCCGTAGGATTCGCCCGTCGGATCGCGGTCCCAGCGCGCGGAAGAAGTAGGACTGCTGGAAACGACCAGGCGGTCGTCGCCCGATAACCGCGCTCCTGCGCGAGCCGGTGGATCGGAGAGTTGGTCCATGCGCGAAACCGAGGCCGGCACCAAGCTTGCGTTCGCGGGCGCGGTCCGAATTAACTAAAGCCCCCCCCTTCGCGGGTCGATCCCCCCTCTGTCAACGAAGTTTCAATTCTGGTCCAGGAGACCAGCAGCGGCTCGCAACCGCGTGAATTTACGAGTGGCAGCCTCGCACGCGAGCCTGTGGGGAGCCAGCCGAGTCGCCCTTGGAGGCGTTCGATGAGTCGAATCAACACCAACATCCCGTCGATGGTCGCTGCCCGCATTCTCAACGGTCAGAATGCGGCCCTGAACATCAGCCTGCTGCGCCTGAGCACCGGCCTTCGCATCAACTCCGGAAAGGATGACCCCGCCGGCCTGATCGCCTCGGAGAACCTGCGCGCCGAGAAAGTGGCCCTCGGAGCGGCGTTGACCAATATCTCCCGCGCCGACAACGTGCTCGCGGTGGCCGAGGGCGGACTCGTCGAAATCAACAACCTGCTGACCGAGTTGGAAGACCTCGTGGACCGTAGCGCCAACGAGGCCGGCATCAGCGTGAAAGAGCGTTCCGCGAACCAGCTCCAGATCGATTCGATCCTCGGCTCGATCAACCGCATCGCCAACTCCACCGAATTCCAGGGGCGGAAGCTGCTCAGCGGGGAGTTCGCCTACAACCTTTCCGGTGTCGCCAGCGGCGACATCGCCTCGGTGAGTGTCAACAGCGCCAAGGTTCCCAACAATTCCTCGCGCAACGTCGTGGTCGAGGTGGTCCAGTCGGCCCAGACCGGCCTGCTCACCTTCACCGGCTCCTCGACCGGCGCCGGGAACATTACCGTCGAAGTCGCCGGCGTGCTCGGCACGGAAGTGCTCAGCTTCGGCAGCATGACCACCATCGCCAACATCGTCACCGCCGTCAACGGCAGCAAGGACATCACCGGCGTGTCGGCGTACACCGCTGGGAACACGGTGCTCTTCAGCAGCACCGACTACGGGTCCAAGGAGTTCGTTTCGGTGCGGGCTCTCGACGGGAGCTTCACCGTCACGGGCGGCGACGCGGGCAGCACCAAGGACTTCGGCCGCGATGCCGGCGTAAGGATCAACGGGACCAGTGCCACGACCGAGGGTCTGACCGCGACCATGCGCAGCGGGTCGCTCAGCCTCGACATCGACCTGACCACGACCTTCGGAACCACGCTCGGCACCACGGCCTTCGACGTGCTCGGCGGCGGGGCCGATTTCATGATCTCGCCCAGGATCTCCCAGGCCGGCCTCGAGAGCATCGGGATCGACTCGGTCTCGACCGGCAGCCTGGGCAGTACCGGCGTCGGCTTCCTGGCCAGCCTGGCCAGCGGCCAGACCAACTCGCTCAACACGCAGAACTTCGCGACGGCCCAGCGCATTCTGCGCGAGGCCCAGGACAAGGTCTCGTTTATGCGAGGCCGGATCGGCGCGTTCCAGAAGAACACGCTGCAAACGACCGCCAACGCGCTCGCGATCACGCTCGAGAACACGACCGCCGCCGAGAGCAACATCCGCGACACCGACTTCGCGTTCGAGACCAGCAGGCTCACGCGTTCGCAGATCCTGGTGCAGTCGGCCACCATCGTCCTGCGGCTGGCCAACGCGCAGCCTCAGAACGTCCTGGCGCTGCTCGGCTAAAGGCGCGGCGCCTCAGATAGATCGACGACCGGGCCGCGCCTCGGCCGTCAATCACCGTGGCGGCCGGCGACCGGAGCCGAGCGCGGCCGCTTCAGCGACTCTGACAACCCCCCGACCCCGGCGGATCACACGCATTCACGGGCAGCGGCACCGGTAGCTGCCGCGGGTAGCACAGGCTATCAGCCTGTGAAAAGGCCAGCGCGTTACGAGCGTGGGCCGGGCCAACGGATAGAAACCAGCGACTACGGGCAACCTCCGGCGCCGAGGCGTTACGGGCAGTTTCCGCCGCCGAGGCATTCGAAGAACGGATCGATGTCGCCGCCGTCGAGGCGGTTGTCGTTGTTCATGTCGCCGTTGAGCGGGTCGCAGTTCGGGAACGCGAGGGAGTACGCCGGCGGATCGCCGAGGGCGAGGAAGAACGGGTCGATGTCCCCGCCGTTAAACACGCCGTCGCAATTCATGTCTCCGGCGATCGGCGGGACGTGCGTGATGGAGGCGTTGTCGAGGCCGAGGTTCCACACTTGGAAGATGAAGAAACGCGTGGGGTCGCCGTAGAAGTACTGGAGTTGGGCTACGTCGGTGATGACGTCGTTCCAGTCCGGGTTCGGCGGTGAGTTGGGTCCGAACAGAATGATATTCCAGCCGACCGGCAAGGTCGGCGCCTGCGCGGGGATGTCGAACGAATAGGACAGCCAGCCCTCGCCGACGAGCGGGACGTTGCGCGGGCCGATGTGATAGGCGCCCCAGTCGTCCAGAAAGTCGTTGGGCGTGCCGTTGTCGCTGATCAGAATGACGCTCAGCGGCCGGCCGGCGGCGGAGAAATCGACGCGATGGGTGATGAGGTCGATGCCGACCCGGGTGACCTGCCGCGTCCTATAATCGCCGACGAACACCGATGGTGTACCGAAGCCCGTCCGCGGCCGCGGGGCGAATGTATCAATGACGGGGTCGTGCAGGTAGCGGCCCGGATTGCCGCCGTTGGGTTCGATCCGCTCGTTTCCCGTTCCGAAAGTCCAGCCGGCCGGGTTGGTGCCTTGCTCAAAGGTTTCGGTCGTGGTGATCTGCGCGCGGGCCGAGACCGTCACGACCAGCCCCACGAGCGAACAGACAGCCCGATTGGTTCGCAACATGATGCACCCTCCTTGACGCCCCCATGATAGCGATGAGGTTTCGGAAGACCAACCGTGGCTCCGGCGGGTTCGCACTCAAAACGGGCCGCCGGCGCTCGCTCGCGATCCGGTCGGATTCTGTCGTCCCCGCGGCCCGAACACGCCCCGCCTTTCCGGCGAATCTGGTACAATACTGTGCTCCGGCCGGACGCGCTGCGAGCCGCGCCGTTGCTCCGGCGGCACTTATTATTCGGAGCGAGAAATGTTGAGCACCGTCATTGCGAGCGCCGCGAGAAATCTTGCCGGGTGCTGGGCCGGATGCTTCGCTTCGCTCAGCATGACGTATAACATTTCGCGCTCGTGGTAGTAAGCGCCCTTGCAATGATATCGATCTAGAGAGGCACCATGCGCACGTTCTTAGCACTTTTTCTCCTGGCAGGGCTTTCCGTCGGCGGATTTTTCGGCTACCGCGCTTGGCAAACGCCGGAATTGCCCGTTCAGTACAAGACCGCCGAGGTCAAGCTCGCGACGGTGATCTCGACGGTGACGGCGACGGGCACGCTGGAACCGCTCCTCAATGTTCTGGTCGGCTCGCAGGTGAGCGGGACCGTCGTGAAGTGGTACGCCGACTTCAACCAGGAGGTGAAGCGGGGGGAGATCCTGGCCGAGCTCGACACCGAGCGCATTCAGGCGAACATCGCGCAGCGCGAAGCGTCGGTCGCGGTGGCCAAGGCTCGCGCCGAAGAGACGGCGGCGCGGCTGTCCGAGGCGTCGCTCGAGCTCCAGCGGATTGAACGGGCCTTCGAACGATCGGTGGCGTCCAACTTCGAGCTCGAGTCCGCCAAGATCGGCGAAAAGGCCTCCAGTGCGGCGTTGCACGCGGCCCAGGCACAGATCCTCGTCGCCGAGGCCGAGCTCGAAGCGGCCCACATCGAGCTGTCCAAGACGATTATTCGCTCGCCGATCGACGGTATGGTCATTTCGCGCGACGTCGACGAGGGGCAGACGGTGGCGGCGTCGCTGTCGGCGCCGACGCTGTTCACGATCGCCAAGGATCTACGCAAGATGCGGGTCAACGCCGCCGTCAGCGAGACCGACATCGGTAAGGTTCGCGAGGGTATGGAAGCCCAATTCCGCGTCGATGCGTACCCCGGCCGAAAGTTCCGCGGCGTCGTGACGCAGGTCCGTTTTGCCGAGACGGTTTCCGACAACGTCGTCACGTACGAGACGCTGATCGACGTCGATAACCCGGACCTCGCGCTGCGCCCGGGAATGACCGCGACGGTCCTGTTCGAGGTCGCCAAGGCCGAAGACGTGCAGTCCGTGCCGAACGCCGCCCTGCGTTTCGATCCGAACCGGACCCCGCGGCAGATTAACTGGCGCCCCGGGCGGGGGCAGGCGATCAAGCCGCGGGTCTACACGCTGGTCGACGGCCGCCTGAACGAGGTGACGGTCGAGCTGGGGCTCAACGACGGCTCACAAACGCAAATCGTCTCCGGCGACCTCGAGGTCGGCGACGCCGTCGTCATCGAACAGGTCCGCACGGGCGGGGGCGGCGACCCGCGGCGCATGATGAGGCGGATGTAGTGCGGCCCCCGCTCATCGACGTTCGCGAACTCTGGAAAATCTATCACGTCGGCGACGTGGAAGTGCCGGCGGTGTGCGGCGTGACGCTCTCGATACCGCACGGGCAGTTCGTCGCCGTCACCGGCGCCAGCGGCTCGGGCAAATCGACCTTTATGCACCTGATCGGCTGCCTCGACCGGCCCACCTCGGGTTCGATCGCGTTCGACGGCCGGCCGGTCGAAGGGATGTCGCGCTTCAAGCTGGCGGCGTTGCGAAACCATCGGATCGGCTTCGTGTTTCAGGCCTTCAACTTGCTGGCCCGCACGACGCTCGTTGAAAACGTCGCGCTGCCGCTGATGTACCAGGGACTCGGTCGGCGTGAGCGGCGGCGGCGGGCCCACGAGATGCTCGAACGCGTCGGGCTGGCCGACCGGCTGCGGCACTATCCGAACCAGCTTTCGGGAGGACAGCAACAGCGCGTCGCGATCGCCCGCGCGATGGTCACCGGCCCGCTCGTGATCCTGGCCGACGAACCGACCGGCAACCTGGACACCAAGACCAGCTCGGAGATCATGACGTTGTTCCAGACCTTGAGCCGGCAGGAGCAGATCAGCATCGTGCTCGTCACGCACGAAGCGGAGATCGCCGGCTACGCCGAGCGGCACATCGCCTTTCGCGACGGCCGCATTATGTCCGACGAACGCCGGGAGGCCAGCGACGCGGCTTGATTCGCAGGAAATGCTCGGCCCGCCCCCGAACGACACAGGACCCTCGCAAGAACATGAACCCACTTACCGTATTCGCCGAAGCCTTGCGAAGCCTCGCCAAAAACCAGGTCCGCACCGGACTGTCGATGCTCGGCATCGTCATCGGCGTCGGGGCCGTCATCGCGATGGTCGCCGTCGGCGAAGGTGCCAAGGAGCAGGTCCGCCGCGAAATCGATGCCGTCGGCGACGACTGGATCATGATCGGCTTCTGGGGGGTGCAGCGCTCCGGTGTTCGGCGTCAGGGCGCGGTTTCCTCGACCGAGACGGAGAAGGACGCCGCCGCCATTCTGGAGCAGTGCTCGCTGGTGCGGGCCGCGACCCCCAGTAACCGCATGAGCATCCAGGTCGTCTCCTCGTTCGGCAACTACCAGACGTCCTGCACCGGGGTGAACCCGGATTACTTTGACATCCGCCGTTGGGGGGCCGCGCAGGGCCGGCTGTTCACGCAAGAAGATATGAATATGCGCGCCCGCGTGGCCTGCATCGGACAAACGGCCGCCAAGGAGCTCTTCGGAGCCGTCAACCCCGTGGGCCAGACCATCCGCGTCAACCGCATCACGTTCGAGATCATCGGCGTTCTGACGCGCAAAGGCATGGGCGGGATGGGCCGCGACAACGACGACGTGATCCTCTTCCCCTGGCACGTTTTCCAGCGGCAGGTCGCCGGCACCGAGCGCTCCGGGACAATCTTTTTCGCCGCGCGACACGACGTCCCGCTCGCAGAGGCCAAGGAACAGGTTCGGGCGCTGCTGCGCCAGCGGCACCGGCTGACCGACGAGATGGACGACGACTTTCGGCTGATCGACCGCTCCCTGTCCGCCCAGCTCAACGCGGAGGCCGCCCAGTCCTTCAACAAACTGCTCATGGCCATCGCTTCGATCTCGCTGATCGTCGGCGGCGTGGGCATCATGAACATCATGCTCGTTTCGGTGACCGAGCGCACGCGCGAGATCGGGCTGCGCATGGCCGTCGGCGCCAACAGTCTGCACGTACTCGGCCAGTTCCTCACCGAAGCGATCGTGCTCTGCATGATCGGCGGAGTGGTCGGCTTCTTCGCCGGCTGGGGCGCCGCCGAGTTCATCGCCGCCAAAAACGGTTGGGAGACGCTGGTGTCTTACTGGATGGCGGCGGTTGCGATCGCGTTCTCGAGTGCGATCGGGCTGTTCTTCGGCTTCTACCCCGCCTGGCGCGCCAGCCGACTCGACCCCATCGAAGCCCTGCGCTACGAATAGCCGGCCGAACCGCACTCGTCCCCGTTCTTGGAGCCTCGTCGCGGAGCATCGATGCCGGGAATTCTCGACCACATCGTCGTGATCGCGATCGCCGTCCTGTTCCCGTTGCACGCCTTCTATGCCTTTCCGAGGCTCAAACGTGCCGTCGCCTGCGGGCAGCCGCGGGCCCGTGTGCGGGCCTACCGGGCGACGATGATTCGCCAATGGACCGCGACGGCGGCCGTACTCGCGATCTGGCTGACCGTCGGCCGGCCGCTTGCGGATCTGGGGCTCGGCGTTCCCGGCGGCTGGGGCTTCTGGCTGGGCGTCGGACTGCTGGGGTTGGCCCTCGCGGCGTTCGCCGGGCAACTCCGCATCGCCCGCCGCAGTGCCGAGGCGCGCGAACACCTGCGCGAACAGCTCAAGCCGATCGCGGCCCTGCTCCCGCAAACACGCGCCGAGATGAGCACTTTCACTCTGCTCGCGATCACGGCCGGCGTCTGTGAGGAATTGTTGTTTCGCGGCCTGCTCATCTGGTACCTCACGCACTTTGCCGGATTGGCATTGGCGGTCGCCGGCTCGACGCTCTTCTTCGGTCTCGGCCACGCCTACCAGGGCCGTGCGGGTGCCCTGAAAGCCGGCGCCGTGGGGCTCATCTGCGCCGGCCTGTACCTGCTCTCCGGATCGCTGTGGCCCGCGATGCTGCTCCACGCGGCGCTCGACATCAACGGCGGCCTGCTCGCGCGCATCGCCGCGCAGACCAAGCCGCCGCCCGAGACGACGCAGATCGCCGCGCGCGACGCGAGTTGAACATCCTTGCAGAGCATCGGCGTCGCGCCGGTCTGATCTGCCGATTGTCCGCCGCCGGGGCGCCCACGCCCTCCGCGACCGCGGCACCCGGTTTGCCCGCCCGGTCCCGCTTCGTGTACATTGTCGCGCTCACGAACGGGCGAACTCTCATCGAAGGAGAAATGCGTTGCGATACGTAATGGCTTGGACATTCGGGCTGCACCTGTCGCTCGGGGCCGTCGCGCTCTCGGCGCAGGACACGCCGATAGCATTCGTCGGCGCGAAGATCATCCCGATCGACGCCGACGAGATCGAGCGCGGCGTGCTGATCGTTCAGGGCGGAAAGATCACCGCGGTCGGCGCCGAAGGGGACCTTGCGATTCCCGCCGGCGCGGAGCGCGTCGACGCGACCGGCAAGGTCATCATGCCCGGACTGATCTGCACGCACATCCACATCGGCGGCATCGGCGGCGCGGACGGTTCGGCGCCGATTCAGCCCGAGGTGCGCGTGTACGACTCGACCAACGTGCGCTCCTCGGGGTTCCGGCGGGCCGTCGCCGGCGGGCTGACCACCGTCAACATCATGCCCGGCTCGGGCCATCTGATGAGCGGGCAGACGATCTACGTGAAGCTGCGCGGCGGCAAGACGATCGAGGACTTCGCCTATCGCGGCGCCGACGGGCGCATCCTGGGCGGGATGAAAATGGCCAACGGGACCAACTCGCGGCGCGACCCGCCCTTTCCCGGCACGCGCGGCAAGTCCGCGGCGCTGGTTCGCGAGGCATACGTCAAGGCCGGCGAGTACCGCGACAAGATCGCCCGCGCCGCGGGAGATCCGGAGAAAATGCCCGAGCGCGACCTCGGTATGGAGGCCCTGGTTGAGGTGCTCGAAGGCAAGCGCATCGTCCACCACCACACGCACCGCCACGACGACATCATGACCGTCATGCGGCTCGCCAAGGAGTTCGGCTTCCGCGTCGTGCTGCACCACGTCAGCGAGGGCTGGAAGGTCGCCGACGAGATCGCCAAGGCCGGCGTGCCGTGCTCGATCATCGTGCTCGACAGCCCCGGCGGGAAGCTCGAGGCCGTGAACCTGCTGTTCAAGACCGGGGCGATCCTGGAGCAGGCCGGCGTCAAGGTCGCGTATCACACCGACGATTGGATCACCGACGCGCGCATCTTTCTGCGCAGCGCGGCGCTCGGCGTGCGAGCGGGCATGTCGCGACCCGCCGCCCTGCGGGCGGTCACGCTCTCCGGCGCCGAAATGCTCGACCTCGGCGGACGCATCGGCTCGCTGGCGGCGGGCAAGGACGCGGACTTCATCCTCCTGAGCGGCGACCCGCTGAGCGTGTATTCGAAAATCCTGGAGACCTGGGTGGAAGGCCGGCGGGTCTTCGACCGCAGCGATCCGCAGGACCGCCTCTTCGCCGTCGGGGGCTATGGCGCGGGGCGCGATTCGGAGCCGTATTTCTGTTGTTTTGACGGCGAGGAGGGACGGTAATGAAACAGGCAT
>JACZRH010000358.1 GCA_022574815.1 Planctomycetota bacterium | reverse complement strand
GACCGAATACCGAGCGTCGATGGGGATGCCCAGCCGGGTGTCGCCCGATCGCGAAGATTCTCGCAACGAAGCGTATCAGTACCGACACGGCGTGCTGAAGAAGTTCGCAGCCAGTGCGCTGTTCCTGACTCTCAAGCGCAGCCGATTGGTGCGGCGGGTAGCGGAGGGCGTGGCGGCGATCGCAGCGGGCCTTGTGCTGGCATTCGGTGTGCTGCGCGGTGTGGAAACGAAGACGGAGGCGGTTCGGCGGGTCGCCGCGCTCGCGCCGGTCGATTTTCGCGGCATTCCTGTTTCCGTGTGCCATGAACCGGGTCAGGCGATCGAAGGCGCGCGCCGCATAGATCACTTTCCGGCCACGGCCGAAGAGCCGTGCCTGATCGTGGCCGTTTTTCGCGCCTGGGATGAAACCTGCCAATGCCTGCTCTGGCAATTGCACGAGTGGGACGACGAGGGGAAAACGCGGGCCCAGCTCGATCCGGAGGGCCCGCTCGACATCGCCTGGAACGTGACCAACGATCCGCCGGTCGAACAACTGCTGGTCCTGGCATCCTCGCGGCGACCGAGTGACCTACCCGGCTATCGCGACGATGCCGTGGAACTGCTCGAATGCCTCAACAGCAAGGAACCGCCGGCGGCGGCGCAGGGCGACCTGTCGGAATACGCCTCGGCGGTAAGCTCCTGTCTGCCCTCCAGTGTGACGCTCGTCCAGCAGACGTTTTTTGTCGAGTGATCGCCGAAGATCTGCTCCAGCATTGTTGATGGTGGATCAGACCACCAAGAGCCCCAAGAACACCAAGATCCCCAAGACAGGTTTTCCTGGGTGTCTTTGGTTCGCTTGGTGGTTCCCGATCGCTTGTGCGGAGAACCCATGCCGACGGGCAATCCGGTATCATTGGCTTCAGGCAGGCACCGATGCCGGATGATCCCAAAAACCCAAACACGGCAGAGCGCGGCCCGTCCCGATCGCATGTGGGCGAACAGGCTGATTCGCTGCCGGCTGAGGCGTCCAGCCCTCGCAGATTCGGTCTGGGACAGGCGGTGCTGTACCCGAAGGTGTACGTCTGGTACATCTTCCTGGCGGCGCTCGACATTATGTTCACCTACCTGATTATTCACCCGGACTTGTTCGTGAAGGGATTCGACCCGGACAAGAAAGACGACCTGCTCGGGCTCGAGCCGCGCGGGGCCGAAGTGAATCCGTTGGCCGATTGGATCATTCAGCGCTGGGGGATTCCGGGGATGGCTTTGTTCAAGCTCAGCATCGTGCTGCTGGTGATCGGCATCTGCGAGATCGTAGGGCGGCGCAAGCACCGCGTGGGGCGAACGCTGGCGATGTGGGCGGTCGTGCTGAGCGCGATTCCGGTGGTCGTTGCGGCTTGGTATCTGATTCGAGAGGTGACGTCGTACGCCTGACCAGGGCGGGTGTTTGGTGCGGTGCGTGCGGGACTGCAGATGTCGGCCATTCTGTCGCGACGGGGCGGGCGCGCGTTGAGGAGATCGGAGTTTGGTTGTGGACGACGAGGGGTTGCGCATCATCGACGCCAATCTCAACCGGGCGCGTGAGGCGCTGCGCGTGATCGAAGACCACGCCCGCTTCGCGCTGGACGACGCCGCCGCCGTGCGGCGCGCGAAGCACGCCCGGCACGCTCTGCGCGAGGTGATCGACACGCTGGGGCGCGACAAGCTGCTCACGGCGCGCGATATCGTCGGGGATGTCGGCCGCGACATGAAAACCGCGTCCGAGCTGCGGCGCGACTCGACGAACGACATCGTCGCGGCGGCCTTCGGCCGACTGAGCGAGGCCACCCGCGTCATCGCCGAGCACACCAAGCGGACCGCGCCCGCCGTTGCCGCGATCGTCGAAGGCATTCGCTACGAGGCCTACGAGCTCGAGCAACAGATCGCGTTGCGCGGCGGCGTGCGGGCGCGTATCCGGGCCGTGCGGCTGTACGTGCTCATCACCGAGCGGCTGTGCCGCGGTGCCTGGTTCGAGACGGCCGAGGCGGCGCTGCGCGGCGGGGCGGGTTGTCTTCAATTGCGGGAGCAGGAAATCGCGGATCGGGAGTTGCTCTCGCGCGCCCGCCGGCTGCGCGAGCTGACCCGAAAGCACGACGCGCTGCTCATCATCAACGACCGTCCGGACATCGCCAGGCTCGCCGCGGCCGACGGCGTGCATGTCGGGCAGGATGACCTGGCGGTTCGCGAGGCCCGGCGCATCGCGGGGGCCGAGCGGCTCGTCGGCATGAGCACGCACACGCTCGCGCAACTCGAATCGGCCGTCGCCGAAGGGCCGGACTACATCGCGGTGGGGCCGATGTTCGCCAGCGGCACCAAGCCGCAGGATCACATTGCGGGGCCGCAGACGCTTCGCGAAGCGTCGGCGCGAACGCAGATCCCGCTCGTCGCGATCGGCGGCGTAACGCCGGACAATGCTCGCATGCTCATGGAATGCGGCGCGAGCAGTGTGTGCGCTTGTGCCGCGGTGGTTGCCGCCGACGAGCCGGATTCGGCCGCTCAGCGGTTGCTCCAGGCCGTGGAGAGACACGAACAAAACCCGAAATGCGGTTGACACAATCGCGACAGCGGCCGTATACTCTCATACGGTGAACGCGGTGTATTCGAGCTCGTCGAGGCGGCGTGCATGGACCCCAGCGAGATTCTCAAGCTGCTTCGGGCGCAGCCGTTCGAGGCGTTCGTTATCCATCTGGTCGATGGTCGGCGGTTCGAGGTGCGCCATCCCGAGCTGATGCTCGTCACCAAACGGTCGCTCTTCCTGGGTTGGCACAGCAACGGCAATGAAGGGCCGGCCGACGATTGGGTGATCTTCAGCCCGATCGCGATTGCGACGCTCGAACCAATGGGGTCCGAATAGCTCGACAACCCGGGTGGGTGCGTAATGGCCGATGTTCTTCCAGGATCCGCCGCGACCAGCGACCAGCATGCTACGCCCGCGCACGTCGTCTCGGTGCTACCGGACGGTGCGTGCTGTCGGTGTTGCGACTATTTGCTTCACGGGCTGCCGGATCAACGGTGCCCCGAATGCGGTCGTGGCTTTGACCCGAGAGACCGGAAGTCGTACGCACTGGTGCCCCGATCTTGGCGGAGACGACGTTGGTGGCTTCGCGGAGCCGCGGCGTTGTTTCTGGCAGCAGGCGGATATGGCTTTTTTCCTCGGGGTGTCGCGGTCAGCAGCCTGACACTCACCTGCGAATACTGCGGGCACGTGACAGAGGCGAGGCGCTGGGATGTGCTAGCGCCGAAGTGGGTTTCGATCCGGTACTTCGGGCGTACGTCAAGAATCGATAGGCCACCCGTAAACTCGAACGGCGAGCACGATCCGTGTTCCCATGGGTGGACTTCCCTGAAAGTCCGAGCCGATCCGCGTCATAACGTCTGGGTCACGCAGCGAAAGTCCCTTCACGCACCGCCCTTGACGCTCGTGAATGGTCTCGACGTTACCTGGGGCAACGCCGCCCAGGTCCTGGAATCGGCCTGTTTGGCGCCCGCGACCCCAAGGCCTGGTTTCATAGCCAGTCCCTTCAATGTTCAGCTCCCGAGCATACGTCTCAATTCGTCCAACAAGTGAGGGCGGTCTAACGCGCGAACACGAGGAACCGTTTGAATCCGACCTGCCGCCGTTCGCGCTCGATCGGCAGCGCATCGTACATTCGTCGGCGTTTCGGCGGTTGCAATTCAAGACGCAGGTCTTCGTCGCGACGAAGCAGGACCATTTTCGC